>DIKU01000148.1:387-35569 GCA_002424645.1 Pelobacter sp. UBA5610 | reverse complement strand
GTCGCCTTTTTCATCCGCTGTTTACCTTCACGGCTGAAAGGCTTGGTCACCACGGCAACGGTGAGAGCCCCTTGCTCCTTGGCAACTTCGGCAATAATCGGTGCGGCACCGGTACCGGTACCACCGCCGAGACCGGCAGCGATGAATACCATATCGGCACCTTCGAGAATTTCGGCCAAACGCGCACGATCTTCCTCCGCCGCGTCGCGACCGACTTCAGGATTGGCGCCGGCGCCGAGGCCCTTGGTCAACTTGCCACCGATCTGCAACTTGACCGGAGCCTTGCTTTTGCGCAACGCCTGGGCGTCGGTGTTGGCCGCCACAAAGTCTACGCCCTCCAGCTCTGCCATGATCATGGTGTTGACCGCGTTATTACCACCGCCACCAACGCCGATCACCTTAATTTTTGCCGTCTGGTCGATGTTTTCATCGAACTCGAACATGATATTATCCGACATGACTCCCTCCGCTCCCCTTGTTGGCCCGGGCTCTCCGTAACCCGACCCTGTTTAAAATATCGCGATACCCCACCGCTATCAGAAAAATTCTACAAACCACTCTTTCATGCGCTTTAGAACCTTGTCGAACAGGTTGTCCGTGCCGCCCTTGAACTTCTGTGCGCCCCCACAACGCGCACCGTATTTAACAAGACCTACCCCGGTAGCATAAATCGGCGAATGCACCACATCGGTCAAGCCGCCGATCCCCTGCGGCAAACCGCGCCGCACCGGAAGGTTGAAAATCTGTTCGGCCATCTCCGGCATACCGGGCAGGATACAGCTTCCGCCGGTCAATACAATACCGGAAGCCAAAAGATCCTCATAGCCGCTTTTTATGATATCGCGCTGCACCAGAGTAAAAATCTCCTCAACGCGCGGTTCAAGGATTTCGGCCAGCAGGTGCCGTGAAAGGATGCGCGGCTCGCGACCTCCGACCGACGGAACCTCGATGGTTTCGTCCTTACCAACCATGGAGGTCATGGCGCAGCCGTATTTCTGCTTGATGACTTCAGCCTCGGCCATGGGCGTACGAAGTCCAACGGCGATATCATTGGTCAGATGGTTGCCGCCCAAAGACAGAACAGACGTGTGTTTGATGGCACCATCGACAAAAATCGCAATGTCCGTCGTACCGCCGCCGATATCAACCAGAACCACGCCGAGATCTTTTTCATCGGCGGAGAGGACGGCTTCGGACGAGGCGAGTTGCTCAAGGACAATGTCGGAGACACCGACTTCGGCCTTGTAACAGCTGCGGACAATGTTCTGCGCACTGGCCGTGGCAGCTGTAACAATGTGAACTTTGGCCTCCAGACGCACACCGCACATACCCAAAGGATCAAGAATTCCGTCCTGATCGTCGATGATGTATTCCTGGGGCAGGGTATGAATCACTTCCCGATCCATGGGGATGGCAATGGCCTTGGCGGCGTCGAGAACCCGGCGGATGTCATCATGGGTCACTTCCCGGGTTTTAATCGCGATAACCCCCTGGGAATTAAACCCTCTGATATGACCTCCGGCGATCCCCGCATAGACACTGTCGATCTTGCAGTCAGCCATGAGTTCGGCTTCACTGAGTGCCTTGCGGATCGCTTCGACAGTACTCTCAATGTTGATCACAACGCCTTTTCGCAACCCGCGGGACGGGCTGGTTCCTATGCCGACGATATCCAGACCGTCTTCGTTCTGATGGCCGACAATGGCGCAAATCTTGGTGGTACCGATATCCAGTCCCACGATCAGATTGTTTTTATTATTGCTCATCTCCGTGCCTTCCCCCCTTGGAATCTACCCTTTGCCCCGCGCATCGCCGGCATCCAGTTTCACAATAATCCGCCGAGTAACGTTCAGGTCGATATAATCGATAAAACTCAATCGTGTCTTGAGTTGTGGAAAGATTTTCTCAAGGCGATTCAACTTGCTGTCGAAATCGCTCTGCCCTATGCGCACCGGCACGCCACCCTTGCAAGTATAAAGGGTAATGCTGCCTGTTTCATCGAGACCTAGCTCCGAAACGTCACTGGTATTAAAAACCTTGCGGCCGTCGAGACTTTTAAGCACCCCGATTACAGCCCCAAGATGCTGCATGGTTTTTTCGTCCCGCGCCAGCAGAGCCTGCCGAT
Source organism: Pelobacter sp. UBA5610 (assembly GCA_002424645.1). GTDB lineage: Bacteria > Desulfobacterota > Desulfuromonadia > Desulfuromonadales > Syntrophotaleaceae > Syntrophotalea. The sequence goes on along the minus strand of DIKU01000148.1, from coordinate 33,444 downwards.
TGATGCCCGAGACAACCGGAAAATCGAGAGGATCACCCCTCTCCAGTCTTTTAAAAACCTGCCCTGCGGCATCGAGGTAATACAGATAGTCAAGGCTCACAATGGCTTTGGGTGTCCGCTCGGCAACATGGATAACCAATTGATTCGGAAACAGCCTCCGCACCTTGGCACTGGCTATCCAGGGGTTTTCCTCTATGCGGGTGCTGATGCGCCCCAGATCAAGTTCAAATATGTTGGTGCCGGGGTGAATATCCGACAACGCCAGAATCTCTTCCCGGCTGATGCGACGGTTATTCTCCACCCGGATCTGTTCCACCTTGAAATAGTCGGAAGCGAACAACGTCTGTGCGGCAAAGTAAGCGACAGCAACCACCATCGACAAACTGGCCAGAGCCATGGTACCCCACAGCGAGCCAATCAGCAAGCGTCGCCATGGAATATTCCGGCGTTGTTTCCTGAAATGGTTGCCATTACGATTATTCCGCCGTTTTTTTGAGGGTCCGACATTGACCATACTTATTTACCTCAATGGACGTGAATAAGTTACTTCCGAACCGCGGCACCTGCAAGAATACGTTCGACCAACTCATCGAATGACATGCCCATGGCCCCCGCGGCCTTGGGCAACAGACTGGTTTCGGTCATACCAGGAATGGTGTTGACCTCCAGGCAGTAAAACGCCGAATCGGTCACCATAAAATCGACCCTGGCCGCCCCACTGCAACCAATGGCTTCGAAAACCTGCACGGCTGCAGCTTGAAGTTCCCGATACATGGGCTCCGGTAAAGGTGCCGGCAACAGGTACTCGGTATGACCCGGCGTGTATTTAGCCTGGTAATCGTAAAAACCCCCTTTGGGCACTACCTGAATGATCGGCAGCGGTTGCCCATCCAGAACCCCGACCGTGACCTCCGCTCCGGCAATGAACTGTTCGACAAGTACCAGGTCGTCATGCCGGAAGGCCTCTTCAAGGCCGGCCGTCAGTTCCTCCTTGTTGTGGGCGATACTGATACCGATGGTCGAACCTTCCCGGGCAGGTTTAACCACCAACGGGTAGTCCGGCAAAGTTCCCTGCTGCTCTTGACCTGCTCGGATAAAGGCAAATTCCGGCGTGGCAATACCGTGATAACAGAGCATCTTTTTGGTCGCGACCTTGTCCATGGCAAGACTCGAAGCCAATACGCCACTGCCGGTATAAGGGACACCCAACATTTCCAGTAGCCCCTGGACCGTGCCATCCTCACCGAATCGACCGTGCAGGGCGATGAATGCCACCTCGGCACCGGATGTCTGAAGTTGCACGGCAAGGTCGCGGTCAGCATCGATATCGGTCACATCGTATCCGCACCGCGTAAGGGCCTGGCTGATAGCCCGTCCGGTGCGCAGTGACACGTCCCGCTCAGCGGAAAGGCCACCCATCAAAACGGCGATTTTCTTTTGCTTCAATTCCTGGCGTCGCATCATATCTTTCGTATTCCTTAAACTAGGAAAGCTTTCAAACCTCTCCGACCACTTGCACTTCAGGCTCCAACATGATGCCGGTCCGCCTTTGTACCACCTCTTGTATTTCACCGATCAACGACAAGACATCGGCCGCTCTGGCTCCACCACGATTAATGATGAAATTGGCGTGTTTTTCCGAAATCTGTGCACCGCCCACAGAATGGCCACGCAGGCCGGAGTCATCGATCAAACGCCAGGCTTGTTGCCCCGGGGGATTTTTAAACACCGACCCGGCGTTTGGTTTACCGACCCCCTGGGCTTTGCGACGCGCCATCAACCGTTGTTGCACGCTTAACGATAGCATTTCCGGATCACCGGGCGTAAAACGCAACACCGCCGCAGCGACGATACGATCGAACGGTACTGCCGAAGCGCGGTATCGCATATCGAGACGCGAGGCGGGCCAGTATTCCATTCCATCGCCCCCGGCAAGAAACGCGCCTTCCAAGACCCCGGCCATATCCTGACCGCCGGCACCGGCATTCATCTTCACGGCACCGCCAACGGTTGCCGGAATTCCTGCAAGATCCTCCAGCCCTGCCAAACCGCGCTTGACCGCCTGGCGAATCAGTCGCATCATGGACAGGCCCCCGCCGACTTTGGCTGTGCCGTCCCCACGAAACGTCATGCTCTGCAAATCGCCCATATGGATGACGGCTCCACGAAAACCTCCATCACGTACCAGTAAATTGCTTCCCGTGCCCAACGCCATCCAGGGCATTTTGACTCGCGCCAACAGATGCAGGGCCGCCAGCAGTTCCTCTTCGGTTTGGGGGGAGATAAACAATGCAGCCGGGCCGCCGATACGCCAGGTAGTATGACGGCGCAGTGGTTCGCCGACCAGTACCGGTCCCTGTAAAATTTCACGTAAGGCAGCAGCTACTTCATTCATATCAGCCTCGTTGCTTCAACCAATCGGCCAAAGCTTCACCGACCTGCCACACATTTCCGGCGCCAAGGGTCAGTACCAGGTCGCCCGGTTTAACGACCTGTTGGAGATGAGATAACACACTCTCTGCATCAGGGCAATAATGCACATCACGATGTCCGTGTCCGGCGACACCTTCGGCCAGCAGGCTGGCTTCCACTCCGGGAATCGGCGTTTCGCCGGCGGCATAAATATCCATGACCACCAGATGATCGGCCTGGTAAAAGGCGGTCACAAACTCATCGAACAAAGCCTGGGTGCGACTGTATCGATGGGGCTGAAAAACGGCCACGACCCTGCGATTCCATCCGGTACGTGCAGCGGCAAGGGTTACCTTGATCTCGGCAGGATGGTGCCCATAGTCGTCCACCACCATGATATCCTGCCCATGGTATTTGGGCTGGAAACGCCGTTGAACGCCGCAAAAGTCAAGAAACCCTTCGGCAATCTGCTCAAAGGGTATTTCCAGCTCCCTCGCCACAGCTACTGCGGCCAGGGCATTGAGAACGTTGTGCTGACCAGGCATACGAATGGACAACTGGCCCAATTTTTCTCCCTGGTGACAGACCGTGAAGATGGTCCGCTCTTCCCGATAAGAAACATCCTGGGCATTGTAATCGGCCTGAGTCGACATCCCATACGTGACAAAACGTTTGCCGACCTGCGGAATCAGAGCCTGAACATTGGGATCATCCAGGCACAGCACCGCTACCCCATAAAAGGGTATTTTATTAATAAAATCGACAAAAGTCTGTTTAATTTCGTCCAGATCACTATAAAAATCAAGATGGTCCGCATCGACATTGGTGACCACCGCGATGGTTGGCGACAGTTTCAAAAAGGAACCGTCCGACTCGTCGGCCTCCGCCACCAAAAACTTCCCCTGCCCGAGCTTGGCATTGGAACCGATGGAATCCAGACGCCCGCCGATAACCACCGTCGGGTCGATACCGGCCTTGGATAAAACGGTTGAAACCATGCTGGTGGTGGTAGTTTTACCGTGAGTGCCGGCCACAGCGATGCCGTATTTCATGCGCATCAGTTCCGCCAGCATCTCAGCACGCGGAATAACGGGGATCAAACGACGATGCGCTTCGACCACCTCCGGGTTATCGCTCTTGACGGCGGTCGACGTGACCACCACATCGGCGTCCCCGAGATTTTCGGCAGCATGCCCGTAACCGATCGTCCCTCCAAGTTCGCATAGACGGCGGGTGATCTCAGACTCCCGCAGGTCCGAACCACTGACACGGTAGCCAAGATTGAGCAGGACTTCAGCGATGCCGCTCATGCCGATTCCGCCTATGCCAACAAAATGAATGGTGCGAATCTTACCGTACATAAAGCTCTATAAACCTTCCCTGCTCGAAGCAGCGTTGAGTAAACTATTTAATCCTGCCCACACATGGTGCGACATACATTGAGTATCCTGTCCGCAGCACCGGCAATCCCCAGCGACTTGGAGGCGGCCGCCATGCTAATCAGACGCGCGCGGTTTTCCAGCAGGTCGATGATCAGGCTGGCAAGACGCTCAGCGGTCAGATCCTTTTGCGGCAGAACCAGTGCAGCGCCCTTGCGTGCGACAGCCTGGGCATTAATGGTCTGATGATCCCCTGCCGCATAGGGATAAGGGATGAGAATCGCCGCACGGCCACAGACGCCAAGCTCAGCCAGAGTGGTGGCGCCGGCCCGGCAAACCACCAGGTGTGCATTGGCATAAGCGCTTGCCATGTCGTTAATAAACGGCACCACACAGTCCTGTGGCCAACCAGCCTCGACATACCCCTCACGAATGCGTTGAAGATCGTCGCTGCCGGTCTGATGCACGAGCTGCAACCGACCTCGCCATTCAGCCAGCAACGGCAATGCCGCCAGCATGGCATCGTTGATGGCGCGGGCACCGCGGCTGCCACCGAATATCAACAATCCGGGAGCGCCGCCATCCATCGGCGGACAATCTTCCATCCCCTTGCGTAAAGGGTTACCGGTTACGGTGGTGGTAGCACGATGAAACGCACGTTCCGCCTCCGAAAAAGACAGGCAGACACAGCGAGCCCATCCACCCAGCAAGCGGTTGGTCACACCGGGCCAGGCATTCTGCTCGTGAATGACGGTCGGAATGCCCCTGAGTCTGGCAGCTATCAGCATGGGCGCAGAAGCATAGCCACCCACCCCGAGTACCACATCGGGCTTAAATTCGCGCAGGATGCGCATCCCCTGCCAGACACTTTTTATCAGGACGGGAATCGAGCGAAGTTTGCCGACCAATCCCTGATTGACAAATCCGCGGATATCGATGCAACGCAGAGGCAAATCGAGCTCTGGAAGGACCCGGGCCTCGATACCCCGGGCAGTACCGACAAACAGAACCTTGGCTGACGGTTCCTGCTCCAGAAGCCGCTGAGCCAAAGCTACTGCAGGGAACAGATGGCCACCGGTCCCTCCCCCTGCCAGTAATAATCTCATGACTTGCTCCCCCCGATCTGACTGGAGATGTTCAATAGAATGCCTACCGCCAACAATGATACCAGGAGACTACTGCCCCCGTAAGACATAAACGGCAATGCCAGCCCCTTGGTCGGTAACAGCGACATAACCACGGCCATGTTGGTGAAAGCTTCAAGACCGAGAAGCAGAGTCAGGCCAAACGCCAGATAGCGGCCGAATTCGTCCGGCGCCATCCAGGCGATGCGCAAACCGAGCCACACCAGCACCAGAAACAGCACGGCAATAGTTAATACACCGATAAATCCGGCCTCCTCACCCACCACGGAAAAAATAAAGTCGGTGTGGGCCTCGGGCAAAAAGAACAGTTTTTGCTGACTCTGTCCAAGGCCCTGCCCTTTCCATCCGCCATTGGCGAAAGCCATCAAACTCTGGGTGATCTGGAATCCCTCGTCGGACGGATACTTCCAGGGGTCCATAAACGCAAGCATACGCCGCCGGCGGTAATCCACCCGCCAGATGGCGACATACAAAGCCGGCAAGGCCGGTAGTATCGACACGAGAATGTGTCTGAAACAGCTGCCGGCGACAAGCATCATGCCCATGGCTACCGCGCCCATGGTCATAGCGCTGCCGAGGTCGGGTTGCAGCATCAGCATAACCAGCATAAGGCCGAGAATAACCAGATAAGGTAATACGCCGAGCTTGAAGGTACGTATATTTTTTTCCGGTTTGCGGGCCAGGGAGTGGGCCATGAACAGCACCAGCGCTACCTTGGCCAATTCGGATGGCTGCACGGAAAATCCTGCGATGCGGATCCAGCGAGCCGCTCCCCCTGCGGAGGAACCGATGCCTGGCACCAGCACCAGGCCGAGCAGCACGGTACTGACCAGCAACCCCAATGCTGCAAATCGGCGCAGATGATGGTAATCCCATCGCATCGCGCCAAGCAGCAACAGCATGCCAACCAGCGCGAAACTGCCCTGCCTTTTCAGAAAATAAAATCCGTCTTTGTAATGCTCCGCTGCCATGATCGAGGATGCAGAATAGACCATCAGCACGCCGATAGCGGTCAGTACCGACGCCACCGCTAAAAGCCAATAATCGTATCCGCCTCGCTCTTTCATCGCATCAGCCATTTGTTTGCAACGCCATCACGGCACGGCAGAATACCTCACCGCGCTCACCATAACTGCGAAACATATCGAAACTTGAACATCCGGGCGACAACAGGACTGATCCCCCGGCAACCGTTACCTGATGAGCACGTTGCACCGCCTCTTCCAGGGTGGCGACCCGCAGAATATCGGTCATACCCAAAAAGGCTTCCTGCATGCGATCAGCGGCCTCACCGATCAGTATCAAATGAGCTACTTTGTCCCGCACCGCAGGAGCCAGCGGCGCATAATCTCCGCCTTTATCCCTACCCCCGGCGATAAGGGTCACGGGTGCGTCCAGGCCGGCAAGACTTTTAACCACGCTTCCGACATTNNGTGCCCTTGGAATCGTCGTACCAGCTCACACCGCCGAGTTCACGAACCAAAACCATACGGTGATCAAGGCCGCTAAAACCGCACACCGCCTGCCACGCTACCTCGGCAGGACAACCCTCCATAAGCGGGGGGATAAGCGCGGCCATAACATTCTCGACATTGTGCAGACCTTTGAGACGCAACTGGGCGATAGGGAATCGCTGTTGCCGTCCATCATGTTGCCAGACGATATGCTCACCGTCGAACCCCATCCCTTGTTCAAGCACCCTACTGGAAGAGAAGAATACTTTTTGACAAGAGAGAGTACCGGTATATGCAGCCACCAGCGGATCGTCCGCATTCAGGACGGCCACGTCGTCTGTCGTCATATTTTCAAACAGTCGCAGCTTCGCCGCCACATAGCCAGCCATGTCGGGGTATCGGTCGAGATGATCCTCGGTAAGGTTCAGCAGCATCCCGTAGCGAGGTCGGAAAGTTTCAATAGCCTCGAGTTGAAAAGACGAAATTTCCGCGACAATCCAGTCCCAGTCGGTAACCCCTGTCGACTCGATGAGCGGCGTACCCAGGTTCCCTCCAACAAAGGCCTTAAGCCCCCAGCAATGCAAAATTTCTCCAAGCAGGCTGGTGGTTGTCGATTTGCCGTTGGTACCTGTAATCGCCACCATCGGAGCCGTCAACTCACGTGCGGCAATCTCGATTTCACCGCGCACCGGTACGCCTGCCTGCATCGCTGCCGCCACAGCCGGCACCGTCAAAGGTATGCCGGGACTGATGGCAATAAGATCCGCCCGGGTCAAAAGCTCGGCGTCATGGCCCCCACAATCAAAGCGCAGGCCACACTCGGCAAGCGCCTCCACACCGGCGAGAGCTTCGCGTTTGCGGCTGTCAGACAGCGTCACCGTCGCACCCTGGTCTAAGAAGAACCTGGCCAGACCAAGCCCGGTGCAACCTGCACCGACAACAACCACATGTTTTCCGGCATACCCGGCCATGACCTACCTCAACTTAAGGGTGGATAACGCCACCAGTGCGAGAATAATGCTGATGATCCAGAAACGAACGATGATCTTCGGTTCAGCCCACCCTTTGAGCTCAAAATGGTGGTGAATGGGGGCCATGCGGAAGATGCGTTTGCCGAGCAGTTTAAACGACGCAACCTGCATGATGACCGACAGTGCCTCAACCACGAAAATTCCGCCAACAATCACCAGGACGATCTCCTGCTTGGTAATCACCGCAATGGTTCCCAGAGCGCCACCAAGGGACAAGCTGCCGACATCTCCCATGAAAACCTGCGCCGGATAGGTGTTGAACCACAGAAAACCAAGCCCCGCACCAACCATGGCGCCGCACAACACCGCCAGTTCTCCGGCACCCTGCACGCTGCTGATCTGCAGATACTCCGACAGACGCGCGTTGCCGGCCAGATAGGCAAACAGCAGATAAGTGCCTGAGGCGATAATCGTCGGCCCGATGGCAAGGCCATCGAGTCCATCCGTAAGATTGACCGCATTGCTGGCGCCGACGATGACCAACATCGCGAAGGGGATGTAAAAAAGCCCCAGATCGGGACGTAGCCCCTTGAAAAATGGCAGAGCCAGGGTGGTTGGATAGGGCGGATAGAAATACAGCATAAAACCGGCGGTAGCCGCGATGAGCATCAGCCACAGCATCTTCTGCCGCGCCGAAAGACCGTCGCTGTTGCGTTTCTTCACCTTGCGATAGTCATCGACGAATCCAACCGCGCCGAAACCGACCGTGACCAACAGCGTCACCCAGACATAGATATTGGTCAAATCGGTCCACAGCAAAGTCGGTAAAACAATGGCAAGCAAGATGAGGGTGCCACCCATGGTGGGTGTCCCTTCCTTTTTAAAATGGGATTGCGGCCCATCCTTGCGAATGCTTTGACCGATCTGGAGGCTTGACAATTTATCGATAAGCCAAGGCCCCATGATGAAGGAGATCATCAGTGCCGTGATAGTGGCATAGATCGCCCGAAACGTGATGTACCGGAAGATGTACAACACTGAAAACTGTTCATGCAGCGGATAGAGCAAGTGGTACAACATCCAGACGTCTCCTAATGACCGGCGGTCGGGCGCCCATCGCTGGCGCGCAGGGCTTTACAGATTTTTTCCATCGCCATGCCGCGAGATCCTTTGACCAATACACGGTCACCGGGGCGCAACAGGTCGCCGAGCAATTGCACGGCTTCGTCATGACTTTTCACTACCCAGACCGACTGGGGAGGCATACCACCTTGCCTTGCACCGGAGGCTGTATCCTCTGCCCGCTCGCCAAGGAGAATAAGAAGATCGGCACATTTCGATGCATGCAATCCGGTTTGACGGTGCAAGTCGGCCGCCGCCTCCCCCAATTCCAGCATGTCGCCAAGAACCGCGATACGGCGTCCACTTCCGGGCAATTCGTCCAGGGCTTTGAGCGCTGCCATGACGGCCAGGGGGTTGGCATTATAAAAGTCTTCCAACATAGTCGCACCGCTGGCGAGTTCCGCCACTTCCATACGCCCGGCGCAAGACCGGAAGCGTTCCAGCCCTTCGACAATCTGCGCGCCACTCACATTCAAGGCATAGGCGGCTGCCGCAGCGGCAAGCGCATTGTGCACGTTGTAACGACCCGGTACCGACAGGCACACGGCCCAGTTGCCATCGGGCAAGACCAGCCGAAAACGCACGCCCTGCCTGTCCACGGTAATATCTTCGGCACGAACCTCGGCATCGGGACCGCAACCGTAGATCAATCTACGCACGCCATTGGCGACGGGCAACTGCAGAACCCGTTGATCGTCCCCATTGATAACCGCGGTGCCACCATGGGGCAGAGCCGCAAAGAGTTCACCTTTGGCCCGAGCAACCCCTTCGAGATTGTGCAACGTTTCCAGATGGGCCGGTCCGACATTGGTGATGATACCGATATCAGGACGGCTGATCTCGGCCAGGCGGGCAATTTCACCGCGAGCACTCATGCCGAGCTCCACCACTGCCCATCCATGCTCGGCTTCGAGTCTGAACAGGGTATGGGGCAGACCGATAAGATTGTTGAAATTGCCTTCGGTTTTAAGCCCTGGTCCGCGAAGGGCTAAAATACCGGCCAGCATTTCCTTGGTACTGGTTTTTCCGGAAGATCCGGTTACGGCCAGCACCGGTCCGTCAAACCCCTGCCTCACGGCTGCCGCCAGATCACCGAGCGCCTTGAGGGTGTCGGCTACCTGTATGACCGGCACAGGCAACCCTGCGATAACTTCTTCGCTGAGGCAGGCGCTGGCTCCGCCACGCACCGCCTGTGCCATGAAATCATGACCGTCAAATCGAGGTCCACGCAGCGGCACGAACAGATCGCCGGAACGCAACGAACGGCTATCGGTGCAAACACCGGTAACGATTCCGTTGGCACGCTCAGGCATCAGGGTACCGCCGGTAATGGAGGCGATTTGATTCAGATCGAGTCGCATTGTTCCTCCCTAAAAAACTTCAGGGCCTCGCGCAATTCTTCGCGGTCATCAAAGTGCAGCCTCTGGCTGCCGATTATCTGATAATCCTCATGCCCTTTGCCGGCCACCAGCAGTACATCTCCCGACTGGAGCAGGCTCACGGCAAAGCGAATCGCTTCACGCCGGTCAACGATGGCCAAATACCCGGCGGAGTCAGCCTGTCGGGCCTGTTGCTCCGTCAAGGGACCGGGATAAATTTGGCGGATACCAATTTCCACCTGCTGCATGATGCTTAACGGATCTTCGCTGCGAGGATTGTCCGATGTCAAAATCGCCACATCCGTCAAACGCGCGGCAACCTCGCCCATCACCGGGCGCTTGCCGGCATCGCGGTCACCGCCGCAACCGAACACACACAACAACCTGCGAGGGGCCAACTGCCGCAGGGTGGTCAAAACATTTTGCAGAGCATCGCCGGTATGCGCATAGTCGACCAGTACCAGGGCTCCACATCGGTTTTCAATGCTTTCCAACCTGCCAGGCACCTGCGGTGCGTTGGCGAGGGCTGTGGCGATCGTTTGCGGTTCCATATCCAAAGCGACGCCAACGCCGGCGGCACAAAGGAGGTTATGCAGATTATAGTCCCCGACCAAAGGGGAGTTCAGGGCGGCACATCCCAGAGGCGTACGCAACATGCCTGAAATACCGGCAACCGAGATAGCAACATCGTCCGCCGTTACCATACAGCGAGGATCATGTCCGCAGCTGACTGCAGAAGGCAGTAAATCCGCAAGTCGCGCGCCGTATGCGTCGTCGAGGTTGACCACAGCATGCCGGGGGGATTGTTCGCCAAGTCCGGTGAAAAGTCGAAGTTTGGCGTCAAAATACGATTCGAGATCACCATGATAGTCAAGGTGTTCAGGCGTAAGGTTCGTGAACACACCGACATCAAAGCGCACACCATCCACCCGTCGCTGCTCAAGGGCATGGGACGATGCCTCAAGGATTAAGGCATCGGCACCACGACTGCGAAACTCGGCAATGGTCCGCATCAGGTCTACCGATTCAGGGGTGGTGTGACTGGACGCCAGACGTTCCCCTTCAAATCGATAGTCGACAGTACCCATAACGGCCGGACGCAGACCGGAGGCCTTCAACAAAGACTCCACCAGATAGCTGATGGTGGTTTTCCCATTGGTCCCGGTTATTCCTACTACCAGCATGTCCTTGGTGGGATCGCCGTAAAATTCAGCGGCCGCCAACGCCATGGATCGCCTCGCATCTTTCACCAGCAAGCCGGTCACCCCTTGCGGCAATGGACAAGGTTTTTCCATGACTACTGCCACGGCACCCCGTGCAAGGGCATCCTCCACGAACCGATGCCCATCCACAGCGGCACCGCGCAGAGCAAAAAACAACCCACCAGGGAGCACCTGCCTGCTGTCGTAATATAAACCGCTGATATCACCGTCGGAAGGTCCGGAGATAGCGCAGGGATCAAGCATCTGGCAAAGGACGGAAAGTTTCATAGAATCGCCGATTTTCCTTCTGTGAAGAAAAAAAGTCAAAGGGAATTTTTATGCCGATGGACCCAATTTCACCCAAACTTCATCACCATAACGAATGTCCTCGCCAGGTGCGGGAAATTGCTCAATAACTTTTCCAGAACCCTTAATTCTGATATTGAGACGAAGCCTCTCCATGGTCTGCAACACCTCTCTGCTGCTTAGCCCCAGACAGTGTGGCATCACCGGAAATTCACCACTGGACACCCTCTCAGGCTGACTGTTTCCAGTGGAAATGGCAACCCCCGTTTCCAACGTCACCGGAGGCAGAGGTACTTCCATATCAGCTTCGGTCGGTGGCACACCAAGGTAACGCAGGGCCTGTCCTGTGATCCGCGAAAATACCGGAGCGGCGACCAAGCCGCCATATACCTGATTCTGCGGCTCATCGATAACCACCATGACGACAAGTCGGGGCTTGTCCACCGGCGCAAAACCGACAAAGGATGCTACGCGTTTGTCTGCCGAATACCCCCCGGTAACCGGATCGACTTTCTGTGCGGTACCTGTTTTTCCGGCAACGCGGTAACCCGGGACAGCAGCGAGAGTACCTGTACCTCCCTCGCGCGTGACAAGTTCCATCATCGCTCTGACCTGCGCGGCAGTCTTTTCGGACACCACGCGCCTCACGGTCTCCGGTGGTCGACTTTCCACCAACGCTCCACGGTCATCCACTATTTGCCGCACCAGGTCAGACTTCATCAAGAGGCCGCCATTGGCGATAGCCCCAACCGCACGAGCCATCTGAATAGCCGTCACAGTCATGCCCTGCCCGAACGACACGGCCGCAAGGTCACCCTCGAACCATAATTCCGGCCTGCGCAACTGCCCTGTTGTCTCACCGGGGAAATCGATCCCCGTCTTTTCACCGAAGCCAAACCGGGTAAGGTAATCAAAATAGCGTTGACGCTCCAGCAACTTACCTATTTTGGCCGATCCGATATTGGAACTCATTTTGAGTACGTCAGCGACGCTGAGTCGATCGTAAGGATGATGATCATGAATAGTCATCCCTCCGACTCGATAGGATCCATGTTCACAATCGATCCATTGGTTCGGCTGCACCACATTTTCGTTGAGGGCGGCTGCCATGAGAAATATTTTCAGGGTCGAACCCGGCTCGAACTCGTCACATACGGCACGGTTGCGGCGGGTGGCGGCCGAGTACCGGCGATAGGCATTGGGATTATAGGTGGGCTGGTTGGCCATGGCCAGAATTTCACCACTGACCGGATCCAGTATAACGACGCTGCCTGCCCGCGCATCATTCTCTTCCAGGGATACGGCCAACTCCTTTTCAGCCAGGTATTGGAGATTGCGGTCGATGGTTAAACTAAGACTGTTACCATGGCTGCCCCCGTCCACGACCTTATTACTGGAACCGAATCCTTTGCGGCGACCATCTTTCGCCGTCACAAGAAAACCCTCCTGCCCCAGCATCTGGGTATCGTAATACTTTTCCAACCCCTCAAGTCCCCTGGGGTCAAGTCCCGTAAAACCAAGCAGCTGCGCTGCCAACTCACCGTTGGGGTAAAACCGCTGATGTTCCTTGGTAAAAGCAATACCTTCAAGACCGAGCTTGCGGACCCGCGCGCTCTGTTCAGGTTGTACCTTGCGCTGCAACCATACAAAACTGCGCTTGGAGGTCAATTTCTTTCGCAAGGCGGTGCTGGTCAGATGGAGAGGTTGCGCCAGTGCACGCACGGTTGCGTTCACATCACTGATACGCATAGGCTCTGCAAAGATCGAATCAACACTGATGCTGCGGGCCAGTTCAGCCCCATTGCGATCATAGATTGCCCCACGGCGAGGGGTAAGGGGAATAATGCGCTTATACTGCCGTTTGGCACGGGCGACCGTTTCCTCTCTGTCCACGACCTGCAACCAGAACCCTCGCCCCACCACCGCCAGAAAAAACAGGGTAAATCCGATCCCCATCAGAACCATGCGAATCTTACTGCTTTTTTCTGGCGTCATTTTCATCGTACGATAATCACCTGATGAGATTCCGGGTAGTGAAGATTCAGCTTATTGCTGGCTATCCGTTCGAGATGCGCCGGGTTTTTCAATGTTGCGACTTCCAGACGCAGACAGTTCTCATCACGCTGCAGTTCCAGCAACTGGGTTTCGCAACTGGAAATCGCATAGCCTAACTCGATAAGCTGACTGCATGACCAGATGTAAAAAACACCGGCTCCAACCAGAGCGACCAGAAAAACCAGAAATTGGGTAACAGAGAAACGTTGCCAGAATGCGCTACCACTACCGACACCGGGCAGAGCACGTTGAGTTGAATAAGACATTGCACACCTCCAGTCATATCAAGCCAGCCGCATAGGCGGCAAAATTCCTCAAAGACGGCGAATCGCCCGCAGCACCGCGCTCCGAGCCCGGGGATTAGCCTCAACTTCGGCGTCACCGGCCCGCAAACCCTTGCGGGTCAGCAGTTCCACCTCGGCGGTGCGATTACAAACACAAACCGGCAAACCAGGCGGGCAGGTGCAAACCTGAATTTTGCCGCGGAAAAATTGTTTAACGATGCGATCTTCCAGAGAATGAAAACTGATCACGGCCATTCTTCCGCCCGGCTTAAGAAGCGCCATGGCTCGCTGCAAACCGTCCCGCAGACTATCCAACTCGGCGTTTACATGAATACGCAACGCCTGAAAAACACGCGTAGCCGGATGGATACGTGAAGGGACCCGCCCCTTGGGCACTGCATCACGCACCAACTCGGCCAACTCCCGTGTTGTCAACAACGGCGTTTCAGCCCGCACCTGGTCGATACGCCGTGCAATGCGGCGGGCATACCGTTCTTCACCGTATTCCCGAAAAATTCGGGTCAAATCGTCGATGGACATGGAGTTGACAACATCGGCCGCCGTCAACCCCGCCGACGTGTCCATGCGCATATCGAGAGGCGCGTCGGATTGAAACGAGAACCCCCTGCGGGCCGTATCGAGCTGAAAAGACGACACACCGAGATCGAGCAGAATACCGTCCACAGCAGCAATGCCCAGTTCGGCCAGAATCCGGTCGGCATCGGCAAAGTTTCCGTGCCGCAACACAGCCCGATCGCCAAAGGGAGCAAGCCGGCGACTGGCGGCTTCAAGAGCTTCACGATCGCGATCGAGACCAACCAGCACGCCGTCCGGAGCCGTTGCCTCGAGAATCAAACAGGCATGGCCTGCCCCCCCGACCGTACCATCGAGAAAGACCTCTCCCGATTGCGGATGCAAGCACTCCAGGACCTCCCCGGGCATCACTGAATAGTGCTGAAAAATTTCATCCGCCATGGCCTAAAATCCTAAATTGTAAAGAGCCTGCGACTCTGTCTTGAGTAAATTCTCGGCTTGCTTACGCATCTCGGCGTGCATAGCGCGATTCCAGATCATGATCTTATTAATGGAACCGACCACCACGATTTCGCGAATCTCCGATTCCAATCCCGCATAGCAACGCTGGGCCTTGGTCAACTGAATACGTCCCTGTTTATCAAACGGACATTCGATCGCCGGAGAGATAAGCGCCAGGTTGATGGCGTCTTTTAAAGGGCTGGCCTCCATGGCGTTGACCTTTTCCAACACTTTCTCCCACTCCTGTATGGGATACGCTGCCAAACCGCCATCGTTCTGGGTGACAATAAGACGTTCGTCGGCAAAAACAGAGCTCAGCACATCCCGAAACTTAGCCGGAATGCTCGCCCTCCCCTTCGCATCGATCGCGTTATTGAACTCACCCTGGAATAACATTAGACGCCTCAGGTCCAAATTGACACGTTTTTACACTTTGTGGGCAACTATAACGACAGCCACCCACCTTGTCAAGGCGTTTATTCTAATTTTTTAAGGGTTTAGGCCGTTCCCACGGCAAAAAAAAATCCCCTCGAAAGGGGATTTTTTTTGTACCGAAAAAACAGCTCAGAATTGAAGAATATCAGAGGTCCGGAGGCAGAAGCAGCTCGATTTCCTCAATGCGATGATCGATGACTTTACGCACGATAAAACGATATCCATCGACGGTGCAACTGTCCCCCGTATGCGGAATAGAACCTAAAACCCCGAGTAGAAAACCGGCCAGAGTGGAGGCATGTTCCTCGGACAATTCAAGGCCGAAACTCTGATTGACGGTGCGCAGAGAAATACTGCCATCCAGAAGAAAGCGCCCTCCCCCCAACTCGCTGACCAGCGCCTCGTCGATATCGTATTCATCCCTGATTTCACCAACAATTTCTTCGACGACATCTTCCAGGGTTACAATACCCTCAACCCCACCATATTCATCCACGACCACCGCCAGATGCGCCTGACGACGCTGAAAAGCTTTCAGCAAGGTATTAATACGCTTCGATTCAGGAACAAAATAGGGTTTACGCGCCAATTTCCGCAGGGAAAACTCTTCCGGGATATGCACATACCGCAGAATATCCTTGGAGTGGATGATACCGATGATATTATCGACCGATCCCTCATACACCGGAAACCGCGAATGGCAGGAACCCTGCACAGCCGTCAGAACATCGGAAAAGGAAGAGACAACATCAAGAACCACCACTTCAGTGCGCGGAATCATGACATCACGGACACTGATCTGGGAAAGGTCAAAGACCCCGTCCAGCATGCGTCGCTTGTCCGTGCCAAATAATCCGCTCTGCTCGCCAACGGAAATCAGCGTGCGAATTTCATCCTCGGAAATGGTCGGTCGCGGCTCGCTTTTGACCAGCAGGGTCAACATTCGGGAAAAACTTGTCACCAGCCATACCACCGGCCGCAACAAGATCATAATCAGCATTATTGGACGCAAAACCCAGAAGGAAACCCGCTCGGGATTGCGGGCAGCAAAAGTTTTGGGGCAGACCTCGGAAAAAATCAGTAAGATCGGCGTGAGTATCACAATCGTCAGAAGCTCACCGCGGGCACCGAACAACTGAACAAAAAAAGTGGTGGCAAACACCGAAGCGGCGATATTGACCAGATTGTTGCCAACCAGGATCGCACCCAACAGGTTGTCCGGATGACTGAGAACCCGCTCAAGCTGCTGGGCACCACGTTTTTTTTTATGTACCAGATATTTGACCCGCAAGGAATCAAGTGACAGAAGAGCCGTCTCCGAGCCGGAAAAAAAAGCCGACATGAGCAACAGTACAACCAGACCGGCAACATATAAAATTGAGTCTTGCATCAACAACCTTCCGTTTACATAAATAAGTTTTCCTGAAAAGTGATGTGGATTTTACCCCAGGACCACAAGGATTACAATCGTCACGGTTAATTCGCAAGTCTGCGCTTATGAAGAAATTCTCGCGGACGGGCCGGACACCCCCCTCGTAAGTTTGAAATACGCTCCCCCCTGTGCTATAAGGCGCACAGCACCAGGCAAATCTAGCACCCGTCTCCTGCGAGGTATCCATGGACAAGGCCCAGAGCATTCACCGCTATCAGCAACTGTGTACCGAATTGCACCGTCACAGCATGCTTTATTACACCTATGATCGACCGGAATTAACCGACGCGGAATACGACCGCTTGTTCAGGGAACTGCTGGATCTGGAAAAAGCGTACCCGGAGTTGATAACACCGGCTTCTCCATCCCTGAGGGTGGGAGCTGCGCCACTTCAACAGTTCACACCGGTGCGACACAGTCTGCCGATGTTGTCCCTTGAAAACGCTCTGAATGAGGAAGAACTCTACGAATTCGACGCCCGCACCCGGCGTTTTCTGTCCAGCGAGGGTCCGGTGCGCTACGTCTGCGAGCTGAAAATGGACGGCGTCGCGGTGGAACTGGTCTATCGCAATGGAACCCTCGAGGTCGGCTCCACCCGCGGCGATGGGACCACGGGTGAGGGGATTACCGAAAACCTGCGCACCATCCCCTCCATCCCCCTGGTCCTGGATGGCACCCCCCCCGACCTGCTTGAGGTACGCGGCGAAGTCTACATTGACCTGGCCGACTTTCAAACCCTCAACCAGGAGCGCGAAGAAGAAGGCCTGCAGGTTTTCGCCAATCCCCGCAATGCCGCAGCCGGCAGCCTGCGCCAACTTGACTCGGCCGTGACGGCCAAACGTCCGCTGAAAATCTTCTGCTACGGCATCGGTCAATTCTCGGGTGAACTTCCACCCAGCCATCATGAACTGCTGCAACGTCTGCACCAGTTGGGATTGCGCGTCAACCTGGAACATACCCGTACGGTAGAAGGGATCGAGCCGGTCATGGAGTATTTCCGCGACCTGCAACAACAACGGGACCGGCTGCCGTATGAAATCGACGGTCTGGTCGTCAAGGTAGACGATCTGACCCTGCAACGTGAACTTGGCGAGAAAACCCGTACCCCCCGCTGGGCCATTGCCTGCAAATTCCCCCCCCGCCAGGCCATCACGGTGGTGGAGGATATCGTCCTGCAGGTCGGACGCACCGGAGCCATAACTCCGGTAGCCCAGCTTAAACCGGTGGAAGTCAGCGGTGTAACGGTATCGCGCGCCAGCCTGCATAACTGGGATGAAATCGCGCGACTTGACGTAATGATAGGGGATACGGTCGTGGTCGAAAGAGCCGGCGATGTTATTCCCGACGTCGTGAAGGTGCTGCCTGAACACCGTAACGGACAGGAGCGCAGCGTGCCCCTGCCGCAAATCTGTCCGGCCTGCGCCGGTCCTGTGGCCAAGCTTGAAGGTGAAGTAGTGCCTCGCTGCCAGGAACTATCCTGCCCTGCGCGCCTGCGTGAATCGATCAAGCATTTCGTGGCCCGACGCGCCATGGACATCGACGGCCTCGGCGAACGCACCATCGAACAAATGTTAAAGCTGCAACTGATCACGAGCGTGGCCGACCTTTACCAGCTCTCCAAAAGCGACCTGCTGCGCTGCGAAAGACTGGCCGATAAATCCGCCGACAACCTGCTGGGCGCCATCGCCGCCAGTAAAACCCGCCCATTGGGACGGTTCCTGTTCGCACTGGGGATTCGCCATGTCGGCGAACATCTTGCCACTCTACTGGCCCGTCAATTCGGTTCCCTGGAAGAACTGGCAAAAGCTTCGCGTGAGGATCTGCTATCGGTGCATGAAATCGGACCACAGGTGGCCGACAGCGTTACCGATTTTTTCCATAAAACCCGTAATCAGGAGATCCTTGCCGCACTGAAATCGGCCGGAGTGGCTCCCCAGGCTGAAGAAAAACGCACCGGCGGCCCGCTCACCGGCAAAACCTTCGTCTTCACCGGTAGCCTGACGCAATTTTCGCGCAAGCAGGCACAGGAGATGGTCGAACGCCTGGGCGGTCGGGCCAGCGGCTCCGTCAGCAAAAAAACCGATTATGTCGTGGCTGGAGATGAAGCCGGCAGCAAACTGGACAAAGCCCGCCAGCTAGGCGTTGCGGTGCTGAGCGAGCAGGAATTCCTGCAACTTATGGATGGGTTGGAGGACCAATGACACGGACACGGGTAACGGTAAAAATTGAAGGGCGGGTTCAGGGAGTTGGATTTCGCCACTTCACCTACAAAACCGCCCTCCGTCTGGGACTTACAGGGTGGGTGCGCAACCTGCCGGACGGTGCGGTCGAAGCCGTGGCGGAAGGGACGCAGGAACAGGTTGAAGAGTGGCTGGCCGCATTGAAGGAAGGCCCCCCGGCCAGCCGGGTCGAAGGTCTGACCATCCGCCGAGGGGGCAACAATGAAGCCTTTGACAGATTTGAAGTGCGGTTCTGAGGCAGTGCCGTCAGTCGTTATCCTCATCGCGCATTTTCAGACTTTCTTTATATACATCGCTGCCTGACAGGCCAAATTGCCGGGCCACTTCCTTGACGATCTCCCGCATGGGCAAATCGGTTTCGCTGCGCCAGCGTTGCAGGGCTTCGCGCACCGTTTCCTGCTGCGGTTGCTCGGGTGCCGGCCCCAACAGAAGCACAATCTCGCCACGCACCCGGTCCTGTTCGAAATGAGCAAGCGCCTGACCTGCCGTTCCGCGAAACACTTCTTCGTGCAACTTGGTCAATTCCCGCGCCACCGCAACCTCCCGGCCATCCCCGAGTTCCTCGATCAGGTCCGTCAGACTGGCAACCAGCCGGTGAGGTGCTTCATAGAACACAAGGGTACGCTTATCCTCCCCCAGGGCTTTGAAAATTTTGCGGCGTGCGGAACTTTTGGGGGGCAGAAACCCCTCAAAGGCAAAACGCTCCGTAGGCAGACCGGCCACACTGAGAGCTGCGATCACAGCCGAAGCTCCCGGAACTGCCGTAACCGGAAGATTCTCTTCGCGGCAGGCCCGTACCAATAAAAAACCGGGATCGGAGATGGCCGGCGTACCGGCATCGGTAATCAGCGCCACCGACTTGCCCTGACGCAACAGTTCAAGGATACGCTCACCCTTGACCGTCTCGTTATGGGCGAAATAGGACGTCAGCGGTGTTGCAATCCCATAATGGTTGAACAGTTTACGGCTATGACGGGTATCCTCGGCGGCTACCAGTTCAACTTCCTTGAGTACCCGCAAGGCACGAAGCGTCATATCCTCCAGATTACCTATGGGGGTCGCGACCAGGTACAGTGTCCCGGGATTCACCGTTTCAACCTTCACCGACAACTCCTTCGAGCTGCTTCAGGTCCTCTAACCACAGGGCCGCGCTGGCATCACTGGGCATGCGCCAGTCGCCACGCGGCGAAAGAACCACGCTGCCGACCTTGGGTCCGTCCGGCAGGCAGGAACGCTTGAACTGCTGAGAGAAAAACCGCCGATAAAACGTTTCCAGGCTATCCAGCAGCTGGCGATTGGTGAACGCCTCACCGAACGCTTGCCGGGCCAGAAAAAAGATTTTGGATGGGCGGTATTGCATACGCACCACGTTGTAGAGGTAAAAATCATGCAGCAGATAAGGCCCTATTTTATCCTCGGTGCGCTGCTTGATATCACCATTTTCATGAGGCGGTAACAACTCGGGGGATACGGGCGTATCACAGATGTCATACAGGATGGAGGAAATGTCCCCTGAAAATTCCGCATCCGCGCACCAGGCCACAAGGTAGCGCACCAGTGTCTTGGGAACACCCGTATTCACCGCATACATGGACATGTGATCGCCATTATACGTGCACCAGCCCAGAGCAAGCTCCGAAAGATCCCCGGTGCCGATGAGCAACCCGCCAATCTGATTGGCGATATTCATCAGAATCTGCGTCCGTTCACGAGCCTGGGAGTTTTCATAAGTGATATCGTGCACCGATTCGTCATGCCCGATATCGGAAAAATGCTGACGCACTGCGGCATCGATGGAAATCACTCGCAACCGTGCACCCAGCAGTTCCGCCAATCGTTCGGCATTGCCGCGGGTGCGTTGCGTGGTGCCAAAGCCGGGCATGGTAATGGCTTCAATGCCTGAACGATCGTACCCCAGCTTGTCAAATGCCTTTACCATAACCAGCAACGCAAGGGTCGAATCAAGTCCTCCGGAAACGCCTATTACCGCCCGCTTGGCACCGGTATGCAGCAGTCGTTTAGCCAAACCGGTCGTCTGAATTTCAAAGATCTCATGGCAGCGGTGAGCGCGTTCTTCTTCCGCTGGCGGGACAAAAGGCGTAGCCGCCACCGGTCGCAGTAAGCGGGTGGTCGTTACATCGGTCAGAGGAAAATCGATGATCCGGAAAGAGGCATCCAGGCCTGAAAAACCGTAACTGTTATTTTTATAGCGTTCATTGACCAAGCGCTCGATATCGACATCCGCAACGACCAATTGGCTGTCGAAGCGAAAGCGCTCGGTTTCTGCGAGGATGGCACCGTTTTCCGCGATGAGGGAATGACCGGAAAAAACCAGGTCGGTGCTGGACTCCCCCGGACCGGAAGAGGCGTACAGATAAGCCGCAAGGCAACGTGCCGATTGATTCTGCACCAGGGCGCGGCGGTACTCCATCTTGCCGAGCAATTCAGGGCTGGCGGACAGATTCAATAACACGGTGGCTCCCGCAACCGCCAGCTTGCCACTGGGCGGGTTAGCAACCCAGCCGTCTTCGCAGATTTCAATACCAACCAGGCACTCTGGCAAACCTTCCGCGCGAAACAGCAGATCTCTACCGAAAGGTATGCGTTCGCCATCCCACATCAATTCCGAATCGTTCAGATCGGCCGCGGAGGAAAACCAGCGTTCTTCGTAAAATTCCTGGGTATTGGGCAGAAAAGTCTTGGGAACAATCCCCAGAATGCGACCGCCGGAAAGGAATATCGCACAATTGAACAACCGTCCGCGATGCGCAATCGGTGCGCCGACAACCATGGTGACGCGCCTTTCGGCGGTAAATTCAGCCAGTTGCACAAGGGCCTTGCGTGCCTTTTCAACCAGCAACGGTTGGTAAAACAAATCTCCGCAGGTATACGCCGTCACGCACAATTCGGGGAATAGAAAAAATCGGCAATCCGATGTTTCCGTCACAACCTTGCGGATCTGCTCGCAATTATAACCTACATCCGCCACCCGGGTGGACGGTGTGCACACGCCAAGCCTTAACAAACCATGCGTTGCCATGCGAATTTCCATGATATCCAATCCTTTTTTACGCTTGCCAAGTAAATTCCTGCACGCCGGCCCATGACTGCTGGCGCAAACATCAAGCCGTCGCATTGTAGTCGTGACGCATTCAAAATGCAAACAAAGCGACAGCGTCGCTACCAGCCGTCTGCATCAAAGGCGCCCGGGAAATGGGCGATATCGGCTAGTTCGCCATCGCCCTGCACTGCGACAACATCAAAACGGGGTTGCAAGCGATCGTGTTTATGCTCGGCCAGATACCACTGGGCAGCCCGCACAATCTGACGTTGCTTTGCAGCCCCGACCGCCTCCTGGGGATATCCATGGGAAACTCCTCGGCGCGTCTTTACCTCGACAAACACAAGAGTTCTGCCCTGTTGTGCAACGATGTCCAATTCCCCGACTGGCGATCGAACATTGCGATCCAATATTTTCATACCCTTTTTTCGCAGATAACCGGCGGCGACATCTTCCCCCCATCTGCCAAGGGTCAAGCGTTCGCGCGTCACAGATATTCTCGCACACCGCGAAAAGTGATCCGGTGCAGTTTACAGGGTCCAAGACGCGCAATCGCCTCGCAATGCGCTGCGCTGCCGTAGCCTTTATGTCCGGCGAAACCATATCCCGGAAACCGGCTGTCGTAAGTGACCATCAAACGATCCCTGACCACTTTGGCCAATACCGAGGCAGCAGCTATCGACAGAGAACGGCTGTCGCCCTGCTTGAGAGTTTGTTGAGCGATGGGTAGAGGTACAGGAGTGATGCCATCAACCAACAGATAGTCGGCCGGGGTTTTCAGACGGGAAATGGCACGGCGCATGGCAAGCAGAGTCGCTTGCAGCACATTTAGCTCATCAACTTCATGCGCGTGCGCCAGGCCGATCCCATAATCCAAGGACTGCTGAAGGATCAGGGGAAACAACCTGTCGCGAAGTTTGGCGGAAATTTTTTTTGAATCATTCAGTCCGGGCAGGTCAAACGATTCGGGCAGGATAACAGCCGCAGCGACCACCGGACCTGCCAGAGGGCCTCGACCGGCTTCATCAATCCCGGCAACACGCGTATAACTCTGCCGGCGCAACCGCTGCTCAAAGTGCAATGGAGATAATTTTTCGGTGGGAAACAGCTCAAGCATGACGCTCCCCTATGTTATGAACAGACAGGGCAGACCCACGGCTTGCATTCGTCAATGCATGATCGGATAAAAACGGAGTACCGGTACAGCATGACAGATATCTGCGCCACTGTATATCTGTCGCGCTATCGCTCGCCTGTGAAAACCACCCGATTCGGCATACTTCGATCTGACAGATAGCAAGAAGACGGCATGAATCAAGACCGCAAAAAAACAAAAGCCCCGGCATAAGAACCGGGGCTTTGAAGGGTAGCAGCGAATCAGATCCGGCGCTTTTCGCGGATGCGAGCTGCCTTGCCCTGCAGATTGCGCAGGTAGTACAGCTTGGCACGACGAACACGGCCTACCATCAGAACTTCGATGCTGTCAATGTTGGGGGAATGCAGCGGAAAGATACGCTCCACACCCATGCCATTGGAGATTTTGCGCACAGTAAAGGTCGAGCCGAGACCGTTGTTGTGGCGCTTGATGCATACACCCTGAAAAGCCTGGATACGCTGTTTGTCACCTTCCACGATTTTCACGTGAACTTTGAGCGTATCGCCGGCCTTGAAGATAGGGATATTTTTTTTGATCTGTTCCATTTCCAAACGATCGATAATATTCATTCTCATCCTCCTCTAGAGCGAGACTATTAAGTCAGTTATGTTGGATTTTAGGCCGATGAACCAAGCAACCGATCAAGAATGATCGCAGTGGCTGCACGCACCGGCAGATGGTTATAGACACCGCGTCCCCGGATCGGCTCAAGTACCGTCCAGCCACGATCGAAAACTTCGGGGGCCAACCCCCATCCGGTACCGAACACCAGCAGCAAAGGTACCTGTTCGAGCAAACGCCGACATTCTCCAAAACTCAGGCCGTCGGTGCGGGATGCTCCGGTAAGAACCGGCTGGGCACAATCACCGGCGAAACGACGCCAATCGGCTACAGCCTCCTCAAGCGAAGGCACGATTCGAATAAGGGATAGAGCCTCCCCCCGGTGACGATTATAACCAGCGCCATGTCCGTCAAGCCAGTGCCCGAGAATGCGTTCTACCAGAACCTGCTGTTCCTCAACCGGAGTTACGACATAAAACCGATCGACTTCATAGGTTCGAGCGGTGCGAGCGATATCGTGCAGATCCAGATTGGTGACTGCGGTATTTACCACATCACCACGTCGGTCTACAATCGGATAGTGCACCAAGGCAACTGCAATCGGTGATTTCATCAGAGATGACCGTCCGCCTGATCTTGCAACAAATCGTCCAGAGTGCGACGATCCTCTTCACTGAGACATGCGTCATCAAGAAGTTCGGGGCGTCGGATCAAAGTTCTTAATAACTGCTGCCGTCTGCGCCATTTGGCGATAGCGGCATGATTACCCGACAACAATACCTCCGGGACCTTCATCCCTTCAAAATCGGCAGGACGGGTATACTGTGGATACTCGAGCAAACCATCGCTGTACGAATCACCCAGAGCACTGTCCCGATTGCCAAGCACACCGGGAACAAGTCTGGCCACGGCGTCAATCATCGCCATGGCAGCCAACTCACCACCGGTCAGGACAAAATCGCCCAGGGAATACTCGCTATCCACCATAGAGCGGATACGTTCGTCAAACCCCTCATAACGACCACAGACAAAGATTAAGCTCTCTTCGCCGGCAAGCATTTGAGCGTGCTGCTGACGAAACGGTTTACCCTGCGGTGTCATCAGCAGAACCCGCGCCTGCGGGCGCTTGGCCTTGAGATCCCTCAATGCACTTACCACAGGCTCCGGCTTAAGAACCATACCGTCGCCACCGCCGTAAGGCACGTCATCGGTAATTTTATGTTTTCCTTCCGCCCAGTCACGCAAATGATGGGCGGTTATGTTCACGAGCCCCCGCTCAACAGCCTTACCAAGTATGCTGTCGGCAAAGGGCGAATCGAACATGCCGGGGAAAAGCGTCAAAACATCAAAGAACATCAGTCTTCCTGAATCAGGCCCTCGGGTAGATCGAATAACACACACCGTTTTTGCAGGTCGACTTCAACCAGGAAAACATTAACGGCAGGCACAAGAACCTCGCCATAAGAACCCACTATCACATAGATGTCGTGAGCCGCTGTAGTGAAGATATCTTCAATGCGGCCAATGACTCCAAGACGTCGGTCGGAAGCGGTCAAGCCCTTGAGCTGGTGCCAGTAATATTCCCCCGCAGGCAGTACAGGTATGTCCTCGCGTCGAACCGCAACTTCACAACCAACCAAAAGTTGCGCGGCGTTGACATCGTCAATACCTGCAAGATGCAGGACGACGTTACCCTTGTGCCAGTCGGCCTTGCCGCTAGCACAGACCCGTACCGTCTCGCCTTCCCGAAGGAAAACCAGCTGGCGGACCTGGGGAAGCAAGCAAACATCCTTGTCATACCCGCGGACTTTGAGATCTCCTCGCAGCCCATGGGTTCCGATGACAACACCCAAGATCAGCAATTCGCTTTGTACCAGAGTCATTACTCCATAATATGCAGAGAAGCCCGTTTGGCCTCCCGGGTCGCTTTGGCGTTGAGCAGGGTGCGCATCGCCTTGGCGGTCCGCCCCTGTTTGCCGATAATGCGTCCCATATCTTCGGGAGCCGCAGCAAGCTTCAGGAGGACGCTGCCGTCCTCCCCCAACTCTTCGGAAACGGAAACCGCATCAGGATTTTCTACCAGGGATCTGGCGATGAATTCGATCAACTCCTTCATAGTCACTGGTCCTTTGGAGAAAAGCGGCCCGCCTCGGTCACCTGTTCAGGATCTGATTCGTCAGGCCTGCTTAAACTTGGCCCAAACACCCTGACTACGGAGCAACCGACGAACCGTATCGGTAGGTTGAGCACCTTTATTCAGCCATTCGAGAGTTTTATCTTCTTGCAAAGTGACCATCGACGGATTTTGCCGGGGATCATACTGTCCAAGTTTCTCAATGAAACGACCGTCGCGCGGGAAGCGTTCGTCAGCTACCACTACCTGATAGAAAGGTTTTTTCTTGGCACCGCCGCGAGCCAGTCTGATTTTTACCGCCATGTGTTATTCCTCCTGGGTGTTTCCAAAACGTTTGTTCGATGGTTTTGAAGATAATTTTGGTATATTAGGTTCTTTGCTTTTTTATTGCCACTAAAAAGCGGGCCACATACGGCCCGCGCGACGCCACCAAAAAGCGGCCCGCTATAGACAATCACCGGCAGAACCGACCGGTAAATCCTTTACTACATGGGCATTCCGCCCCGTCCCATCAGGTTTTTCATCCCTTTGGGTCCAAGTTTTTGCATTTTTTTCATCATCTTTTGAGCTTCAGTGAAACGCTTGATCAGTTGATTGACATCCTGAACAGTGGTACCGCTCCCCTTGGCTATGCGCATACGGCGTGAGCCATTGAGAATCTTCTGATCACGGCGTTCCGCCGCGGTCATGGAGTTGATGATGGCCTCGATTTTCTTGAATTCTTTATCAGGCAGTTGCATATCGCCTACCTGCTTCATAGCTTTGCCGGCACCCGGGATAAGCTTGAGCAGAGACTCCATGGAACCCATTTTCTTGAGGGTCTTGAGCTGATCGCGAAAAGTCTCAAGAGTAAACCCTTCTTTGCGCAGTTTTTGCTCCATGGCCTGCGCTTCATCTTTATCGACGGCAGCCTGTGCCTTTTCGATAAGAGTCAGAACATCGCCCATGCCGAGGATACGCTGGGCCATGCGGTCGCCATGAAAGACTTCCAGAGCATCGAGCTTTTCGCCCAGACCAACGAGCTTGATAGGCTTACCGGTGACTGCCCTGATGGACAGGGCCGCGCCTCCACGGGCGTCGCCATCCAATTTAGTCAGAATGACACCGGTGACATCGAGCTGCTGATCAAAGCTTTCGGCAACGTTCACAGCGTCCTGACCGGTCATGGCGTCAGCCACGAACAGAATCTCACGCGGCTGCAAGGCTTGCTTGATGCGCTGCAGCTCGGCCATCAAGGCCTCGTCGACATGCAAGCGACCTGCAGTATCCAGAATCAGTGTATCGTAACCGTTAAGCTCGGCAAATTTCTTGGCTTCAAGACATAACTCAACAGGATCAACGTCCGGCTGAGAGTCGAAGACCGGTATATCCAGTTGCTTGCCGAGGGTCTTGAGCTGTTCAATGGCCGCGGGTCGATAGATATCAGCAGGCACCAGCAGAGGATTGCGCTTTTGCCTACGCAACATCAAGGCCAGCTTGGCACAGGATGTGGTCTTTCCCGCGCCCTGCAAACCACACAGCAACACCGGCACCGGCGGACGGGCAGCAAGATTGAGGCTATTATCCTCACCTTCGCCCATGAGCCGCCCCAATTCATCGCGCACAACCTTGATGACCTGCTGCGCAGGATTAAGGCTCTTGAGTACGTCCTGCCCTACAGCGCGCTCGCGAACGCCGGCAACGAAATCTTTGACGACGCGGAAATTGACATCAGCCTCGAGCAACACCAGGCGCACTTCACGCAAGCTTTGCTTGATGTTGTCTTCCGTCAACCGCCCTTGGCCGCGCAGCTTCTTGAAGACCGAGTCAAGTTTATCCGTCAAATTGTCAAACATGGTCGCTGGTCCGTCCGTACAGTAGTATCAAGGCTAGTGTAAAAGCGAACTATAGGAGACACCCCCACCTTTGTCAAGGGAAAACACCTATTTCCCTTTCTCGCGAGGGACACGGACCAACGAGGGTTTCTTCATCATGACAACGAAGGCAAAATGACCAAGCCACGGCCGGACACCTCGGTTGGGGCCAAGAAGAATACCACCCGCTGTGCGACATCCTGCGTAGAGGGGACCGTTGGACAATTGCTGTCTCAATCTGAAGTGCGTCCACGTGGACAGCGGCGTTGACACCCGCCCCCGGGGAGAGATAGACTGTTTTCAATTCGCGACCCCGCTTACTTTGTCGCGTGACAGCACAAACACGGCTGTTTCCACACGAAACCCTTGCAACCTTTGAACCGAGAGCAACCTCCCATGAGTTCTTCCAGATCCCGCATCGACGGCGTTCAGCGCATATTGCAACAGTGGCTGTCCGCTCGCGGCATGGATACAAAATTCGGCCGTTACCGTGCATGGCAATTCTGGGATGAGGCCGTCGGCGCCCAGATCGCCGCCCGCGCCAAACCCGTTCGTCTGCGCGGCTCGGTGCTTGAGATTCGTGTCGACCACCCGGTCTGGATGCAACAGTTGCAATTGCTCAAACCACGCATCGTATCGCGACTCAATGAATTGCTGGGTGAACCACTGATCGAAGACCTGTTTTTACGTCATGGACGAAACAACCACACCCCGGACGACGTCGAACCGGACACCTTGCCGAATAGCTGGCAAAGCGAACCCCTGAGCGAAGAGGAGCGATTGCACATTGAAGAAACGGTCGCCAGTCTTCCCGACAGCGAATTAAAGCATCACATTCGTCATCTGATGGAGATGCAACGGCGTCTGGACAAGGCCCGTCAAACTCAGACCGGCAACAAATAAGCGTTTTTCACCCCTCCCCATACATGCCAAGAACTTCTTCCGTATAACCGTTTTCCCCATAGATAAACAGTGGAGCTTCCAGCACCATGCCCGGGGCGCCACCACGCCTCCCTTCCACAAGGATCAGGCAGGCCGGTTCATCCTGACGCGAATGGACACAGCGCAGGCGCTTCGGTTCTAAGCCGGCTTGCCGCATACCGGTCAACACATCGGTCATACGCTCGGCCAGATGCACCATATAAAAACGTCCCCCCGTGCCCAGCAGATAAGCCGAACACGCCAGGAAGTCCTCAAGCCCACCATGCAGTTCGTGACGCGCCCGCGCCCGCTCGTCCCCCGGCGCGAGTCGCCCGCTTTGCGGGCGCCGATAGGGCGGATTAGCCAGGACCGCCTGACACGACTCGGCGGCCACTACCTCCCGTACACTGCGCAAATCCTGACAGAGTATTTCAACACGGTCCTGCAAATCGTTATGCAGTACGCTACGCCTTGCACGATCGGCCAATTCCGACTGGATTTCGATACCGACAATACGCCCGCCCTGAGTCTTACGCGCCAGAATCAGAGGAATCACACCGCTGCCACAACCGAGATCGCAAACCGTCCATCCTGACTTAATTTGTGCAAAGTCGCAAAGCAACACGGGGTCAAGAGAGAAACGGTAACCGTCTTTTTTCTGGATAACGCGCAAACCACCCAGACGAAGGTCATCAAGGGTTTCATCGGCACGCAGCCGCACGTCAGCCACCATAGGAGTGCAGACCTGTCAACAGCAAGTTAACGCCAAGATAACAGAACAACGTCGCAGCAAATCCACCTATGGCCAACCAGGCGGTAGCCCGACCGGTCCAACCACGGGTCAATCTGGCGTGCAAAAAAGCGGCATAAACGAACCAGACGATCAAGCTCCAGGTTTCCTTGGGATCCCAGCTCCAGTAACGCCCCCAGGCATAGTTGGCCCAGGCCGCCCCGGTAACGATACCAACAGTCCAGATGGGGAAACCGACCGCCACGGCACGGTAATTGATATCATCCAGAGTATCGCTATCGGGGAACAGATTCAAAAAACCCCGCCATCTGCCCACACCCCGAGCATCCCCATGCGCAGTCTGTTTCAACAGATACATCGCCGATACACAAAAAGACATGGCAAACGCACCATAAGCCAGGAAACAGCTGATTACATGATAGGTCAACCATCGACTGCGCAGTGCCGGCATCAGCGGCTCAATGGCATCACGGCCGGACAGCTGGGCCCAGCCCATGCAAACCAGAACCAGCGGCAGGACAAACACGCCAAGCACCCTGCGCCGGAGCCTCAAATCGAGCAGCAAAAAGGCAAGCACAATGGCCCAGCCAAAAAAGACTACGGACTCGTAGAAATTTGCAAACGGCGCATGCCCAACCCCACCGGGCAACTGGTAAGATTCGTACCAGCGCAGACCAATACCCGCACCATGACTGATAAATCCGAGCCAGGTAAAACCCACCCCAATGCGCCCCAGAACTTCCCGGTGCAATGCGGCATAGGTTACCATCAACCAAAATGCTAAAAAATAGGCACTGGTGGCCCCGCTGAGCAAATTGAAGCTGGTCATGGCTGCTCCTTCGATACGCCTTGCTGCAAATCACGGCTAAGGTTTTCAAATCGTTGCGCAAACGCTTCCCGTTGACGGTGGGCATGCCCTGCCAAAAGCACATGTATCGCGCCGTTTTCTTCCTGCAATTGCACCCACAAACGCTGATGAGAAAAATAAAAGGCTGCCAATGTCCCGGCCACCAGAAGCAGGCACCCAAACCAGACAAGCGGCACACCAGGATCGCTGTTAACTTGCAAACCGGTATAAAAGCGCTGCTCAATGGACATCAAGCGAAACGCATAAGGGGATGCGCCGTCCTTTGAGATAAGCTCAGGATCGTGGAACGCCATGGCGCGGCCGCGCTCGCCGCCAGGGTAGAAAATTTCGAGGCCGGCGACGGGACCTTGACCATCAAAATCGGGAACATACCCTGCAACAGCCACGGAGGCGCCATCGGGCAATGAAGCTGTCTTATCGGAAGACATCACCAGATCAAAGGGCTGGCCTCCGGATTGGGGGGTGACCAAAAAACGAAACACGTATGCATCCACCCCATAATCAGACTGGTAAAAGGTCATACCACGATAATGCAGAGGATGATTGACTCTGACCGGCACCCGAACTTGACCTGGCACCTCCCTGCCATTTTCCAGAACAGTCAATAGACTTCGAAATTCGCGTGGGCGATCACTGCCGGGATAATAATCAACGCTGAACTGGTCACAGCGTACGCTGAATCCCAGCGGTCTTGTGCTTTGGGCAGTCTGCAAGATCAGATGATCGACGGATTGCCCTTCGGCAATGGTGACATAACCACGAAAACCCCATATGCCTCCGACAACCCCCCCGAGCAGAATGATCAAAATGGCCATGTGGGTCACATAAGCGCCAAAACGTGACCAGGCCTGCCTTTGAGCAAACAGCCAAATCACGCCATCCTTTTCAGTGCGCCGGACATCGGCAAAACGTCGGCGTATAAGGTGAGTGAAATTTTGCGCAACACCATCAACAGCCCCCGGTTCCTGCCAGGAGCAATACTGCGGGCGGCTCTGCAACCGGGTAGCGGACGGGGTCAAATCGGGAGTTGTTATCTGCGCCCAGACACCGGGAAGACGATGCAAGGAACAGGCTGCCAGATTGGCGGCAAACAGCCCCAGCAACCCAAAGAACCACCATGAGTGGTACATATCGTGAAGCTGAAAAAATTGAATAATACGTGCAACAACAGGACCGAGTCGATGTTGATATTCAGACAGGGGAAGATTCTGCGGCAGCAAGGTTCCGAAAACCGAACCTCCCGCCAGCAGAAAAAGAGTAACAAGGGTAAGCTTCAGGGAACGCAGACTGTTCCACAGGGTCGCACGTACGAGGGAGAACCTTCCTGGATTCATGAACGCTCCTGGTGGACAGCGCGGCGCCACCTATAGATAAGGAAAGCCGGAATGTCATAAGAACATTCCGGCCAGGGGTTCAAAAACCGTCGCGAGCCAACCGCTGCTGCAAAGCCTCGGCCTTGGCTTCCACGCCGACTGCAAGTTCCTGCTTGAAAGCGGTAAGCTTGTCGATCATTACCGGATCATCCCCGGCAATGATCTGTGCCGCGAAGATGCCTGCATTGCGTGCACCGGCCTTGCCGATGGCCATGGTTGCTACCGGGATGCCAGCCGGCATCTGCACCGTGGCAAGCAATGCATCGAGTCCTTTAAGGGCGGAAGCGTCGACCGGCACACCGATCACCGGCAAGGTCGATTCAGCGGCCACCACTCCGGCCAGATGGGCAGCTGCGCCGGCCCCGACAATCAACACCCGCAGCCCGCGCTGGCGAGCGCTACGGGCATATTCGCCGGTTTTGTGAGGTGAACGGTGAGCGCTCGATACCGTCATCTCGAAAGGGATATCAAAACGCTTCAGGGCATGGGCCGCTTCGACCATGATGTCGTAATCGCTGTCACTGCCCATCAGGATACCAACCAGCGGTTTGTCCTTCATAGTAAAAGTTCTCCTTTATACCTTTTGTCCAATAGGCAAACCGGGCAAGTTACTTCGAAGATTTTGCCAAAACATGCAAGGCTGCCCATGTCGTTTTGAAAAGCAATCTTATCGATTCAGCGCTTTGCGTCCGATATCGTTCCGATAGTGCACATCCTGCCAATGAATCGCCTTGACCCCCTGATAGGCACGGTCGATAGCTTCCGCGACGGTACCGCCAAGCCCGGTTACTCCCAGGACGCGCCCGCCGGCGGTAACGATTTTATCATTCTGCAAAGAGGTACCGGCATGGAATACCACCACGTCCTCAATGTCTGCAGCGGCATCCAGACCTTCGATAACCTGTCCCTTGGTGTAGTCACCGGGGTAACCACCGGCCGCCATAACCACACATACCGCAGCCTTGTCATGCCACTCCAGCTCGATGCCGGACAAATCGCCGCGCGCACAGGCCAGCAGGACAGGCACCAGGTCCGACTTGAGTCGCGCCAGCAAAGGCTGGGTTTCAGGATCGCCGAACCGCGCGTTGAATTCCAGCACCTTGAGTTCGCCGTCTTTGACCATGACACCGGCATACAGAATGCTGCTGTAAGCGCGTCCTTCGGCTGCCATACCTGCGATAGTCGGCTTGAGTACCTGTTCGATGATTTTATCGTGAATATCCTGCGTTACCACCGGTGCGGGAGAATAGGCCCCCATACCGCCGGTATTGGGGCCGGTATCTCCGTCGTAAGCCGCTTTATGGTCCTGCGACGAGGCCAGCGGCACAATGCGCTCGCCATCGGTAAAGGCCAGAAAGGAAGCTTCCTCCCCGGTCAGAAACTCTTCGATGACGACCCGCGCGCCGGCACTGCCGAACGCTCCGTCACAAAGAATCGACTCCACGGCGGCAATGGCTTCTTCGACAGTCGCCGCCAGGATCACTCCTTTACCGGCAGCCAGTCCGTCGGCCTTGACCACGATGGGCGC
>DIKU01000148.1:0-325 GCA_002424645.1 Pelobacter sp. UBA5610 | reverse complement strand
TTGGAAAAACTCTTGCTACCTTCGATAAGGGCAGCCGCGCGTGTCGCGCCGAAGACCGTCAGCCCGGCCTCGCGAAAACGATCCACCAACCCCAATGTCAGGGGCAGTTCCGGACCAACAACCGTAAGATCGATCTTGTGCTGTTGAGCAAAATCGAGCAATCCGTCAACATCATCGACCTTGAGGGAGACGCACTTTGCCAGACCGGCGATACCGGCATTACCCGGCGCACAGAACACCTCCGTCACCAAAGGAGACTGGGATATCTTCCATACCAGTGCGTGCTCGCGCCCACCGCTGCCGATTACAAGAACTTTCATTGTTT
>DIKU01000006.1 GCA_002424645.1 Pelobacter sp. UBA5610 | reverse complement strand
GCTCCCCAAGTACGCGGTCGTAAAGGTTGACCAGGCATTTTTCCTTGTCCTGGCCCACCTTGAACTGCACCATCAGTACGCCCATCGAGTTTACGGCTGTCGCATACGTATGATCAACGCCGGGGATTTGCTTGACGATACCCTCCAGCGGGCGAATCACGCGCTCCTCCACCTCCTCGGCCGAAGCGCCGGGCAGTACCATTTGCACTACTGCTCCCGGAACTATTATCTGTGGGTTTTCCTCGCGTGGCGTCATCACAACGGCAAGCACTCCCAAGAGCGCACAGAACAGGATGAACAACACAGTCAGCTTGGAGGTGACAAAGATATCTGCCAGACGCCCGGCGATGTTGAGTCTGCGATCAGTCATTGCGAACTCCCGCGCCGACTATTTTGTCGCCATCGCGCAGTGTGGGGTCAGCTACCGCCACTACTCGCTCTCCACCCTCTAGGCCGGCCATCACCTCTACCCGATCCGGCCATTCACGCCCAATGCGCAACCAGCGAAATTGTGCCGTACTTTCACTATTCACGACAAATACCCCGCGCAATCCGCCGCGCTCGACAAGCGCAGACGCGGGCACCACCGTAGACTTGCTCTTGCCGAGCATAAAAGCAGCTCTCCCGAACATACCGGGCATAAGTCCCGCTGTTTCAGGTAGCGAAATTTTTACCTGATAGCTGCGTGTAACCGGGTCAGCGGAAGACACTACACGACTTACAATTCCCTTGATTGGCGCATCATGACGGTCGAGCCGGACTTCGACATTGTTGCCAACTACCACAGAGGCCACCGCCTCTTCAGCTACAAAAGTTTCGAACAGAAGCTTGCGGCCAGACTCCAGCGTCAGAATCGGTACACCGGGCAGGGCCAGATCACCGGCTCGTTTGACTTTCGCCACCACCAAACCGTCCACGGGGCTTTTTATTTCGGCATAGTTCCGCTGGGAATTTGCCGTGTTTAAACCGGCCCGAGCCTGATTCAGTGTCTCACGAGCGGCGTCGAATTTCAGGCGCACCTTGCGCATTTCATTGTCAGATACGCTGCCTCGCTCGAACAATTGCTTGAAGTGATCTCGATCGGTCTGCGCATCATGGAAAGCCGCTTCTGCTGCGGCTACTGCTGCCCGACCCTGGCTGATGCCCCCTTCCACGTCCGCCGCATCGAGCCGCACAAGCAGTTGTCCCCGCCGTACCCGGTCACCCTCCTGCACCAGGATTTCTCGGATATAGCCGCTCAACCTGGATGTGACCTCAACACGTTGATCGGACACAACCGATCCGACCGCCGCGTATTCGACCGGCGCACCACCAGAGGCCTTTATGACCGGCAGCGTCCAGCTTTTTGGGACAGGCTTGGTGTGGGCCTGTGGTGTTCGGTCACAGGCGCCTAGAAACGTGGCAAATGCCAGTGACGATAAGAATATAATAAGGTGCTTTTTTTTCATAAGGTTTCAGTTTCCCTTTATCATTGTATTTGGTTTCCCATCTGGGCGGCAGGTTGTATCACACAGGCTTGTACGCAACAATTCAATCACATGTCTCGCCAACACGGCAGGCTTGTCCTGCTCAGGTCGATGCCCTGGCATGAACTTGCGGGTTGCCCCCGCTATAAAAGGAAAGAACACCAGGCCGATGATCGTCATCGCAAGCATGTGGGCGTCATGGCGCGCGTCCAGTTCGGCAGCCAAATCATGGACTGCACCAAATAGATCCCTGAACACGTGTACCGACAACTTGTGCTGGCGCGCCTCATCGCTGTCCAGCAATACCCATTGCATCAGGCGCAGAAAATTCTTATCCGTTGCCACCAGATGGGCAAGTTCCGCAATGAACGTCTCAAGCCGTGCCCACGCCGGCTCGGGACTGTTAAGAGCGGTTATTAACGCACCCGACTTTCCTTTAAAATCATGTTCCACGGCATCAAAGTAGAGGTGCTCCTTGTCGGGAAAGTGGTAGTAAAGTGCTGCTGGGGTAAGTCCAATGGCGGCGGCGACATCCCGCATGGAAACTCCGTCGTAGCCACGCTTGGCGAAAAGTGGCACTGCTAAATCAATAATTTCTTCCCGCGTTTTTCTCTTGGAATTGGGTTGGTTCATTGGATCACCCCTGGCTAAGTGTCATCCGCATACTTAACGAACGTTTAGTAAAATATAGGCGAACAGATATAAAAAATCAAGTGCTTTATTGGTAATATTGTTGCGTTTGATGAAATTCCACCTCCAGGAGGCTGAATAGCGGAAATATCTGCCGATGAGGTAGAGTAAGCTAGGCTATAGCATGTGAATCAAAACAGAGTAAGCCTGGGCGAGATTGAGTATTCGTTAAAAAGGTTTGTTGCAAGTGGGTCCACATGGAAAGGATCGCGAAGATCATCAGCTTTTCAGTCTGGGATGGAGTAAGTACCTATTATATCCAGGGCAAACGTAGTGATTTACACCAAGTTTTTAAGCGCTGAAATTTTGCACCTAAAAACCTGCAAAGAGGAGTTTGACATTCTATTGAGCCTATAGCCAAGAATACAATGATAATAAGGATAATAATCACGATAGGTATCATACTTTACTCCTTCCATTAGCCATGGTAGCAACTTGATGAACTGTATTATTGTTTAAATTCAATTTAATGTCCAGCCGGTCAAGTTCATCGCCCTTTTGTTCTTTTCTCATTGCCTCAATCGTTTACCAGCCAATTTTTCGTTTAATACTTTGCGTTTTTTCCCACAACTCCAAGCCGGATACCCATGCCCGCCATTTTTCAACCTCAAGTGTAGCATAACTGTTTAAATCATCCAGTTTGCGCGGCAACATGGAGGGTATGACAAAGCGCCGGAGTTCTTTTATCTCTGTCATGGTTTCCTTATCACGAGCAGCTCGTTCGCGCGCATCCGAGACCAGAAAGTGAAGCCGGTTCAGGATATTGACCTCGCTGGCTCCCGCATCCATATCAAGGGAAAGCAGATTCAAATGGGGATACATTTCCTTGAGTTTCTTCTCCATTCCCCGCCCTGTTATGTGATTTGAAATGCAGCCGAACGGCTGCAGACAGACGATGTCGCCAATTCCTTCCCTGAGCATGGCGATCATTTCCGCTGTCAGGAGCCACCCTTCACCAAACTGGTTGGCCAGGCTGACCACATCGCCGGTAATCGCGGACAGTTCCCTGAGGTTATGAGGCTTGCGGTAAAACTGGAATTCCTGCATGACGCGATCTATCCGGCCAAGACGGAAATCCATGTACATCTCGATCATCAGGTTTTTCATTCGGTCCGCAAATGAACGTTTAAAAAATGCCTTCTGGTCGTAGGTTTCATTGATGAAACGCTGTGCGAAAAAACTCTGCAGGGCGGGAAGGATTACCTCTATGCCCTGGCCGGAGAGCCAGTCAATGATATCCCCGTTGGAGAAGAAA
>DIKU01000159.1 GCA_002424645.1 Pelobacter sp. UBA5610 | reverse complement strand
CCGGGCGGTCAGCTCTGCCGGCGGCTCGGGGACGGCGAAGGCCGCCAGATCCGCTCCCAGCACGCGCAGCTCAGCCAGAGCCTGGCGGCAGGCGGGACACTTTGCGGCGTGATCGGCGACGGCCGCGGCCTGTCGGCCTGGCAATTCACCGTCCAGGAAGGCTCCCAAACGTTTTCGGTATCTGGCACAGGACAACATGTCATTCACCTCTCGGTATTAAACGATCACGAGCGGAAAAACCCCCGCTCAAAAATGAAAAAAATCATCGCGGTTTGCGAGAAGGGCCTGCAAACGTGCGCGACCCCGAGCCAGCAGGCGCTCCACGGCCTTAGGCGTCGTCTCGAGAGCCGAGGCGATTTCCTCGTAGCTCAGGTCTTCATAGTACCGAAACACAATGGCCATGCGCTGGTTGGGGGGCAGGACGTCGAGGGCCGCACGGACCGCGAGGGCCGTCTCCCGCCGCATCATGGCCGTCGCCGCGTCGGGGCGGGGATCGGCGAGATCGGGGAAGGTATCCAGGATTTTCGGTTGCTTTTTTTTCGCCCGGTCCAGGCAAAGGCGGGTGATGATCCGATGGAAGTAGGTGCTGAAAGCCGCCGTGGGTCGGTAGCGGTCAGCGGCGTCCAGCAGCCGGATGAAGGCCTCCTGAACCATATCGGCCGCTTCCGCTTCACAGCCAAGAAAACGGAAGGCGATCTTCCAAGCTCGGAGCTGGTGCCGTCGGACGATCTTTTCAAAGGCCACCGGGTCGCCCTGTCCGGCGGCCTGTATCAGTCCTTCGTCGCTTTCGAAAGCTTCAGGCAATGGAGCGCCTCCTGATATTCAAAAATTAAAAAGCCTCGCTCATCGCCACGGCATGAACGAGGCCGAGAAAAATCGAGGCCACGGTTATCTTCATGGAGGCCAGAAAAAGCACGGGGCCGGTGTCCTTTCCTCAACCGTACCGCGGGCCGAGAATGATAATACCCATGCCGCACAGGGTAACAGCCACACCGAACAGGTCCCAGCGGGTCGGCCGCACGCCATCTACCAGCCAGAGCCAGCCGAGCGCCACGGTGACGTAAATGCCACCATAGGCGGCGTAGACTCTTCCGGCGGCGGTTGGGTGCAGGGAGAGCAGCCAGGCAAACAGGCCCAGGCTGGCGGCAGCGGGAATCAGCAGCCAGGCAGGGCCGGCTTTGCGCAGCCAGAGGTAGGGAAGGTAGCAGCCCACGATTTCCGCAACGGCCGTGACAACGAAGAGGCCGGCGGTCGATACCATGTTCGGCATAAATCAATTCTCCAGACGGATTTTCAGGAAGGGTGGATGGAAAGGATTCAACGTCTCATTCCAGACATTGCAGTACGCCCATGGCCCACAGGCAGCCTCCGCATGGCTCCGTTTGCATGAAACAGTCCTGTGTAAAGTTTTCGGCTTCGGCATAGTCACAGGGGCCGACGCTGCAGCCCGTGCAATAGGGGTAGCCGTATTGCAGGACGTTGCGGCGGAAGCGGCTAAAGTCCGTATCGTTCCAGATCTCCAGCAAGGGCCGTTCGGCCACGTTGCCGAAGATTTTCGGTTGGATGACCTTGGACCAGTCGCCGATAAAGCAGCGGTAGCGGTGCCACAGAAAATAACAGGGGTGGACATCCCCTTGCCAGGAGATGAAAGTCGCTCCTTGTTCAACGAAGCGGCACTGTCGCTCTTGGCGGGGCAGGACTGCTGGCAGCAGCAGGCGCACGCCGGTCTGATCGGCGATGTTTGCCGTCTCTTCGAAAACGCGGCTAACCCTTGCGGTTAATTCTGCATCCCTGTCAAATAAGCGGAGTAGATGAAGGAATATCCCTTTCGAATGCGCTTCGGACTTCATCGCTTCGACGAAACGCATGGCCGGACGGGCTTCCTCCGGCGGCGGCGTTCTTCCCCAGATGCGTTTATAGTGCCGCAGATCGATCCCTGCCTTCCACGCGTCAAGTTCCGCCTTTTCGAATATCTCTATGGCAGCGTCGGTATCCGGCGGGTAAGCTCTTTCCTCGAGCTGGCGTCGGTCATAGGGTAAAATATGACTAACGATGACGAATTCTGCCCCCTGTTCAGCCGCCCAGCGTACGGTATTCGGCAGGCAGGAAAGATTATCGCGCATCAGCACGAACTCGGCGCCGAGTTGCAACCGGGAATTCGGATCGGCCTCCCGGGCTTTCCTCAAAGCATGATAGGCTTCTTGCAGCTTTCGGAGGTTGACTCCGCGGATGGTGCGCAGGATATCGGGACAGACCGAATCGATCGACAGGCAGATCCGATCCACACCGGATTCCACCAGTTGCCCGGCCCTGTTCCGATCGATCAGCAGGCCGTTGCTCTGAAAACCGACCCAACCCGTAGACGGCATTTTCGC
This sequence comes from Pelobacter sp. UBA5610, assembly GCA_002424645.1. GTDB lineage: Bacteria > Desulfobacterota > Desulfuromonadia > Desulfuromonadales > Syntrophotaleaceae > Syntrophotalea. The sequence goes on along the minus strand of DIKU01000159.1, from coordinate 11,642 downwards.
TTTGGCTTTGCGGATGAAAGTGGTCAGTTCAGGATGTACCAGTGGTTCACCGATACCATTGAGGATAAGAGTTTCCAGATGGGGGAAGGCCTGTTCCAGGGCCTCAAAGGTTGCCCGGCTCATGTTGCCTTCGGCGATGCCGCTGTCCGCGGATTGCTTGACGCACATGGGGCAGGCGAGATTGCACAGGGTGGTAACCTCGACGAACAGCTTACTCGGAAAGGGGCGCAAGGCCGAGTTCGGGTCCTGTTCAGACCCTGTCAAAGTTTTTCTGAGGTCAGGTTTCTGATCCATCGTGAATTCCAGTTCCTATCGGCGTAGGCTTTCACCACAAAGCGTACTGGGGACGTAGAGAAATTCTCGCCCTTTTTAACTGGAGCCTTCTTTTTCCCGCTTTTCCCGCAGCAACTTCTCGATGAGTTCAGCGAATTCCTTTTCGTCGGGAAAGGAAATCGCTTCTGCCGGGCATAGCCGACCACAGGTGCTACATTCGACCACGCAGTCATAAGGGGAACGAACCCGGGCTTTATGCGTTTTTTTATCAAATTCGAGAACCCCGTTTTTGCAAAACGCGATGCAGGTTCCGCAACCGGTACATTTTTCCTCGTCAATCTTGGGGTACCAGGGGATTTTTTCTCTAGGGATACCGCGCCATTCCGTCATTTTTCTTCTCCAAGGACATCTATTTTTCGGTAAATTTCATTATTCTTGAGATTTATCCCCCATCATCCGCATCATTTGCTGCGGGTCAAAGCCACAACCCTGCATCATCTCCTGACACAGCGGCTTCATTTCCGCCATCAACTTTTGCGGATCCCGACGAAAAACAGCGCACAGCTCCGGCATGAGCGCCTTAAAAAAGTCCAGCTTTTCGGCATCGTTCAGTCGGTTGAATCCTTCCAGAAGATTTTTCATAACCTATCTCCAAATTGTTATGATTTTGCGGTATTGCTAAGAATAGATTCCAGAAACTTTTACATATCCAGTTTTTAGGATATCTCTACAATACCGCAATTTTCACGGGTATACAAGCGTGCACCGGGATGGCTGATTCACATAAGGTAAGCAGAGGGCCTTTTCGCTTCGATCGTTATCCGGGAAACAGCTTTATACGATAGGTCTATGGACCTTACCATACATAGGAGCCCTGCACCGAACCCGAAAAAAAGCCCATATCGACGGCAGTATCCGCAGCATCGGGAGATACGGCATGAGGCGTCGAGGTACGTACCGTATTTTTAAGGCCCCAGACAGTCGATGCATTCAGGATAAAGTTTTCTGTAAGGCGATAACCTAAGCCGAAGGTTATATGATGTTCGACGATGGCGTTGATGACCGGTAGCAGGCCTGCCGCAGGGATGGGGTTGCGCCCATAGGTGTAACCGAGCCGCACCGCCAGGCGGTCGGAAGCGGGGATTTCGATTCCCACGCGATAGGTGGTCTGGTCTTCCATGCCAATAGCCATAGCGAAGGATTGATCCGGTTGCAGGATCCCATTCAGTGTCTGGTTTGTAAAATGTACCGAGACACTGTCGAAATACCGGCTCCATTTGACCCGTTGGACCTCCAAGGCCAGAAGAGGCCAGCCCCGGGATCGAAAATCCAGGGAAACCCCGGCCTTGTATGATTCGGGCCAGCCGATGTTCATTTCCGCATCGCCCCGCAGAAAAGACAGGGGCGGCATCCCCTCGATATCTCCGGTGACGGTCTTGATGCGGATGTCCCCCCTCAGGTCGAGATCGGCGGAGGTGGTGTAGGCCAGGCCGAAACCGAGCCAGTCGGCAGGCTGCCACAGTGCGCCGATCTTCCAGCGAAAAGTGAAGTCCTTCCCTTCTAGATCGGAGGCGCCGAATCGCTGCAAATCCGGCTGTGCCCAGGGCATCTCCATTTCAAAGGTCCCGTAACCGATCTGAGGAGAAATGCCTATGGCCAGGGTTTTCGTAACCTGATACGCAAGTGCTGGGGCCAGAATCATTAAGCCGAAGCTGCTGCGGTGCTCGATGGACGCCAGACCGCTGCCTCCCAGCAAAGTATTGTCCACCTGCAGCTTCCCATATTCGGTGCCGGTTCCCCCTTCGTTGAACATCCCTACACCGAATACCCAGCGTTTGGAGGAGCGAATCGCGAAACTTGCCGATGGGATAAAAAAGCCCGTGTTCTCGCCGTCGGAATCGTTCACTGCGTTGCGCAAGCCGAAATCCGGCAACATGATTTCCATGCCGAGGTCGGTCCGGCTATTGCTTACGCGCACTATCGCCGCCGGGTTGGTATTGATGACTGTGGTATCCTCACCGGAGGCGACGCCTGTGCCCCCCATACCGACTATAGCGGCCCCGTAACCGAGGTTTTCCATGCCGATATTGGCATGGGCTACACTGGTCCCGAGTAGTATCAGCAGGACAAGCCCCATAAGGGCTTGCCCTGCCAACCTGCCGGTCCTGGCCTGGGAGGGTTGACAGACCGGCACATAGCGGAGGATATGTCCAACGGCCAGCTTACGGGGAATCAAGGGTTTTCTTCGGCCAGCTTCTTAATGGCCTCCACGGCCTCTTCAGTGGTTTTGTTACGAATGTCGAGTGCAAAGTGTTTGGCTTTGTCAAAGCCGACGGCTTCGAAAGCGTCACGGAACATTTTGCATTGCATCTGGGGATCGCAGGCGGCTACGTACAGCTTTTGCGTCTCTCCCCCCGAGAGCAGCACCTTCAGGAATTCTTCGCCGTCGCCGACGCAGAGCTGCGGATGCAGACAGACGTAATCGAATATCTTGGCCCGGCGCACATCGGAAAGGACGCCGAAAATATTCATTTCGGTAAAACTCGGGCAGGTTCCCTGACAGACGCACAGTACAAAACCTTTTTTTCCGGCCATAGTCACACCTTCCTTTCGTTTGAAAAAGTTACAGAGAAATACCCCAGAAAGTCGCCAGACAGTAATAGACTCCGATAAGAATGAAAAATATTGCGGTAATCCGTCTCGCCCAGCGCTCGAACATCTGGATACGGTTGAACGCCTGGCCGACCTTGTTGGCGCCGAGGGCGATCAGTACCGCAAAGAGCAGTACGGGCAGGCCGGTGGCGATACCATAGACTCCGGGAAGCATAATGGCGGATTCCTGATGCAGCGCCAACGGCAAGAGACTGCCGAAAAACAATGCCGCCGAAGTCGGACAGAAAGACAGGGCGAACAGAATGCCGAGCAGGCCCGCGCCCCAGACGCCCATGCCCTCAACTCTTTTCTGAAGTCTATCACCGAAACCGCTTCCGGGCAGATTGAAGGAAAAGACCTCCAGGAGCGCCAGTCCCACCAGGATCAAAATCGGGCCGAGAGCGCGGTTCATGTATTTTTGCAGGGCATGGGCCAATAAGGGAGCAGACAGCATGCTGGAGACCAGCAGGCTGCCGAGCGCCAGATAGGCCAGACTGCGTCCGGAAGTGTAGAGCAGACCCGCGGAAAACACCTGCCGGGGGCTGTCCACCCGCCGTCCCACGAACGATATGGCGGCGATATTGGTAGCCAGGGGACAGGGACTGATGGAGGTCAATACCCCGAACCAGAATGCCGAAGCTATGGCCAAACCGTATTCGTGCATACTCACGCCCCTTTCATCAGGGCCAGAGTTTCCTTCTGCACATACTCCATAAAGGCGGTTTTGTTACGGACCAAATTCCAGACCCTATCGAGATTCTTCCATTGTTCCCGCTTATTACCCGAGCGTTTTTCCACGACCACAGAGCGGGAATATAACTGAAAATCTTCCACATAGTGGTCATTGCCTGGATCTTCCACGTTGACCACTTTCAATTCCAGCGAACCGTTTTTCAACGCTTTTGGAAATCCGGAACGAATGGCTTCCTTGGTGTAGGCTTCGATTTTTTTACACGAAGCGCAGCGCATGTTGCCGTGAAAATAATAGACCACGGTTTTAACCTGTTGCTGCGGGACGGTTGCTGCTTGATGAACATTGGCAGGGGGCGCCTGCGCGGCGCAGGCACTAGACTGAAGACCTAATCCGAATAGCAGCGCAAAGCCCAAATACAAACCATATTGCTTAAACACAACAGCAAATTTCATAAAAACTCCGTTGGAATAAATGGAAGGGCTAAAAGAGATCAGGCGGTTAGAAGGCGTTTGAGTTCATCCACGGACGGGACTTTTCCCGACAATTTGACCTGCCCGTCGATGGCTATCGCCGGCGTCATCATGACCCCGAAAGCCGTGATTTCTTTGATGTCGGTCACTTTAACCAACTCGTAGTCCAGATGCAGGTCCTGCGCGGCAGCCTCGGCGTGTTTGGCCAGTTTTTGACATTTCGCGCAACCGGTGCCCAAAATTTGAATTTTCATGACAAGCTCCTTTTTAAATTTAAATGACGAGATTGAACAGAAAGCCGACGAGCATGATCCCCGCGCCGACGACGCCAATGAACGTTGCGATGAGCCTCGGCTTGAGGACTTTGCGCAGTATAACCATCTCCGGGAAGGATAGAGCGATGACGCTCATCATAAACGCCAGGACTGTACCCAGCGCGGCGCCCTTGCCGAGCAGCGCCTCGACCACCGGAATTATGCCGGCGGCGTTGGTATACATGGGGATGCCGATCAATACCGAGGCCGGCACGGACCACCAGGCGCTCTTGCCCATGATACCGGCCATGAAATTTTCCGGTACGAAGCCATGAATGGCAGCCCCGGCCAGAATGCCGAGAACCACATAAAGCCAGACCTTGCCAACGATGTCCCGCACGGCATCGATCCCGAAACCGACCCGCTCTTCCCAGATCATGGTCGTGTCGGGCATTTCCGAGCGGTTGGCGTGCATCTCCCGCACCCAGTCCTCCACATGATTTTCCAGTTTCAAGCGACCAATCGTCCAGCCCGCCACCGTGGCGATGAAGATCCCGGTCACGAAATACAGCGCAGCCACCTTCCAACCCAGCAGGCCGAACAGCAGAACCAGGGCAATTTCGTTCACCATGGGGGCTGAAATGAGGAAGGAAAAGGTTATCCCCAGTGGAATGCCGGCCGTAACGAACCCGATAAACAGGGGGACCGCCGAACAGGAACAAAAGGGCGTCACAACCCCAAGCAGAGCGGCCAGCACATTGCCGGTGCTTTCGCGCTTACCGGCGAGGATTTTGCGTGTCAATTCCGGCGTGATGAAGCTGCGCAATATGCCGACGCCGAATACGACCAGAACCAGCAGCATCAATACCTTGGGGGTATCGTATAAAAAGAATTCCACCGCCGACCCTAAGTGCGATTCCGGCCGCAACCCGATCAGGTCGTAGGTAAGATAACGCGACAGGGTTAAAAGTTGGCGATAAATCACGAACCATGCGACTAGAAACAGGCCGATTTTCAGCCCGAGATAGTTGCTGAGAAAGCTCTTTGGAAGCGTGTCTTCCGTTTCGGGAGCCGCGCCGGATTGATTGTTCATGGATGATTCTCCTTCGGGTTTTGCACCGGGATCTCTGATATTTTGGATAAGCGAAAAGCATCCCTTTTGACCCGGAATTTATTCATATATCGCTCTTATTCAGTGGATGTGCCACCACCATAAGCTCGCGCCAGCACTTCGACCGGATGGTAGACGGGATATGGCAGACAGTGATTGAACTGCAAACGGCAACTCATACAGTCGGTGACGATCGCCTGGGGGTTATGGGCCCGGATTTTTTTCATCAGCGGTTCGCCCAGATCCAGCGACTTCTGGTGAAAGTGTTCTTTGAAGCCGAAAACCCCTCCCATGCCACAACAGTCGTAATCACTGCCGACGGATTCAATGTCCAATTCCGGGATCAACTTCAGAAGGTCGAGGTAGGGACGCCCCATTTTTTGCTCCCGCAGATGGCAGGGAGCAAAATAGGCCATGCGCTGCGGAATCGGTGTAAAATCGGTGGCCAGTTTGCCTTTATCGAGGAGATTTTTGAGATAAACGCCGAAATCGAAGAGATGGTCGGCCAACTCAATCCGTGCCATGGGATCAATGACAGAAAAGTAGCCGTCATCTTTCAGGAGATGATGATACATGTTTTTTTTCAGATGCCAAAACTGGCCTTCTCCCTTTTCCGGAGCGGGCACTTTGAACTCATTGTCAGGTGCATTGACCGATTCCTGAAACGTTTCTGAATAGTAAGCCCTATCTTTGAGCAGCTTTTTCAAGAAAAAACCAAAGGTGGGACAGGAATAAATAAGGTCATCACCGGTATTATAGGTTTCGAGCAATTTTTTCATGTTGGCCTCGGCCAACTCCAAGGTGCGTTTACGGTCACCTTCTACCAGAAAGGGCATGCCGCAGCACTGCTGTGGCGGGACATAGACCGTCGCACCGTTATGCTGCAGGATCTCCACCACACTGCGCCCAATGGCGGGAAACAGATAGCCTGCGGTACATCCGGCGAAGTAGGCAACCTGATGATTGCCCGACTGCTGCCGGTCCAGTCCCCGGCTCTTGGCCCATCGGTAAAAATTTCCTTTAGGAAAGGAGGGCAACTCCCTGTCAGGATGAATGCTGATCGCCTTACGAAGTAAGGGGCCAAAGACCTTGTTCGATTGCAGCGCCTTGGCCAACCCAGGGAAGGAGCCGCATAGCCGGGCCATACGCGGGACGTCATTGAGCAGGCGGGTCGCCAGGGGCATCCCTTCCCTTTCGATGTAGCGGCTCTTGGCCTCCATGACATCCATGGGGATTTTTGGGCAAGGGCATAGTCCGCAGAGGGTGCAGAGTTCGGCCAGGTAGCGGAGCTGTTTTTCCGTTATGGGAGTCCCTTCCTCATGCTCCTGGTCCCACAACTTGTAAAGCTCGAGGAAAAAAGCGCAATCCCCCTCCATCATGGTACGACAGGTGTCGCAATCTGCGCAAAGTCGCAGGACATCGCGAAGGATTTGTTGCGGCGACTGTTTGTTTTGGTCGTCCGAGCGGATCATTATTTAACCTTCCTTAAATCCGATCTTTGCGCAGCGACATTATCTCTTGCCCGTCGTCGCGCAAGGAAAGAAGATAAATGCCGCCGCAAATCACATTTATTGGTAAAGCTAACCTCAAATACCGAGTTCTTCACATTTTTGATCTATTTTGTCCATGGGTGTTTGCCGGACCTTTTTCGCCATGTTGATCGCCGAGGCAAGCTCTGCATGGCTGGCTCCTGCCTCCCGGGCCGCTTTGACATGGTATTCCAGGCAGGGAATGCAACATGCGGCCACCGATGCCCCTACGGCGATCAATTCCAGAGTTTTGGAGTCCATAACTTTTGCGCTGTTATCCATCTGGCCGGCCTTTTTCCGGTCCTCTGCATTGTCAGTCTGGGGAAAACAACCTCTTAGTCGCGCGTGCGTTTCCAGTGTTTTTTTGTCCATTGAATTTCTCCATCGTTTTATGGTTGAGTTTTCTATCACCTTTTTATCTTATGTATCCGGATTTCAGGATATATAAGATAAAAAAATCAGGCACAATTCTTCTTTTGCAGGGCATCCAAAAGTTTTTGGCGATTTCTTGCACCTTCGCCGGTATACGGTAGGTGGTTTTCCAAGATGCCCAGCAGTTGATCGGCCAGGGTGTTGTGGCATCTGGCGAGAGAATAGTGTACCCAGGTGCCGTCACGGCGGTCTTCTACCAGTCCGGCATTTTTCAAAATAGCCAGGTGGCGGGAAGCCGTCGATTGGGGCAAATCGAGAATCGCCATTATTTTGCAGACACAAACCTCTCCTTCGAGCAGCAGGCAAAGAATCTCCAACCGTGTCTGATGTGCCAAGGCTTTGAACAGGTCCGTTGATTTTTTCATAATCAATAGATTAATCCGTTTTCCCGGATATGGCAAGAGTTTTTCAACATAGTACCTGGCTTTCGGGTCCGTCAGATGAGAACCGTGTATGAGCCTGAAAAGAAATTGCAAACACAGCGCATGTTTTGTGTTTTAAAAATTGCTCCCAAGATAGGGCATGGCTTCTAACCCTATCCCGGGAGCCATCGGCTTCAGTGGGGGTTGGGGTAGAAGAAAACCGGTATTTCGGCCCGGCAGGCCACTTCGTGGGCAAGGCTGCCGAGTACGATTTCGCTGAAAAAGCCCTTGCCCTGCGTCCCCATGGCGATCAGGGAATACGTGCCCTCCGCAGCTTTCTCAAGGACGACCTCCCGCAGGTTTCCGATGGCCAGTTCGGCTTCGACGTTCACGCCCTTTTTCCCCAAGCGTTCCTTGAGCCGGTCGAGCCATTGTTGATTCATGCCTTCCAACTCCTTGGCCCATTTGCCCGTGTACGGGTCCTTGAAGGGGGCATCGTCCTGGATGTGGAGCAACGTGACCGATCCCGAAAGGCCTGGTGCGATTTTTTCGAATTGTCCGAAGGCATGTTCCGCCGCTTCGGAGAAATCGGTCAAAAAGAGGACGTGTTCAAACATTCTGCTGCATAGTGAAAGCCTGCATGCCTCGCCTTCTCCCAGCAGGGTGACCCGCTGAAGAAGAACCGGTTTGTCCGTAATGTGCAGCAATTTAAAGGCGATACTGCCCAATACCGCACGCTTTGCGATGCCATGTCCCCGCGAGCCGAGGAGAATGGCATCGACGTCGTACCGGTTTGCCAGCTCTTTGAGCTCGCGCGCTGGTCTGCCCAAGGGCATTTCGACGATAACTTCAAAACCGGCCTCTTCCAGTGTTTGCTTCTGTCGCGCAAGCACCGGTGAGGCTTCGTTTTTCAAAGCATCCTCCAGGCCGGGGGTGTTGGCCACATAAATGACGTGGCCAAGAACGATCTGTCTGACACCTATGGCCTTCAGTTCGCCTGCGCATTGCAGCAGACAGTCAGATGCAGGGGACAGGTCGGTGGCGATCAGTATTTTTTCGAACACGGCTCCCTCCTCCGGTTAAGGTTGAATCGGTTGGCCCTGCGGTGGAAACATGCGTTTTTGAAACCAGAAAGCGACGTTGACCAGTGCGATCATGACCGGAACTTCTACCAAGGGTCCGATGACGGCTGCGAAGGCGGCTCCGGAGTTGAGACCGAAAACTGCCACGGCCACAGCGATAGCCAGTTCGAAGTTGTTGCTCGCCGCGGTAAAGGCCAACGTGGTGGTCTTGCTGTAATCGGCGCCGACCTTTTTCCCCATCCAGAAAGAGACGAGGAACATCACCACGAAATAGATGAGAAGAGGAATCGCGATGCGTACTACATCCATAGGGATCTGAACAATCAAATCACCTTTGAGGCTGAACATGACGACGATCGTGAAAAGCAGGGCGATCAAGGTGAGTGGGCTGATCTTCGGAACCACTATGGCGTGGTAACGCTCACGACCCATGATCTTGACTCCGATCAGGCGGGTCAATGCTCCGCCGAGGAACGGAACGCCCAGATAGATGAAGACGCTTTTGGCAATCTCGCCGATGGTGATGTCGACCACCGCCCCTTCGAGGCCAAACAACGGAGGCAATATGCCGATGAAGAACCAGGCATAGATACTGAAGAAAAGGACCTGGAAGATGCTGTTAAAAGCGACCAGACCGGCGGCATATTCAGTGTCGCCTTTGGCTAGTTCGTTCCATACGATGACCATGGCGATACAGCGTGCCAGGCCGATCATAATCAAGCCGACCATGTACTCGGGGTAAGCGGGGAGAAAAATGATGGCAAGAACGAACATGAGGACCGGACCGATGACCCAGTTCTGCAACAGGGAGAGACCGAGTATCCGCTTGTTGCGAAAAACGTCGCCCATCTCTTCGTATTTTACCTTGGCAAAGGGTGGGTACATCATAAGGATCAGGCCGATGGCAATCGGAATGTTGGTAGTGCCGACGGTAAAGATGTTGACGAAATCCTTGACACCCGGGATGAGCCAGCCGGTGCCTACGCCGATGGCCATGGCGACAAAGATCCAGAGCGTAAGATAGCGATCCAGAAAAGAAAGCTTTTTGCTGATACTTGAGGACATAACAATCCTTCCTTGCTAATTAAAGATTTAATTCACTTTTAAAAAACATACCTAACTTTTCACGGATTTCATCGCGGACCCGGCGGTAAACGTCGAGGACCTCTTCGCTGCTGCCAGTGGCTTTGGGAGGATCATCGAACCCCATGTGGATGCGCTGCACTCCGCCCATGAAGAGCGGGCACTTCTCGTTGGCATCGCCACAAAGGGTGATGACGTAATCGAAATTTTGTCCGTCGTATTTGCTGAGATGATCCGAAGTTTGCTCGGCGATGTCGATGCCTGCTTCGGCCATGACCTGTACCGCCCGGGGATTGAGCCCATGGGGCTCGGTTCCGGCAGAGAATGCTTCTATTTCTTCTGCAAAGTCATGATTGATGATGCCTTCGGCCATTTGGCTGCGGCAGGAGTTTCCGGTACAAAGGAATAAAACGCGTTTCATGGGAATCCTGTTTGATGAAAAAGGTTTTCGGTTAAAGGCGGTTTCCTTTGGAAGCGAGTGGCTTAAACGCACACCTATATCCTTATATCCGGATTTCGAGATTTATTCAAGCTAGATTTCTGTTAATTTTTTATTTGATTAAAAATCAATCCGGAATCTTGGCCACGGATAATGGCCCCTTTGAACATGGCCTAGAAAATATCGAGGCACTAAATTACCGGGCAATTTTGGCGCGACGACAGCGTCTTGGACCCGGCAACGGATAGGGGCTCAGGTTTCCCAAGTGTTGTTCTGTATTATTTCGATCCAAAGCAGGATGGTGATTCTCTTCTTACAATTCCTGCAATGCGAGAAAAGCCTGCCAAGTTAACCTGGCGGGCTTTTCGTGTCTAAAGGGTAGTGACTTATAGGAAAACCATTTACACAACTGATGTTAAACGTCCTCTCCTGGTTGGCCAGCAAATCCCGGAGGGTGCTGCTTCCACTGATGCAAGGTGGTACGAATGATTTCGAAATAGCCCGCCGCCCGCACGACTTCTTGATATCCCGGAACGGCTCCCACCCACTTGCCAAGTCGGACGTTGCGTTCCTGTGTGAGATAAAGAGTGGGCAATCCCATAAGTGCCGGTCCGTCCATGCCGGCAGTGGTAACGCCGATCTGGCCCACCAGGTTGTGTCGGCATTTCAACTCCTCAAACAGTTGCAGTTGAGCCAGGCGCATGTCCGGCCCCTGGAAGAGCGGCTCTTTCCAGCAAAGGGTCAGGTCTACTCCCCTTGTCGGAACAAGGTCCGCGGGAACAGCATCGCCGAAAAAGATAGGAGTGAGCCCGGCATTCAATACCAGTTCAAAAAGCTGCCGCAACTCATCGAAACAGGTATTGCGCTCGGCATCGTGGTCACCCGTTCGTACCCAAAGCAGCACTTTCTGCTCTGCATTCCCGCCCACATTGCCATCGATCCATGATCTTAAGGAAGCCGATGGCGATTCGTCTCCCAGGAACGCTGCGCGAAGGGTACACTGTGCTCCTGGCGCGTCGGCGTGAAAAGCCTCAGCGATGATATGCGTCAGATGCTTGGGACTCGCCGGACGGGACCGATAGGGGCGAAGGGATCCTGCTAACCCGGCAGCGCGCAGAAAATGTTTGGCCTGCAATTCCTGAACAGCGCCAGGTCTGATCTGGATGGGAACACCGGCAAGCAGCGCCGCGGCAGCAAGGTACCAGCCTTCGCCGAACGAAAAGCCGGGATCTGCATGAAACGTGTAGGCGCGGTTCCGCTC
>DIKU01000025.1:10042-12056 GCA_002424645.1 Pelobacter sp. UBA5610 | reverse complement strand
GGGCGTCGCGGAGACAGGGATACCTCCTCCCCCTCTTCCTGCACACGCCGGATGGCTGCCTGTGTTTCCATCACCATTTCCCGGACCTCGTCCTCCTCACTTCCTTCCATGACATGGAAGGCACGTTGCAGAAGACGCCGTATTTCGTTGGCGGTATTGCGCTTGATGAATTGAAGGCTGGCATCGCTGTCCTCCATCTCCCTACGCAGGCGAGGCTCATCGCTGCGGCTGCGCAGGGCAATGACCAGGTCGGCCTGCTCCGCCCGACTGACGCTGCGGGCATTAAGGCCCAGTCCGCGAATAACCCGTTCCAGCAGATCCCGGGAGAGAGCGTAGGGATAGATGCGAACCGGTCCTCGGGGTGCCGGCTCTTCCAGGGGATAGTCGGGAACCGCTACGTGCAGTGGCTCTTCCTCGGGCACTTGCACATGAATCTGGCCGTTGGCGGCCTGCTCACGGTGCTCGCCGCGCGGCGCTCTGCCACGCAGCAGCATATCGACGGCCGAAGCGGTATCGGAGTGGACAATCAACTCATCCCGGTCCACCATTTCCACCACGATATCAAAGGTAGGCGCCGCGCGACGCTCGCTGACGGTCTTGGTGGTGCGTCGGCGGCGGGCCTCGTCATCGCTGAGGGTCACCACTTGCACCCCCCCGACAAGATCGGACAGGGTAGGGTTCTTTACCAGGTTTTCCAGCGTATTGCCATGAGCGGTGCCGATGAGCTGCACTCCCCGCTCGGCGATGGTGCGGGCGGCCACCGCCTCCGCTTCGGTGCCGATTTCATCGACGATGATGACCTCGGGCATATGGTTCTCCACCGCCTCGATCATCACCGCATGCTGTCGCTCGACCTGGGAAACCTGCATCCGCCGGGCGCTGCCGATCCCCGGATGGGGGATATCGCCGTCACCGGCGATTTCGTTGGAAGTATCGACGATGATGACGCGTTTGTGCAGATCGTCGGCCAGCACCCGGGCCATTTCCCGCAGTTTGGTGGTCTTGCCGACCCCCGGACGCCCCAGAATCAGCAGACTCTGGCCGGTTTCGATCAGGTCCCGCATCAGTTCAATGCTACCGATAACCGCCCGCCCGATACGCAGGGTCAGACCAACGATCTGCCCTTTTCGGTTGCGAATGGCCGAGATCCGGTGCAACGTTCGTTCGATGCCGGCGCGATTGTCTCCGCCAAATTCCCCCACCTGGGCTGTCACATGGGCCAACTCGTCCTGATGAACCGGCTTGTCGGAAAGCCGCACCACCCCATCCGGGAAACGCGCCTCGGGTGGCCGCCCCAAATCCATCACCACTTCGAGAAGTTTCTCCAACTCCAACCGAAAGAGGGTCGCCTGCAGTTCCGCCGGGAGGATGGCCACCAGCAACAGGATATCCTCTGCGGGAGGGGATTTCTCGTTCCGATTGTTCTTCATATCGGCCTCCACCGAAACTTCATGAACGGCGAACGCGGTTATTGTCGCCCGGACTCTTCGATCCCGGTCAGGGAGCAAGCCGCAAACTCGATAACTTGTTCCAGTGGGATCAGGGTATGCGTTGTCGCGACAAAGCCGTTGGAATGAACAAAGCGAATATCCGGATGATCCTTGATCGCCCGGAAATCCACAAGGCTGCTATCGCCAAGACGCAAGATCTCCCACCCCTCGCCGCGCACCGAATGGGTGATGCATATCACAATCCTGTCATCCTGAAGATAGCGCAGATAGAGCTCCATGGACAGCTTGGGGTTATCCTCGATATGGCACACGACAGCCTTGACATGTTTTACCGGGACAATGGTGGCTTCCTGCTTCAACCGTTCGAGCCGCTGTTTTTTGAGACCGATCAGGTCAAGCATATCCTGCCCCATTTCCTTCATGAAGGCATAGAGGAGATCATGCTCCCGCAAATCCGTGAGTTTGGAAAACCGGGAAAGGATATAGCCGTCGATCGGCGACGATGATGCAAGCAGGACGCTGGCATCGACACCGAAATGCTCAGCGGTCTTGTGAGGCCCCTT
>DIKU01000025.1:0-10018 GCA_002424645.1 Pelobacter sp. UBA5610 | reverse complement strand
TCATGATACCCGAGATGCTGCATGACCAGATGAAAGGCACAGGGAAGGGTTTTATCCTGATGATGATCGAAGTTATGTCTGTGCGGGTCAAGCTCCATGCCGACATCGACCACATAGGTGTCTGGATCGGCAAGATCCTCACCGGTGGGATCGCGGCGAAATACTTCGGCTTTATCGAGGGTTGCAAGCAAAATGCTCACAGCCATGAAGTCATCTCTATGTGCATTGCCCGGATGGACGACGATTTTATACATGAACCAGACTCCTGGGTTACTATTTTATAGTGCGACTTCAGCAACTGAAATCATGCGAACAGAGTACACGAAAGCCATCATAAAAACCGAGAATTTGTTTTAATCTTAGCGACTTGGCTTACGTTGTGGTCATCTTTACCTCAGATACGAAAAAAGCGATTTTATATCACAGTATAGAACCACCCTGCTCTTTTAAAAAGATTTTTCCCCGACACAAATCTGAAGGATTGAATCGCCCCAAGGTCCATAGGCACTCTTGGCATGTGTACCCCAACAAATTGAATCGCCGCTGGATCCACAGGCACCGCCCCTCCTGATACTGTGTCAAATTTTACATTGAATTGCCCCCGGGTTACTCACCGGCCCGTTATTCTTCTTTCTCATCATCCCTTGCGGATATGAAAAGCCCGCCTGATTTGCCAAGCGGGCTTTTCATATTTAAAACATGATGACTGAGAAGACGACAGTTGCGATTTCCCATGCGGCCTTGATGGAGCATTTTCCGTCGCCGTCAAACCTACTTCTGACGCGGGCCTACGGGGACCATGATATGGGCGTAAGGTGTCCCTTTCCACATGATGTAAGGACCGCCGTTGTCGGGGTCATCCGATAACCCCTTGAGCGCTCCCGGGTCCGGGACAATGATCATCAAGTGGGGGCCTTCCTGAACCCACACTTCACCCGGGTCGGGTTTGGTATCATACGGGTCGTTGTTATTGATATTGTCATCACCGGCAAGCATGTATGCGATTCCCACCTTATCGGTCTTGAAGTCGGCCTTGTTCCCGACAGCCGTCATAAGACTCATCCAGACATCGTCAATGCACATGGGATACGTCCCTACTGCCGATGCCGGAAGACACTGCCAACCGTTGGTCCCTTCCCTCAACACTGTGCCGTCCACATCGACGATCATGGCGTTTTGGGTAACAGAATCAGGGGCAGCCTCCATGGCGCGAGCGATTTTCGCCTCTCTGGAACCATTGTCCGCAGCGAAGGTAAAAGAGGGGAGAGCAAAAAGCGTAAGACTCATTATTAAAACCAGTAAGAATGTTCTCTGTATTCTCATTTTCAAGCCTCCTCCGGTTCTTACCCGAATTCTTGGCAACTGGCTATGAAATAAAATCCTATTCAAAACCAACCACTTCTACAGTATACAGCAACACCCTCGCCATTTGCTATGTGCATGGATTATTTCCGGGAAAGGGGATGGAGCCTGAGAATCGATCACATGGACAGCCCTCCCTGCCCCGGAAAATATCACTCCGACATCATCGACAAGACCAGTCGAAAGATTGCGTTGTTGCCTCACGAAATCTTCAACCGGCCGGTTGAAAGATTTCCGATATCTGGTAATAACTTCAGGGGACAGAAACAAATTCTTACAATTTTGACAGTTAGAGGTGAAGATGTATTACGTCAGCATGTGTGTCACGCCCCATTGGAAACAGTCCAATTGTCAAAAAGTAAAAAAAGCCTTGGCCCAGTTTTGGGTAGACTCCAGAGACGCCGTAACGGCAACCAGAAAAGCGATCAATTTTTCGGAAAAACACCAATGGGAGGTTCACTCTCTCAAGCAAATTCCCACCATGATTGATTTCCAGGATCAGACTCACGATGCCCTCGCATTGACCCACGCCCAAAGAGCCCGCGAACATGGCATCTCCATGTGCCTTACCGACTGGGATATTTAAAATAGCGCCCGGGCCGCTCGCATAACCCTCTTGCGCTCATGCTCTTCCTGGACCCGGCGCGGTCAGTGGCAATGCGAGAACTTCGCGGAACAAACAAGCCGAAAAGTCGCTTCATTTATTTCAGGCGATAAAAATTGGAAAAATGCTCTTTATCCCGGCAAGTCTGCCCTATGGCACGGCTTCAAAAGTCTCGCCAGAATATATTGGGGTTTGGGGAAGCAAGCAGATCAACCGACAGGGCCGGCGATATGCCGGCCCTGTCGGTTTAAAGAGGATCCGGGGGAGGAAAAGATCAGTCCTTCTTGGCAAAGGTGCCGGCGCCCTCGCAGGTAGGACATTTTTTAGGTTTACAGCGCCCTTCTTTTTCAAATCCGCATTTTTCGCATTTCCAGACGGCCATCACAGTCTCCTTTCAGATAACATTTTTATTTATAACCAATTTGGTAACGATTTTATCCGAAAAGAAATTTCTGTCAAGCAAAAAGGCCAGGCGGCTTTATCTCGAAGCGCCTGGCCTTTTTTACCTGTAGTTACGTCTCCCCTGCCATGCCTCCGGGACAGGATCAGGCTCCCCTGGCAATCATGAGACGCAACATATCGACAACACGATTGGAATAGCCGACCTCGTTATCGTACCAGGAGATCAGCTTGAAAAAGCGCGATTCGTCTGGCAGGTTGTTCTGCAAGGTGGCCGGTGAATCGTAAATGGAAGAACTGGTCGAATTGAGGAAGTCGGAAGAGACCAACTGCTCGGTCATGTATTCCATGATGCCCTTGAGGTAGGTCTGGGAAGCTTTTTTCATCAGGCTGTCAATCTCCTCGATGGTCGTGTCGCGCACCGACCGAATGGTCAGATCGACCACCGACACGTCGGGGGTGGGCACGCGAAAGGACATGCCGGTCAGCTTACCCTTGACCTCGGGGATAACCTCACCGACAGCCCTGGCCGCCCCGGTGGTGGAGGGGATGATATTGATGGCCGCAGCCCGGCCGCCGCGCCAATCCTTTTTGGAGGGACTATCGACGGTCTCCTGGGTGGCGGTATAGGAATGGATGGTGCTCATCAGCCCTTTTTCAATACCGATCCCTTCCTTGAGCAACACATGCACCAGAGGCGCCAGACAGTTGGTGGTGCAGGACGCCGTGGAAAGCACGTGATCGGTAGCAGGATCGTAAGACGCGTCGTTCACGCCGATCACGACACTTTTCATGCCGCCCTTGCCCGGGGCCGTCAGAATAACCTTTTTGGCTCCCGCCTTAAGATGCAAGCCAGCCTTTTCAACGCTGGTGAAACGCCCGGTGGCCTCGATGACATACTCGACACCGAGCTCCTTCCAGGGCAAAAGATCGGGGCTGGCCGGAGCCTCCATGCATAGAATCTCGTCTCCGTTGATGATGAGGGTGTCATCGACCTCCATTTGGGGACAGCTTTTGGCGGTGGCAACCTCCCCGGAAAACCGCCCATGTACCGAATCGTAGCGGGTGCGGTAGGCAAAGTAACGCGCATCGGGATTGAGATCGACCAGGGCCACGATATCCAGGTCGGCGCCGATAAGGCCTTGCTCATACATGGCAGCCAGGACAAGCCTGCCTATCCTTCCATATCCGTTAATCGCAACCTTGGTGGCCATGATTCCTCCTGGGTTCACTGGTTATTATGCGGAAACAAAACAGGCGCGCACCCCTGTTCGTCGGACAGGGATTAATATTGTATCGCACGGCTTAACATATCAGCTGAGCAAAAAAATTCAAGACTCCTCATAAACGCAGTACTGTCTACGATTACAAATTACACCTGCGCATATCCCATCCGGCGCTCCCGCCATAACAGCCCTACGCTGGCCAAGGCGCAAACCGGCATGCTTATCGCCATCACGGCAATCGTGCCGTCATACCCCAGGCTCACCAGGGCGGCGGCCACGGCGCCGGCCAACATCTGCACCGAACCCAGCAACGCCGAAGCGCTTCCGGCCTGTTCCCGCGCAAACGGGTGCATAATCAGGGCGGTAATATCCGGCAGCAAAAAGCCCAGGCAGAACAAGTAGACGGCCGAAAAGGCCAGCACCAGCCAGAGGTTAACCGGAGTAAAGAGTACACCCGCGACAAACAGTGCACTGGCTGCCAGCAGCAATAGATTGCTGCCCCACAGTACGCCGCTCAGAGAAAAGCGTTTCAGGCATCTGGCATTGACCTGACTGCCGACGATCAGCGCCAGGGCATTGCACCCCATGGTCCATCCGTAACGGGGACCGGACATGCCGAAAATATCCATAAAAACCAGCGGCGAGGCAGTCAGATAGGCAAACAGTCCTGCAATGTGAAAGCTGCCGGTCAGCATGCGCGAGGTAAATCCCGGCACCTTCAATACCGCGAGATAATCGCGCAAGGCCCTGTACGGGTGTAAAGCGTCACGTCTGCCGTGACCGGCAAGGGGTGGCAGTATCCGCCACACACCGACCAGCATCAATACGGCAACAATACCCAGCAAAATAAAGATATAACGCCACCCCACAGTGGCAACGATGATGCCACCCAGGGTTGGGGCCACGATAGGGGCCAGGCCCATGACCAGCATCAGAGTTGAAAAAACCCGTGCCGTTTCGTTGAGGGGAAAAAGGTCCCGCACCACCGCCCGCGCCGCAACCATGCCTACGCAGGCTCCAAGCGCCAACACCAGACGTAACCCGATGAGCCATTGAACGTTCGCGCTCATGGCGCAGCCCAGAGAGGCCGCTCCGTACAACACCAGACCAAAAACCAGGGGGCTCTTGCGCCCGAAAACATCCAGCAAAGGGCCATAAACCAGTTGCCCGAATGCAATGCCGATGAAATAACTGCTCATGGACCAGCCGACCGTTGCCACATCCGTATGCAAATCAGCAGCGATGGCGGTAAAAGCCGGCAGGTAGGTATCGATGGTCAACGGCCCGATAGCCGTTAAAGCGCCAAGCAGAAGAATAATCAGGCGCAGATTGTGTCTGGGTACAGTTTGTGTCGACATGAAAAGGGTCCGGTGAGCAAAGGTAATAGGAATGGTGAAACGTAAACCCACAGCAAAGGTGCAGTATACACCGTCGCATATAGATTGTCTGCCACTAGATGGGCTTGCGGCTTCTGTGTTTGGTAACAGTTTGTTTACCTGAACGATTTAAAAGGCCAGGACCAGGAAAGAACTTTTTTGCCGCAGAGAGCGCGAAGTCCCCCGGTAACAATAAATCCACAGCGAACAGGGAGGATCAGGATATTCAGGATAAAATCTCACCGACAAGGGCTTTGTTTTTAATCCTGTGTATCTTGAATATCCTTGTAAAAACAGATTTAAAGTGCTTTGCAGAAACCATACAGGATCGTTGAAAATACGAAGGATGTGTTGCCACACGAACTGATTTTCTCTGCGAACTCAACGAGCTCCGTGGTTAATCGGTTTTTGCAAGAGTCATTATCTGGAATCAGTCAAAAACATCCCACCGCGGCTCACTCTGAAAATTCTCTGCTAAAATAGAGAGTAATCGCCAATTTCCGGGAGGGTCCCATGAAAATGCGTTTCGATTCGATTATTTGGCTACTGGCAGCGATTTTTGCCGCAGCTCCGCTGATGACCGCATGTGTCGCCAATCCTGATTATGCCCGGGTCGCTGTGCGGAGCAGGGATGCCCGCATGGACCTGGTCTTTACCGATCGCGACCGGGCCTCCATCTACAATTATTATCACCGCGCCTTGCCCCCCGGTCTGGCCAAAAAACAGAGGTTGCCTCCGGGGTTACGCAAACACCTTGCCCGTCATGGCGAATTGCCTCCGGGGCTTTCGGGCTACCGGCTGCCGCATGATCTCGACCGCAGGCTAACGCGCCTACCGAACGGCTATGTCCGGCTGGTCGTCGGCACCGATATGGTGCTGCTGCACGAAAGAACCCATCTGATCCTGGATGTCGTACAGAACATTTATCCGTAGTCTCCCCCGTAACCCCTTATGGCATAAGACCATATCCTGCAAAGGAGATAATCGATGCGTCACGATGAATTCGCAGACATCTGCCAAGCTCTTGATGCGGGCACCGACAAACGCGTCAAGCATATCGTCCTGCACCAGATCGGCAGGATTATCGCCTGTCGCCCGGATGAATACTTCGAAGTCGAATTGGACAATGGCGAACATAAGACCTGGTCAAAGAACAACGTAACCTTGATTCATTAGCCATATTAAGAAATTCACTTGATCTGACCACGGATCAAGCGGCATGATGAAGAACACCGCCTGCGACGCGGCAAACGCCACGCCTTTATGGAGTGGTCTATGGAAAAAGTGAAAAACTCATCCGTGCTTTCTTTTCAAACCAAGAACAAGGATCACCACACCATGAACCAGACTGCAGGTCTCATCATCGGCGCTGCCAATGGGATCCCCATTCAACAACTAGGTAGCATGAGCAACCGGCATGGACTTGTCGCCGGAGCCACCGGCACAGGGAAAACCGTCACCCTGCAAATTCTGGCGGAGGGCTATTCCCGCATGGGGGTGCCGGTATTCGCCGCCGACATCAAAGGGGATTTGTCGGGCCTTGCGGCGGCAATAACCCCGAATCCAAAGATAGAAGAACGTCTGCGCCAGATCCCCCTGCCCGACTACGCGCCAAGCGCCTGTCCGGTGGCGTTCTGGGATATCTATGGCCAGACCGGCCACCCCATCCGCACCACGGTTTCGGAAATGGGTCCCCTGCTTCTGACCAATCTGCTGGACCTGAATGACACCCAGAGCGGTGTGTTGTATGCCTGCTTTCGCATTGCCGATGACCAGGGCCTGCTATTGTTGGATCTGAAGGACCTGCGCGCCATGCTGACATGGATGAGCGACAATGCGCGGGACTTGCGCGCGACCTACGGCAACATCTCGTCATCGAGCATCGGTGCCATCCAACGCCAACTGCTGGTCCTCGAAGAACAGGGGGGCAACCTGTTTTTCGGCGAACCGGCCCTGCAACTGAACGACTTGCTGCATGTCGATTTTTCCGGACGGGGCGTCATCAGCATCCTTGACGCCACCCGGCTTGTGGCGCAATCGCCCCGCATCTACGCGACCTTCTTGCTGTGGTTGCTATCGGAACTGTTCGAGCAACTACCCGAGGCCGGCGACGCAGACAGGCCGCGACTGGTATTCTTTTTTGACGAGGCACACCTGCTTTTCTCCCAGGCTCCCAAGGCTCTGGCGGAAAAAATCGAACAGGTGGTGCGCCTGATTCGCTCCAAGGGAGTAGGGGTGTTTTTTGTCACCCAGAGTCCGTTGGACATCCCCGAGAGCGTGCTCGGCCAACTGGGAATGAAAATCCAGCATGCCTTGCGGGCCTTTACCCCCAAGGATCAACAGGCGGTGGCCACGGTAGCCCGCACCTTCCGTCCCAACCCACAGCTGGATACGGCCAGCGTCATTACAGCTCTCGGCATCGGCGAGGCACTGGTCTCGACCCTCGATCCGCAAGGCCGCCCCCTGCCCGTCGAACGCACCCTGATCTGCCCGCCACAAACCCGCATCGGCCCGTTGACCGATAACGAACGACAGGAGATCATCGCGCGCTCCCCCCTCAATGGCCGCTACGAGCAAACCCTCGATCGCAACTCCGCCTACGAAATGCTGCAACAACGGGCCGAGACTGCCGTTGCCCAGGTGCCGGAGCCTGCCCCGGCCAAAAGCCAACCCAGGGCAGCGTCGCGCCGCCAGGGCGTCGGCGAGGCCATGATCAAAAGCGCGGCCCGGACGATCGGCAGCCAACTTGGGCGGCAGATCATACGCGGTATTCTCGGCTCTATCTTTGGCGGCCGCCGCTGATTTTTTGCAGAAGACCTGTTGCCGACCAAATCGCATCCCGCCAACCCGAAAAGCGCAAGGAGGAGTGCCATATGAATCTGCAACGACCAAATGCCGACGATGCCACCCAAAGCGCCAATCGTTCCCGCAGCGTGTCCCCCATGAGCGGTCTTTGCAGTCGCTGCATCGACGGCTGCCGGGGTAATTGCGAGGTTTTCAAGGCCACCTTCCGCGGCCGCGAGCTGATCTATCCGGCACCTTTCGGCGCGATCACCGCCGGGGGCGACAAAGAATACCCCGTCGATTATTCCCATCTGAACATTCAGGGCTACGCTTTCGGAGCCAAGGGATTACCCGCAGGTGTGACCGCCGGTCCCGACACCGCTGTGTTTCCTGCCGTCGATACCGAGACGGCCTATGGCTGGGAACAAAAAGTCAAAATGAAGGTGCCGATATTCACCGGAGCCCTCGGATCGACGGAAATCGCCCGCAACAACTGGGAACATTTCGCCATCGGTGCCGCCATCAGCGGCATTACCCTGGTTTGCGGTGAGAACGTTTGCGGCATCGACCCCGAGCTTGAACTCGATGGCAACAAAAAGATCCTACGGGCCCCGGACATGGACCGGCGCATCGAAACCTACCGACGCTATCATCAGGGCTATGGCGAGATACTGGTTCAGCTTAACGTTGAGGATACCCGCCTGGGTGTGGCCGAATATGTCATGGACAAGCACAGTCTGGAAACCATCGAACTGAAATGGGGGCAGGGAGCCAAATGCATCGGTGGCGAGATCAAGGTCAAAACCCTGGAAAGGGCCCTCGAATTGCAGCGCCGCGGCTATATCGTCACCCCGGACCCCTCAAATCCTATCTTCCAGGCCGCTTTCCATGACGGTTCCTTGATTGAATTCGAGCGCCATAGCCGCCTTGGCTTCATTGATGAAGAAGAGTTCCATGCCGAAGTGGAGCGTCTGCGCAAACTTGGATTTAAGCGCATCACCCTCAAAACCGGCGCCTACAGCCTGCGGGAATTGGCCATGGCTATCAAGTGGGGAGCCCGGGCCGAAATTGACCTGCTGACCATCGACGGAGCCTCCGGCGGCACCGGCATGAGCCCCTGGCGGATGATGGAAGAATGGGGCATGCCGAGCATCTATCTCCATGCCGCCGCCGTCGAATTCTGCCAGAAGCTTGTCGACAGAGGCGAAAAAGTTCCCGATCTCGCCTTTGCCGGCGGGTTCAGCAGCGAGGACCATGTATATAAAGCTCTGGCCCTTGGCGCCCCCTTCGTCAAGGCGATTTGCATGGGACGCGCACTTATGATCCCCGGCATGGTCGGGAAAAACATCGGCAAATGGCTGGATGAACACGAGTTGCCGGCAACCGTCAGTCAATATGGCAATACCAAGGAACAGATTTTTGTCTGCTACGAGGAGGTCGCCGACCAGATCGGCAAGCAAGGAATGGAGTCGTTGCCCCTCGGCGCTCTGGGCATCTACAGCTACTGCCAGAAGATCAGAATCGGACTTCAGCAGTTCATGGCCGGCGCCCGCTGTTTTAACGTCCCGGCTATCAGCCGCCGCGACATCATGTCGCTGACACAGGAATGCGCCAAGGTAACCGGAATCCCCTATCTGATGGAAGCCTACCGCGACGAAGCATTGAGCATACTCGAAAGTTAAAAAACAGCCTGATATCCAATCGGATACGCGAAAAGCCGGTCTTATCCAAAGACCGGCTTTATTGTCGCGGCATAACCAGAAAGATCGCGACCCCCGTTCCTTCTGCCGGCGAGAATTATCCGGGGTAAAACTCCGGAGCGGCCGCAACACGATTCACGGATTCGAGGTACCGGCGACATAACGATAACCGACCCCATGGACCGTGGTGATGACCTGCGGCGAGGCCGGATCGGGTTCGATTTTTTTACGCAATTGAGCGATGTGTTGATCGAGGGTACGGGTGGTGCCCTGGTAATCGATCCCCCAGGCCAGATTCAGCAGGGTATTGCGCGGCAGGGCTTCGTCGGGATGACGATAGAAGGCTTCCAGCAGTTTCATCTCGCGGGCGGTAAGGCTGAAGGTGCTTTCACCGAGGCGCCCCCGATAGGTTTTGCGATCAACGCTGGCCGCTCCGATAATCATCGTGGCGGGCAAGGTCCCGTCTGAAACCCCGGTCACCCGTCGGCTGCGGCGCAGCACGGCGGCGATGCGCGCGCGCAGCTCGTGAACCCCGAAAGGCTTGGTAATGTAATCGTCGGCCCCCAG
>DIKU01000059.1:3662-8170 GCA_002424645.1 Pelobacter sp. UBA5610 | reverse complement strand
CCAGGAATTTTCAAAGCACCAGAGACGACGTTCCTGTTTCCCGCACAACTCTCAAAAACCTACCCTCCCAGGTCTCTTGCCGTTTGAATTCCACCGCAAGCTAGCCATCGAGTCCGAGTCCCAACCGGTAGAGACGATAGGTTTCCTGCATGGCTTTCTTAAATGGAATGTAGCAATAGTTCAATACCTGCCGGCTGTGTCGGCCGGAATACAGCAAATCTTCATCCAGGGGAAAAGGCAGAGGAATTCTCTGTGTTTCAATCTCGGCAATGGATAGTTTTTTGACGGTAAAATCAATGCCGGTCACCTCTTTGAAACAATCAACCAGCGCGGGGTAGGACAACTCTTCATCGCCGGAAGCATTGAATACCTCCCCGTAAGCCGCCGGGTTGCCTATACAGTCGGCGACGATAAACGCCACGTCCCATACCGAAACAAAACTGAATCGTGCAGGGGGCTCACGGTCGGGGATCACCACCGGATTGCATTTGAGGATCTGCTCGAAGAAATAGCTCTCGCGCGGCGCGTAGTTGTATTTGCCAAAGATAAAGGTCGGGCGCACGAGGGTATAGGGGATGCCGCGCCGGTCGCACTGCGCGATCACCGCCAACTCAGCCAGCCGCTTTTGAAAGCCATAGTCGGCGGCCGGACCAAGGTGCGGTTGGCTTGCGCAAAGCGTGGCGCCCGATTCGTCGATGGGCTGCCGGGAGGAAGGTTCGTACACCGTTGCCGTACTGATATAAATATATTGAGCCAGCTGATGATCGCAAAGCGCCTGCATGGTGGTTTCGATATCCTGCGGCGTATAAGCGCAGAAATCGACCACCGCCTGCCAGGGCACATCGGGCACCACCTTGCGAAGCGCCTCCCCATCGCTACGGTCGCAACGCAGCTGCTTGACACCCTCCAACCGCATGGGAACCGTACCCCGGTTGAGGGCGTAAATGTTGTACCGATTCAGAGCCAGAAGTTTCTCAACAAAAACACGTCCGACAAAATAGCTGCCACCGATGACAAGAATATTGGGCCTGACGGACATGATGTTCTCCTCGGAGTTTGTCGAACAATACGGGCCGAAGCGAAAATTTGGGATTTTTCCAACGAACCACAAATATTCAACTATTGCCCTCGTTTTATAATCAGTACCTCACTTCATTCACCTTATAGATCCGCCCCGGGGTGCCAAAAACTTCTGCAAGCTGATGCTGCGTCAGAGGAAGCGTGTAAAAATGCT
Organism: Pelobacter sp. UBA5610; assembly: GCA_002424645.1. Lineage (GTDB taxonomy): Bacteria > Desulfobacterota > Desulfuromonadia > Desulfuromonadales > Syntrophotaleaceae > Syntrophotalea. Next base: position 6,936 of record DIKU01000059.1, on the reverse strand, counting down.
GCCCGTCCGGCGTTCCAACAACCGGATTTTCTCTTTCACCGGCACACTGTGAACAAATGCCAACGGACAGCAAGTTGCCTCCTTTAAACCTAATGTTAAATCCACCGCCGGCATAGACACCATCCTCTTTTGCCTTTTGCTTCCAGGATTCCGGCCATTGCGGTGGAGGAATAAAAGGTGGCAGAAAACGGGAAACGAACTCAGGACTCAATTTATTCAGTGCAATCGGTGGGCTATCGGGGGTAAATTTCAGCAGAGAACTCATCGTGCGCGTATCGGCAGACTTCCCTGTGTTGATCCATATTGTGTAGTAAAGGACATCAAGAGAGCCGTCGAGCAATTCTCCATGGGCTACCAGGGAATCCTTCTCAAATCGCGAGACATTCGCGCACGCCGACAAAACGGCCATCAACAAAAGAATTGTCAAAGTCCTACGCATAAATCATTTCTGCGGCTATAGATACAATACGCGATTGAATGTTCCCCCCAAAGGGACTTCTACCCTCCAAGATGCTCCAAACTTCGCTTGGCGCACTAACGCCAATGATCCTGACTTGCAAGGCATCGATGTGCAAGCATACTACAGGACACGATCCTGGGGAAAGAATACATCACCCACTTTTTTTAGTCTGAATACGATAGCCAGACTCTAGAACACAGGTCGGCATAACGCTAACGTCCCTGTGTAACGAAAACTATCAATATCCGAACCGAATCACTCAGTTCATGACAAGTCCGCCGTCGATCATCACGGACTGCCCCGTCATAGAGTCGGAATCCTCCGAAACCAGGTAGGCAACAAAGGCCGCTACATCATCGGCAGTCAGAGCGCGCCCCGCAGAAATCAGCCCCGTATATTTTTTCAGGGTGTCCCCATCGTGGAGATCAAGTCGATTTACCATTTCCCGGTTGACAAGATCCCACATGGCCGTTTCCACGATACCGGGGCAGTACGCATTAACCTGAACGCCAAAAGGCCTCAATTCTTTGGCTAAGGCCTGCGTAAATCCGCGTACGGCAAATTTGGTGGCGGTGTAATGCGACAACATCGCCAGACCCGTATGCGCTGCAACACATGCGCAATTGATGATCTTTCCGCTTTTTTGCTCCACCATCTGCTTTGCAGCAGCTTGGTTGCACAAAAACACACCTTTGACGTTCACGGCAAAGATGTTGTCCCAATCTTCGTCCGTCAGCTCCAGAGCCGATTTCACCTGGGCGATTCCGGCGTTGGCCACCATGGCGTCAAGTTGCCCAAACTCATCGACAACCTCATCCACCATGTCATACACTTCTTGACGCTTGGTCACATCCGCAACGATCCCCAGTGACTTACGCCCACAGGCCTCGACTTCCTTCACGACCCTGTCGACATCTTCGGCATTGATATCGCTGACAACCACGTCAGCGCCATCTTTTGCAAGCCTGATGGCAATCCCACGTCCAATTCCACGACCAGCCCCTGTAACAATTACGGTTCTGCCCTGTAATCTAAAGTGCCTCATATGGTCTCCCCGGTATGCAAGCAAGTCTCAATGTGATACTCGTCCATGGAAATACGGGCAATATTTAAGCCAAGATGGCTATTATCATTGGCCGTGCAACCATGCGTCCGGAAACGAGGCTGACTGCAACTCCTGTGGACATTGAAGCGGACATAAACAAGCCAGTGGACAAGACCACCATTTTCAAAAAATCAAAATTGTGAGTTTTACCCATCGGCAGTTTCATGTCCCGACTGCGGCCTCTGATTGGAGGCAACTACGGAGACGAGCATCCCCAAACGAACTCCCCTTGTGCATTTAAAAACAATGCATTATCGGCACATTACGACCATTTTGATTTGAGATGGCGTTGATTTTTGCAACATGGATTTAGGACGGAGGAAAGGATTTCAGTTAAAATCCGCGACACTGCTGATTCTCACCAAAAATCGTCCTGGAGGAAGTTTTTGAAGGTAATTGTGAAAGAGAAAGGTTGAGGTTTCAATAGGTGGACGTAGTCCTACCCTAAGGTCTCTACCTCTATATTATCTTTAACCGCAATACGGAGAGGGCCGTTTAGATGCAAGGCATGTCAGGCAAATGAGATAGCTGTCGCAGCAATCATCATATGCTTCATGGCCCCTTTTACAATTCACGGTGCGACTCAGCGTATTACCGGACGGCAGCACGCCCGATTGAAAACAATTCCTGCCAAACTCGGCAATCTTTCGAAAGAATAGCAAGCTGTTGCAGTCGCTTGTCAGCTTTCGCTTTCCCAAAGGTACATGCTCGACTTTTTGTTCAGAATGTGTAATTCAAAGGCTTCCGTACACGCCGCTGCGGCAAATCCGTAGCATACATGAAGCGGCAACAAGTGCTCTTCTCTCGGGTGGCAATAACGTGCGGAAGGTGCGGACACCCAATGCACCAGTCTTTGCATCCTCTGCGCTTCCTCAAGATCCGGACTCTGACACGTCTCAAGCAGCCAATTGTCGAATGCTTCGTTCATCGCCGTGGTTTCATCCGTGTCCGGAGCAAAAAAGGCGTTCATATTGTGAAAGGAAAACCCGGATCCGATGACGAGTAACGATTGATCGCCAAGGGATTGCAGAGCTTGCCCCATTTTGATGTGTTCGGCAGGATCAAGACTCTTGAGCAAGGACAGCTGCACACAGGGAATATCGGCCTCGGGATACATGATTTTCAGCGGCACAAACAGACCGTGATCAAATCCNNGAGCCTGGCATCGATACCTGCTTCAGCAAACCGTTTGGCTATCCGGCCCGCCAGGGAGGGATAGCCCGGGCAAGGATACTTAACCGTGTAAGACTCCGGAGGGAAGCCATAGTAATCGTATATCAGCTCCGGGTTTGAACCCGAAGTTATGGTTGGGCTAGTTTCCTCCCAGTGCGCACTCACCATGATAATGGCAGAGGGTTTTTCAATGGTCGCGGCAATTTCTTTCAGGCACTGCACCATCTCTTCATGTGATTTGTCCCCAAGAAGCGGCAATGGACCGCCACCATGGGAAAGAAAAAGCGCCCGTCGTGGATTTGCCAAATACGCCTCCTGGTTGGGTTGATGTGGCTATATATCGGGGCAAAGCTCCTGTATTCTGTAACGCCAATGGTGCTGCTGTATTTATTATGCCACGAACAATGACAACAAAGACAAAACGCCTATCCCAGTCATCGCAAGACTGATGATGCAGCCAATTGGCAAAAATACGGTCTTCGATAATGAAAATGTTTTTTCTACCCCCAATTTTAACCCAGAATGATGCTTTTGGA
>DIKU01000059.1:2059-3464 GCA_002424645.1 Pelobacter sp. UBA5610 | reverse complement strand
CTTAATTTACAATATTTTTATACTTTAAATTTTGCAACTAAATCTTTTAAACCAATACCAACTGTGTCAACATGCTTTGCCTTTTCTTTTACAAAGTTACTTGATCTATCGACTTCTGATACCAGGTTGTCAAGCGATTGAATATTTGTAGCAATCAAATCGGTTTCAACTGATGATTCCTTAATATTTTTTGTAATATTGCTTACTTCAACAACAATTTGTTGGATATTTTCAAAAAGACTATTTGTACTTATCTTGTGCTCCCTTACCGATGTATGAATGTCAACAAATATATCAGCTAAAACTGTGGTACTTGAATTAACCTCAGCTACTTCAGCAACAAGCTCCACTGCCGCGTCCTTCATGGGAACAACAATACCATGAATGTGTTTGGTAGCTTTTTCGGTCTGTAGAGCAAGTTCTTTTACCTCATTCGCTACAACCGCAAATCCCTTTCCAACGGCACCAGCCCTTGCAGCCTCGATAGTTGCATTTAGAGCGAGGAGTTTGGTTTTGGCAGAAATACCCGATACCAGGTCCAGCGCCTTGGTTATATTATCGATATTTGACTCCAACATTACGATTTTTTGGCTTGATGTATTGGTTTTTTGTTTTGTGTCAAATGAGATTTTTTGGGCTTCATCGGTTTTTTGGGCAATATTACCAATGGTATCAGATATGATTTTGGCTGATGCAGACAAAGATAAGACATTTGAGGATGTCAACTCAGTAGAATTTGAAATGGCCTGCGTAGCGATACAAATTTCATTAGCCGTTTTAGAAATGCTATTGGAGCTACTTGTCATCTCTTTTGAATTATTACTGAGTAAACTTGAATTGCATAAGAGATCATTTGATGATTCAGAGAGAGATTTAGCTTGATTTGCTATATTCAGAACCAAATTATGGATATTCTCTATAAAACTGTTGATCCAGGAGGTCAAATCCCCTATTGCGTCATGTGATTCAATTAAAATCCGGTTGGTTAGATCACCTTCTCCTTTGGCTATAGTTTCAATTTCTTTAGATAGATTTTTGATATATGCGATAACAGTTATTTTTCCAATCAGGTAGCTAAAAGCCCCCACCATGATTCCCGCAGTTATACAGCCAATCGTAAAAACAGTCTGGGCAGTATCGGATAAATACCGGACAAAAAAACCGGCATAAACAGGAAAAACCAGCCCCATAATGATTCCGAAACTGATGGAAAAAACAAGATACCTTTTGATTATACTTTTTCTCATGGATCACCTTAAAAAAAAGATTGAAGTATAAATTGTGATTGAAAAGATCACAAATTCTTCAGCCCACTGCATGAAGCTTCTAAATAACACTATTGACTAGTTGAAATGTTTACATTGCACAATCCGTATACGTAAACAGTTTTTGGCCTACGACAACA
>DIKU01000059.1:0-1839 GCA_002424645.1 Pelobacter sp. UBA5610 | reverse complement strand
TTACTTGCCGGCTTTATCTTTCTCAGACATATTCACCTTGGAGTCGAGCATCTTGAGCAGCGCCGCTGCATCGCGATAGCCGGAGAAAGGCCGACCGTCAGGCAGCACCATCGTCGGCGTGGAGTTAATACCGAACTTGCGGGCCAAGGACAGCGTCTGATCGACGGCTTCCCCTCGACACAAAGGCGGCGGCACGGAACGATCGGCGAAGCTTTCTTCCAGCATGGTCAGGGAGCGGTTACAGACGATGCTTTTAGCAATCATGTAAGCTTCGGGGTGAATATTGAGGGGCAACATCTTGATGTAAAATGCAATATTCGGATCAAGGGCCACCACTTTTTTCATCTCGGCGTGAAGTTTTTTACAATAACTGCACTGCGGATCGGTAAAAACGATAACCTTTTTCGGAGCTTTGGATTTACCCAGGATCAAGGCATCCGCAAGAGGAATGGCGGCGACATCGATGCGATTGAGGCTGGCGATGCGCTGGGTGGTGATATTTTCACCGTCCTTGAGGCGAAGGATCTCACCGCGCATGACGAAGCTCTTGGTGAAATCGACATAAACAGGGAAACGTTTGCCCTTTTTTTCGACCTCAACCACCCACATGGCCTGCACTTCAGAAGGCTCGATATTCAGCACCTGATCAGCCTGCTTGCCAAGCAGATATTTGGCTTCTTCCCTGGTCAGGGTATGACAGTCAATGCAGCGCTGCTCACCACAGCTTTCTTTGGGGAAGGCCCAACAGGTAGATGCACACAACAACATAACAACAAAAATAAGCAGCGATTTCATAATAATGTCCTCTCCAAATATTTTGTTTCCGGTATCATCCGGTAAAGTCCGGTTAATGGTATAACGGAGTGCGTTGCAGTACAAGTCCCATTATACCGGCTACCGCCATGTGGGTTGACATCTTTGCCGAAGACTGCTAAACCGCCCGTGTCACCACCAACATGCTTCGCCCAGAGGTTATATAATTATGGATACCATTACCCTGTTCGGCCTGGCCCTTGCCCTGGCCATGGACGCTTTTGCCGTGGCACTTGGCTGCGGACTGACCCTTGAGCGTCTCACCGGTCGCCACCTGTTCCGGCTTGGCTTTCATTTCGGCCTGTTTCAGGCATTGATGCCGATTATCGGCTGGCTGGCCGGCCTGACCGTGCAGAACTGGATCGAAACTTACGATCACTGGGTGGCGTTCGGACTGCTGGCGTTTGTCGGCGGGAAGATGATCCATGAGGCGTTCCAGGATGAGGAAAGCCGCGAATCGAGGGAAGACCCGACGCGGGGCATGTCGCTGGTGATGCTGTCCATCGCGACCAGCATCGATGCGCTGGCGGTGGGACTGTCATTGGCGATCGTCGGCATCTCGGTATGGTTCCCGGCATTGATCATCGGTGTGATCGCGGGGATCATGACGATAGTCGGCATGCTGCTCGGCCGCCGCGTCGGTTCGCGCTGGGGACAGCGGGTGGAGATCGCCGGGGGATTGATCCTGATCGGTATCGGACTCAAGATCCTCTGGGAGCATACACTGGGGATGTAGGATGTACGTGAATTCTAAGCCATAACCGAGGTAATTCTTTGCTCACGCAAAGGCGCAAAGGCGCAAAGAAAAACTGGAATAAAGAAACGACAAAAACGACTTCTTATTTTTCGCACGAAGCCACGGAGTCACGAAGAAGACCTAAACCATTACATTCTTAGGATTTATGGCTTTTCCTTAGTGTCTTTGTGGCTTTGTGCGAGAATGATCTTGGCTTGGGTTGTCCACACCAAAGTTCAACAGCAGGATTACTGCTCAGAGTGCGGGAAGCCGTTCTGATCAAACTGCCA
>DIKU01000024.1 GCA_002424645.1 Pelobacter sp. UBA5610 | reverse complement strand
CGCTCTGGAAGCTTCGCCAGCCAGAGTTATTTTGATATCCGGATAAACGTCTGGAAGATTTTCGCATAGATATCTTCTTATAAAAATGGCGTTGATTAAAGGTCGAAGGCTAAAAAGTTATCAGCAAAAATAGAATTCTTTTTGGGGAAAACCATTTGATGAAAAGGGGAGTCATGGAGAATTCCGCCACCCCTTTGGCAATGGTTTTTTCAGGTGCTGCATGATATCATCTCAAAGCGTTTTGGCCAAGCCTATTTAAGGTGGAACGACCCCTCAAATCCTTGCATTTTATCTTTTGAAATATCCACAGATATCCTCCAGTTGATTGGGCTTTATCTGGCTGAATTCGGTACCGATACCAGGGATATTCATCGCTTTTCCCCAGTCACAGTGGCGCCGGATCACAATCTGGACCGGGGTTGGATCGGAAATTTCCAAAAAACGTATCCATGCGTATTCAGCCTCTTGCCAGGATTGAGTGGAAATCAGGAAACAACCACCTTGGGAAATATCCAAAGTGACGGTTTTTTCCGTTTGATCCGCTGCAAAATTTATATCTTTGCTCAAAAGAACATTGAAGTGAACCGGATACCGCTTGTTCATCCGACAGATTCTTGCCGGACGGGAGTGGCAAAACTTGTTCAGGAAGTCTTGAAGCGGACTTTCCTTATTGATGAGATTTCCGATTACCAGCCCTCTTATTTCTCCTGCCTTGGAATCCCAGCGAACCCGTAACACAGGATAGACTTCGGAAATACTCTGAATATCAACCTTATCCTTGAGAGAGGATCTGACCGCTGTCAAAACATCGAGGATCAGGCCGTTGAAAGGCTTCTTGCTCATCTGCAGTTTCATTTCGGCCATATCGCCGGCAATTTCGCACTCAGCACCGAGTTTTTCCACGGCCGTCCGATAAAGATCAGCTGTCGCTGGATCACTGGCAATAATGAGTACTCTAACCATGTTAAACCTTTCCGCATAAAAGACAGAAACACAGGCTCTATGTATATGAATCAGGGATCTAACTGTAGTCGTTTTTTTCCGTTAATAAAAGAAAATCTCGCTCGCAGAGTATTACGCGATACGTTGAAATATCGCTTTTCTGGTCTGGCAAGGCCACAAAAAGGAACAGCATGCAGGGTTGATCGATCACTTCACAGTTCATGGAAGCATCATCTGTTTTTTACATATGACGTTTTCTTTTTGTCCCGGTTTGTCAAGAGACTTACTTGAGCAGGTCATTTATGCTGTATCGGCAGCGATGACCGATTCCGGGGTTAGGTCGGTTGAAAATGGGGTACTAAAAGTAGCTGCATCCGCCCATATAGGTTTTGCTGAAAAAGGGTGTGGATAATCTTTCAATCCGCACTGTTTTTCCGGTACTCGGGGCATGAATAAATCGATTTTCACCGATGTACATACCGACGTGACTGACACGGTTATCGCCGTTGGTGTCGAAAAAAACCAGATCGCCTTTTCGCAGTTGATGCTTGGGTATCCAGCGGCCCGCCTGAAACTGGTTGTGGGATACGCGGGGGAGGTCAAGTCCGTTGAGTCGGTAGCAGACCATTGTCAGACCGCTGCAGTCAAAACCGTTATTGTCGTCTGTGCCCCCCCATTGGTATGGGACACCAAGGAAACCGTGTGCGGTTTTGACCAGTTCTTCCCGCAGTGGGTCGGCGTCAACGCCCTGCAGGCGGGCGATGGCATAGGACTGAGGTATGACAATAAAAAAATGAGCAATCAGGCCCTGGGATTGGAGATTTTCAGCTTCATTTCGGGCTGCCGAGTAGTTGATGTGATTGCCGAACCGGACTTTAAACAGTCCGGATTTATGGCGAAAATAATAGGCGTCTATGCCGCGTTTCTGAAGCGTTTGTTCGAATCGAACGGCATTATCAAGATTGGAAAACGCGCCTACCTGAATGGCATATCCCATTTTTTGAAGTGCGCCGCTGCCAACGGCTGGCAAGTCACCGTTGATGTGTTCGCCAAGACCGCGTGTCCGTTGACTCAGTTGGTGATTCCCTGCGTGATGTGTACAGGCGGCCATTGGCAGGATCATCAGGCAACACGCAAGGCATAAGATAAATGTTTTTATCAGGCAATCAAAATATGTCATGCATCCCTCCACCCTCACCAGGATTAACAGACACGGTAGGGTTGTAACGGAAATTTTCCGTAATATTTCAAGTGTTCGAGACAGTGCTCTATTCTGATCTTGTGCGATCTGATACTTTCTATATGCTTGTTGTACTCAATGTTGTCTAATGTTTCATAGGTGCAGTCTGATTCTATCTTGTTGAAAATCGTGTGAAAACCCCTTATTTGACTATTGTGTAAATTTATCCTCTTACGAAACCTTGAACATATTCATTAACCTTAAGTAAGCATGTCTTGTAATACCTCTCCCATCTTTAACAAAGAACAACTTTATATTCATGATAAACGTCATATTATTACAGGATTCTATAGATGAATATGTGTTGTGGTTGCCGGTGATTTTATGTATTTTGTCACGGTGGTTTGAGTACCAAGTATGTTTTATGTTCGCAAGTTATATCCCCTTGGAGGCGCAATGAAGTTCAACGATTGGAAAATTGGCTACAGACTCGCCTTGCTGGCAGGTTTGCTTTCTGTTTTTCTTGTTATTACCGGTGTTTTGGGCCTGAGCAGTTTGGGAAGCCTCAACACTTCCTTGCAGTCTGTATACCAGGACCGGGTTATGCCTTTAACCCGCCTTAAAAAAGTGTCCGACATGTATGCGGTCAACATCGTGGACCTTTCCCATAAAATCCGTAGCAAACAGTTCGATTGGGATGATGCCATGGGCAGCTTGAAATCTGCGCAGCAGCTCATTACCACCGAATGGAATGCCTACCTTGAGACAGCCGATGCTCCCGAGGAACAGCAACTGGTCAGTGAAGCGCGCAACCTCATGGCAAGTGCTGACAAGACCATCCTCAACCTGGAAAAGATTATCGCCGAACAGCAGGAACTCCTGCTCATCGATTTTATAGAAAATAATCTTTATCAGGAGATCGATCCCATTACCGAGCAGGTCGGCAAGTTGATCGATGTCCAGCTTGAGTTGGCGCGCCAGGAGTATGAAGTAGGGCAGTCGACCTACCGTCATACCTATGTTCTCACCCTCGGGTGCATGGGGTTGGGCCTGCTTCTGGCAGGGGTTCTCGGCTTCCTGATCATCCGCAGCGTGACGCGCCCGGTTGCTCTCACCGTCGAAATGATCGAAGCGCTGGAGAAGGGCAATCTTGGCAAACGCCTGTCGCTTGATCGCAAAGACGAGATCGGGCGGCTTGCAAGGGCCATGGATGCCTTTGCCGATAATCTGCAAAACGAAGTGGTCGAAGCTTTCAACAACCTTGCCGCGGGTAATTTTACCTTCAAGGCTAAAGGTCTTATCGCCCAACCTCTCGAACGTGCCAATTCCGCGCTGTGCAAGCTGGTGCATGAAATCCAGTCCACCAGCGAGCAGATTGCCGGCGGCTCCAGTCAGGTTGCCGACGCCAGTCATGATCTCTCGCAGGGTGCAACCCATGCGGCATCTTCTCTGGAGGAAATTTCCGCCGCCATGACGGAATTGGCATCCCAGAGCCGTCAAAACGCCGATAACGCCAAGCAGGCCAATATGCTCTCCAACCAGGCTAAAAATGCCGGGGACAAGGGTAATCAGCTTATGGAAGAGTTGATGGAGGCGATGTTCGATATCAACCAGTCGGCCGCAAGCATCAACAAGATCATAAAAGTCATCGACGAGATCGCCTTCCAGACCAATTTGCTGGCGCTCAATGCCGCAGTCGAAGCGGCGCGTGCCGGTCAGCACGGCAAAGGCTTCGCCGTGGTAGCCGAAGAGGTGCGCAATCTGGCCGCCCGCAGTGCCAAGGCCGCCAAGGAAACCGAAGAGCTGATCGAGGGCGCCAATCAAAAAAGCACCCACGGCACCGAACTTGCCCAGAATACGGCATCCGCTCTGCAGGGGATTGTGGAGGAGACGGGTAAGGTTACCGATCTTCTCAATGAAATTTCCGCTGCCTCCGATGAGCAGGCCGTTGGTTTCGATCAGGTTACCCGGGGTCTTGATCAGATTGAACAGGTGACCCAGCAAACCACCGCCAATGCAGAAGAAAGCGCTTCGGTTGCACAGCAGCTGGCCAGCCAGTCGTCTTATTTGCGCCAGATGCTCGGACGCTTTGTCATAGGGGCCGCCCCGCATTCCGCGCCCCGCCTTACCGGTGCTGCCACCGCAGGTCGTCCTGCCGCTCCGATGCTGCCCAATTCTCCCCAGCCGCCTGCGCGTCCCGCGGCGAAGGCTTTGCCTGGCCCTGCCAGAACTCAGAAACCTGTCGCACCGCGGCCGGTAGCTGAAAAAACGGTCCAGGCCAAGGTGGCCGAGGCGCTGCCTGCTCCCGAAAAACCGCAACCCCAGGCCGCTGCCAAGCCATCGATCAAACCTAAAGAATTAAGGCCTGAAGAGGTTATCGCATTGGACGATTCCGAATTCGGCAGATATTGATAACCGCGCAATTCATGGATATTTAAAAAGACCGGCCCCGGGGCCGGTCTTTTTATTTGGCGGTTGCGGATATCGGCACAATCGTGTCGTTTGGGTTTGCCGCAAAGGCCTGCGACCTGCTATGCTCGCCCATTAGTTCCACCTTTTTTATCCTTTTGCTTTTACGGATCACATATCATGGCTCTTCGATTTATCCATACGGCGGATATTCATCTGGGCAAGACCTACCGTCATTCCCCGGGGCAAGCCCAACGCAGCGACGATTTCTTCCGTTGTCTGGCGGGTATCGTGGATGACGCACTGCGCCAAAAGGTTGATTTTGTGCTTATCGGCGGCGATCTGTTTCATACCGGGCAGATTCTGCCACGCACCTTTGCGCGTACCATCGAGGTTCTCCAGCCTCTCAAGGATGCTGGAATCCCCTGTGTCGCCGTGGAGGGCAACCACGACTGGATTCACCGGCGTGACAGTATCTCATGGATGGAGGCCCTGTCGCAGATGGGCTATATCTGCCTGTTGCGGCCGTCCCGTAGCGAGGATGGCGGGTATGTGTTCCAGCCGTTCGATGCAGGGGAGGGGAGCGGCGGGCATGTGGTCATCGGCGATCTGAATATTTACGGGCTCGGTTATATCGGGGCGCAGGCCGGGCATCACGTGCCGCGCATTTGCGAAGCGGTGACCACCGACAACAACCTGCTGCTGTTTCACGTCGGCATCTGGACCTTTTCGCCGGTGGAAATCGGCAACATGAAACCGGAAGAGGCGCTGCCGTTGGCGGAGCGCTTCGGTTATGTGGCTCTCGGCCATGGCCACAAACCCTATCTGGTGACAACGCCGGAAGGGCGTGCCTACGGATTCAACCCCGGTTCGCCCGAGCGGGTCAATTTCGGGGAACAGAAATACGACAAAGGCTACTACCTGGTCAGCGTGGAAGACGGTCATTTCAGTCATAGCTTTTGTGCCACGGATCCCCGTCCCATGCATGCGATAGTTGTGGATCTCGATGGCGCACCCGATGCCGAAACGGCCCTGGAAGATTTCCGCAGGCAATTGGCCGATTTGCCGGATGCCGGCGGTGACGACCGCCGTCCCCTGATCGATCTCAAGCTCGTCGGCAGAGTGGCGTTTCATCCCTTTGAACTGAGCCGTGATAGGCTGCGCACGGTTTTGGATGACGTGTGCCGCCCCCTGCATGCGGAAATCCGCAATCATCTGTCCCTCGTCAGCCGTGGTCGTGACGGCGAAGCTTCCAAAAAGAGTCTCGCGGAGATTGAAAAAGAGGTGCTGCATGACCTGGTGGGCGCCAACAGCGACTACAAGGAGCGGCAGGATGAACTTGTTGCGCTGTCCCTGGCGATCCGCGACCTGGTTTTGAAGGGGGATGTGGAGGATGACGAATTGCTGGCCGTCCTGAGCAAAAAACCGGCACCGATTGCAGGTCAATCCTGACATGCCAATGGCGATGTCCTGTCTCCCCCTCAGGTGAAAGAATATGATGCAAATCCTGTCCATCCATCTGAAAAACATCAAATCCCATCGTGATACAACCCTGTCCTTTTCGGCTGGCATCAACGTCCTGTCCGGTCCTAACGGGGTCGGCAAAAGTACCGTTTTCGAGGCCATCGGCTATGCTCTGTTCGG
>DIKU01000092.1 GCA_002424645.1 Pelobacter sp. UBA5610 | reverse complement strand
AAAGAGGCCATCGGTCTCATGGAGAGCCTCGAAAATGCGAAATACATCGCCGGCGGTACCGATGCGATAGTGCTGGTCAAGCAGGGAAAGCTCGCCCCGGCGAACCTTGTTTCTCTGCGAAACATCAGCGAGCTGGTGTATATCGATACTAAGGACGGCTTGAAGCTGGGGGCCGGAGTGACCCATAGCGCAATAGCCAATAACGAATTCATCAGAAAACGTTATTCAGCCCTGGCGGATGCGGCGGGGGCTGTCGGTTCAAAGCAGATACGCAACGTTGCAACTATGGGCGGGAACATTTGCAATGCCGCCCCGTCCGCCGATACGGCATGCCCGCTATTGGTTCTTGACGCGAAGATCGTCATTGACGGGAAGGCGGGTAAGCGCGAAGTCCCCATCGATGATTTTTTTCTGGGGCCCAACAAAGTAGCTTTGAATGCGGGCGAGCTTGTTACGGGTTTTGTTTTGCCTGACCTTGGCAGCAACACCGGTTCTGCCTATATAAAACATGCAAGACGGCAGGCAATGGACCTGCCTATAATCGGAATAGCGGCGCGGGCAACCATAAAAATTGACGGCAACGAAGCTGTATGCAGGGATTCCTTTGGCGCCGGCAACGACATCTCGCAGATAATAAAACGGCTTGAAGATGAAAAGCTCGTTTTTGAAGATGTACGGATCGCCATGGGCGTTGTGGCCCCCCGGCCCGTAAGGGCGAAAAAGGCCGAAGAGGCCATAAAGGGCAAGATCATCTCGGAAAAACTTTTAAAAGAGATCGGCGAGATCGCGGCATCAGAATCGCAGCCAAGGGACAGCATACGGGGCGAGGCCTGGTACAGACGGGAAATGGTCAAGGTGCTCACCGGAAGGGCGATTCTCAGATCGATCGGCCGTATTATCGGACCGGAGCAAACGACAAATCCGAACAGATTGTGGTAAGGGGGTTGCTATGAAAAAAGAAATAACATTTACGCTGAACAATGAGAAGGTAGTCGTGGAAGTCGATCCCGGGTGGACGCTCCTCTATCTGCTTCGGGAGGTTTTTGAGTTAACGGGAACGAAAGAGGGGTGCGGAGTCGGAGAATGCGGGGCCTGCACGGTGATTGTCGATGGAGATGCCGTCAACTCCTGCCTTTACCCGGTGCTGGAAGCAGAAGGCAAAAACGTGATTACAATTGAAGGCGTCGCTGCATCGGACGGGACGCTCCATCCTCTGCAGCAGGCCTTTATTGATAATAATGGTGTTCAGTGCGGCTACTGCACCAGCGGCATGATCATGTCCGCGAAGGCATTGCTGGAAAAGAAGGCTGTACCCACCGAAGAGGATATACGGACCAGCATCGCCGGCAACATCTGCCGTTGTACCGGATACGTCCAGATCGTTGAATCGGTTCAGCAAGCGGCTGAAAGGATGAAAAAATAGAGGAACCATTGCGTCATACTACAACGTTAGTGCTGAGGTGCACTCAGCTTTAGGAGGAACAATGGATAATTTGTTGCACGTAGGAAAGAATATTCCAAGAACCGCGGAAATTGATAAAGTGACCGGCCGGGCGGTCTACATGGACGAATATAAACGGCCCGGAATGTTACACGGAAAGATTTTGTACAGCCGATACGCTCACGCCCGCATCAAATCAATCAACACCGAAAAGGCAAAGAATCTCCCGGGTGTGCGCGCCGTGATCACCGGCTACGACATACCGGATGTGAGGGTGGGTTTTCTTGGGGACCAGACCGTACTGAAACGTGATCTGGTTCGCCAGTTCAGGGATGAGGTGGCAGCGGTGGCAGCGATTACCCCTGAGATAGCCGAAGAGGCCCTCAAGCTGATAGAGGTGGAATACGAGCCTTTGCCTGCCATATTCGATCCGCTGGAGGCCATGAAGCCGAATGCCCCCCTGGTGCACGAAACAGACGCGAGAGGGCGTCCGTTGAGAAGCAATATACTCCCCTTGCCGTGGAAGTTCAACGCCGGAGATGTTGAAAAGGCGCGCCAGGAATCTGCCTACACCGTAACGGACAGCGTAAGCACTCCCTGGATAAACCAGTGCTGCATGGGGACAAGCGGATGTGTTGCCGAATTTGACGGAAACAATAACCTGATGTTTTGCAGCCAGACCAATGTCATTTTCGGCGCAAAGCAGCGCATTGCAGCCTACCTGTCGAACATTGGTCTTAAGGGAAAGAGGATAAGGGTTCTGAACCCTGTTGTAGGCGGAAGCTTCGGCACAAAACTTGATACCGACATCTATGAGTTCATCTGCATCCAGCTGGCGTTGAAAACCCGCAAACCCGTCAGGATCAGGTTC
Organism: Pelobacter sp. UBA5610; assembly: GCA_002424645.1. Lineage (GTDB taxonomy): Bacteria > Desulfobacterota > Desulfuromonadia > Desulfuromonadales > Syntrophotaleaceae > Syntrophotalea. The sequence goes on along the minus strand of DIKU01000092.1, from coordinate 1,483 downwards.
ACCAGGGAAGAGGAGTTTATGGTGCTGCCACCTCGACAGGTATCCCGTTTTACCATTGAGCAGGGGTGCGACAAGAACGGACTGCTTACCTTCCGGAAGGTCGACGCGATCCTTGACAACGGGGCCTATACTTCCTGGGGAGCTACGACGCCGTCGGTAATGATGATGCCCATATCGTCCATGTACCGGGTGCCCAATGTCTCCTTTCAGGCTACCTGCGTATACACGAACAACATTTACTCTCAGGCAATGAGGGGCTACGGGAACCCCCAGGCCGCCTTTGCCGTGGAAACATCCATGGATCACCTGGCTGAAGCTGCCGGGATCGATCCGGCTGAATTCAGAATGATAAACCGCAACCACCCCGGTGATGTCACTCCAATGGGCCTCAAGATCACCACATGCCCTCTGGAGCAGTGCATTACTGCAGTGAAGGAAAAGATCAAATGGGATGAGAAGCGGGGCAAACGGAATGGTCGCGGGGTCGGAATGGCCTCGTTGATTCACGTTGCGGGCGGGGCTCGGGTTTACCTCTCCGACGGCACCGGTATCCGCATAAAGGTGAATGAGAGCGGTGAGGTGGATGTGCTCTCCGGCAGCACGGATCAGGGTCAGGGTTCGCCCACGGTCATCGCTCAGATCGTGGCCGAAGCTACCGGGTTCAAACCGGAAGACGTCAACACCGTCTTCGGGGACACGGCCCTTGGATTGTGGGATGCAGGTACCCACGCCAGCAGGCACACCTTCGTTGCCGGTAACGCTGCCGTTCGCGCCGGAGAAAAGGTAAAACAACAGATACTTGAACTGGCTGTTCAGTATATCCCAAAAATGGTCAAGAGGAGCCTGAAGCAACAGAAGAAGAAAAACCCTGATTTTGTTGAACCCGAGCTTGACTACACGCTGATCGACAGCCCGGAAAAGCTTGATCTCAGGAATCGGATGATATTTCCCAAGGCGGCTCCCGATCACCCCTACTTCAAGACAGAAGTCGGCAAAATATTGACGAGCGGGCTTCATGTCGGTACAGGCGAAAGCAAGGCCGTGGTGGCCGAGGTCTTCTGGGACCCCCCTACTGAAATGCTCAATGCCGAGATGAAAGGCAACTACTCCTGTACCTACGCCTTCGGTACCGCCGGTGTGGAGGTGGAGGTTGACAGGCAGACCGGCGAGGTAAAGATCCTGAAGCTGGTATCGGCACATGATGTGGGCCGCGCAGTTAACCCGACGCTGGTAAAAGGCCAGATCTACGGCGCTGCGTACATAGGCGTTGGCTACGGCTTGACCGAAAGGGTGCAGCTTGTTGACGGCAAGGTTGTGAACCCTAATTTCAGGGATTACAAAATACTGACGGCGAACGATGCAATTCCCGTGGAGGCGGTCATCATTGAAGACCCTGATCCCGCAGGGCCTTATGGCGCAAAGGGTATCGGTGAACCGGGGCTTGTTCCAACCGCACCTGCCATCGCAAACGCCGTCTACGATG
>DIKU01000029.1 GCA_002424645.1 Pelobacter sp. UBA5610 | reverse complement strand
AATGTTTACCTGGAGCGAAATGTCCTTTTAAAATCGGAGGAAGCCAACAAGTCGGTAGAATTCATTGATAAGCAGCTTCAATCGGTACGGGAAAACCTCGATGTTACCGAGGAACAACTGGCGGCGTACAAAAGCGAGTCGGGCGTTGTTGAGATGGGGACCGAGGCAACCAACTTGCTGGGCCTGCTCACAGGCAAAGAGACCGAACTCGCAAGCGTTGATCTTGTCCGCCGTCAAGCGCAGTTTGCCGTTGAATCTCTGAAAAAAGCCATGGCGGATCAAAAAGGGTATGTCCCGGCCGTACTGATGGACGATCCCGTGGTCGCTTCCATGGGCCAGAAACTTGCCGCTCTCGAGGTTGAAAAACAGCGGCTTCTTGTCGATATGACGGAGATGCATCCCGATGTGCGAGCCGTGCAGGGGCAGATATCCCAGGTGCAGAAGAAATTGTTGTCGACCTATGAACAACTCCTTTCCGGGTTGAATACTCAGGCTGGCACCGTACGTCAGGATTTGCAGCGCTATGAAGCCCGCGTTCGTCAACTGCCCGCCGCCGAGCGCGATCTGGCGCGTTTGACCCGGCGTTCCACAGTCAATGCCGATATCTATACTTTCATGTTGCAAAAACATGAAGAGGCGCGCCTTGCCCGGGCCGCTACGATCAGCAACGTTAACATCATCGATCCGTCCATCGTGCCCGATCGTCCCATCAAGCCGCAAAAAGCCAAAAACCTTCTGTTGGGGCTTATCGTCGGTTGCATGGCCGGTATCGGTTTGGCGTTTCTGCTCGAATACCTGGATGACTCCATTAAGGACGGCGAACTTGCCAAGCGTGAAGTCGGTCTGCCGCTGTTGTCGGTTATCCCTTACATAGGTATGGATCGCAAAGGCAAAGATGCCCAAGCCCTCGTCCAGAGCAACAGCAGCCGCCGGGTGCTCATCTCCCAATTCAAACCCAAATCGGCGGCCGCCGAAGCTTTTCGCAGCTTGCGCACCGCCTTGCATTTTTCTTCGTTGGGACGTGAAAAGAAGGTGCTGCTGGTGACCAGCGCTTTTCCGGCTGAAGGCAAAACCACCGTCTCGGGTAATCTGGCCGTGACCTTGGCGCAGACCGGCAACCGGGTGCTGCTGATCGGCTGTGACCTGCGTAAGCCCACTTTGCAGGAAATGTTTGGCAGCAGCGATTCAGGCGGTCTGACCGAAGTATTGGTAGGTGATGCGCGAGTTGAGGATGTCATCAAGCCGACGGGATTGTTTCAGCTCGATTTTCTGCCCTCCGGAGCCGTTCCGCCCAATCCCGCCGAGTTGCTTGAATCGGACCGGATGAAAAATCTGGTGAACGATTTGCGTAGCCAGTATGATATTATACTGCTCGATGCGCCGCCGGTATTGGCTGTCACCGATGCCACGATTCTCACCGCCCTTGCCGAACAGGTGGTCTGGGTCATGCAGGTCGGAGGCGTTTCCATCAAGGCGGCCCGCAGAGTCAAAGAAATCATGGATGCCACCAAGGCGCCGCTGGTCGGGTTCGTGCTCAATGACAAGAATCAGGACGGCCAGGGTTATTACGGTAGTTACGGATCCTATGGTCGCTACGGCTACGGGTACGGTTACGGATACGGCTATTACCAGCAGGACAAAGTCGTAGAAAATCCCGGGATGATAAGGAGACTCATGGGTCGGGTGACCGATAAGGATAACTAAACAGGCAATTTCTCACGCTTCTTTACATCATAAAGAACAAAAATCGGCACATTCTCCTTGCCTCATTGGCTTAAGCGTTTTAAGGGGGCGTGTGCGAGATAGGTTTCATCCAGGCAGGGAGGGGTATCCTCCCTGTTTTCCCAGGGAAGGGAAATTATGATCGACTGGCATTGCCATTTGTTGCCAGGTGTGGACGACGGTTCTAAAAATTTTGATGAATCTCTTGCCATGGGGCGCTTGCTCATAGAAGCAGGATTCACCGAGGTGTACTGTACCCCCCATTGCCTGCATGGCGCTTACGATAACACGCCCCAGCGCGTTCAACAGGCCACTGCATCCCTGCAGCAGGCTTTCCAAGAGGCAGACCTGAATTTGAGGCTTCATCCCGGTATGGAATATTACCTGGATGAAATGTTTATTCAAAACATCGACCAGGTTCAGCCATTGGGTGACACCCGGCTGGTACTTGTCGAAGCGCCTCAACAGGCACGGCCCGAGGTTCTTACGGACGCCTTGTTCCAACTCAGGCGTCACAAATGGATACCCGTTATAGCCCACCCCGAACGCTGCATACTTTTCGATCAGGCATGTTCCGGTCGCGATGTCTCCGCAGTTACCCTGTTGGGGAAACTCTGGCCATTCCGCAAGAAATCCTCACCCCAGGGCATGCCGGTTAAACAGACCTTTTTGCAGGTTCTCGTTAACATGGGATGCCGGTTTCAAGGTAATATTTCCAGCTTCGCCGGTTTGTATGGCCCCGAAGTCAGGCAGCAAGCCCACGCCCACCTGATCTGTGGCTTGTACGACTATTTTGGCACGGACGGCCATGATGCCCGTTCCTTGAAGCGCAACCTGTCGCGGGGACTGGAAAAACTTGCGGAAGCGAAAGCCAGCGGCAATCCTAAAGAATCCAGCTGTAAGCTTTAAGTTAAAAAACTGGCTGTAAGTTATAATCTTTAAGCTGTAAGTTTTAAATCGATAACTCCAAGCCTTTGGCTGATAGCTGACAAGTGACAAGTGACAAGTGACAAGTGACAAGTGACAA
>DIKU01000131.1:12634-16813 GCA_002424645.1 Pelobacter sp. UBA5610 | reverse complement strand
AACCCGAGGTCAAACCCGAGGTCAAGCCCGAGGTCAAGCCGTCAGAAAAAAAGCGCACCCCCGCCAGGGGCCGCGCAAAAACCGAACCGTCAAACACGGACAAAGCACCGGAGACAGCTACCGCCGGCGCAGCACCTGTTACGCAGGAAATTACGGTTAAAGAACCGGCTGAGAGCAAGCCCCGTACCCGGAGATCCCGGCCCCGTCGCACTGCGAAAACGGCCGCCACTGTAACGGCAAACGCGGATGCGCAAGACACGGTGGAAACACCGGCCAAACAAACATCTGCGGCGACGCCAAAACGTCGCACCGCGGCCAAAAAAGCAACTGACAACGAAAAAGAGACCGCGAAAGTAGTCGCTGAAGCCGATGCCGGGGAGCCGATCAAGAAAAAACCGGCGCGCAGGCCTCGCAAAGCAGCCGTGAAAACAGCTCAAGAGACTGTAAAGACAGAGCCCCCCTCCGATAACCAATGAGTACTTAAGCATCATCCTTGCTAAGGACAGACCGTTTGTTACATAAGCATATACAAGAAAGGCCGCAGCAAACGCTGCGGCCTTTCTTATGATTGAAACATCATTTTTTCAGTGAGGACCTCAAATACACGACCAACGCGCCGTCCCCACCATACCGTGCCGGAGCACGCCCCCATTCGACCACCCAGGCTGATGCATCATGGGAAAGATACCTTTCCATATCATCCCGCAGTACAGGGCCTTCGACACTCCCCTTTCCCCGACCGGTAATGACAAGGACAGTCTTATAACCCTGATATACGCAATCCTCCAAAAAATAGCCGACTTTTTGCCGCGCTTCCTCACGGGTTGCGCCATGAAGATCGAGCTGCGCTTCGGGAGAAAGCTTTCCCTGGCGCAACTGTTTCATACGCCGCGGCGATGCGTGCGGCCCCTCTTCCTGCGGTAGTTCATCCCTGAACACGCTATCCATGCTGCCAAGGGCGGAAAGAAAGAGCTCATGATCGGTCACTGGAGTGGGGTTATGTACCAAAGGTGGCTCCGATTCCCGGGATTCCGGCGGCAAAGGCCGACCGAGCTCACTCCCTTGACGCTTTTCAACATTCAACATCGCCATTTCCCGCTCAAACAGGGAACTGTCATCAACCTCTTCGACCACCTGAGGTATCTTTTCCGCGTGTTTCGCAGGAGGGGCTGGTTGATCTGAAACGACAAGCCCCTTCAATGCTTTGAAGGGGCTTTCTTTAAATTCACGGGTACTTTTTCGTTGTTTTTTTTCGCGAGCCACGATTACCGCCTTACAATTTTACGCCGTCCCTGCATCGCCTTGGTCTGTTGCTTGACAATTGTACCGGTTTTTTCCAGATGAAATTGCAGCCACATATCACCATAGACCTGCATCTTCATTTTACGGCCTTCGATCAAAGCATCGAGATTTTGCTGCAAGTTATCGTCATTACCTGCTTTCTTGATCCCTTTTTTCATGACCTCGATGGCCTGAGTACGATTACCAACCTTTTCCAGGCAATAGGCATACAGGTTCCAAAGCATGGCTTCGTTTCGGGTCAGGCTAACGGCCTTTTCAAATGTTTGCACCATCTTATCAAGCTTGTTGCGTTTCATGTAACAGATGGCCAGCATACCCATTGACGGCCAGTGGCGACTGAATCCCTTTTGAAGATAGTCAAAAGCCTTGCCGAAATCACGCTTGAGGTAGTAAAGACTGCCGATCTGGGAATGCAGTTGAGACGTAACCAGAAACTGCCATTTACCCAAGGGCAAGGACGCTTCCAGAATCTTTATAGCCTTTTCAGCTCTTCCGGCCAGCATATCCCGCTGAACCTCTTCCATTACCGCCGTAAGTTTTTTAAGCACACGACGACTCAACAGAAAATAGACCACACCAAAAACAGCCAGACCGATAAGGGCATTAATCCAGGTATCGAGACCGACGGTTATCTGTAGCAGGCCGACAACAGCTAAATACACTGCCAATGAAATTGCCAGATTGATCATAAACGGGAGGATCCTTTCACATGGTTAACATACAATGCATCGGTCAGTGTAGCAACGCCCAAAAAAAATGTCAAAACCTTATCCCCGGTATTCAGAATCGACATGAAGGGTCAGTTTTTGCCCGGGACGCAGCACTTGGTTGCTGGCGAGACGGTTCCAGCTCCTGATCTTGCCAACGGGCAAACTGAAGCGTCGACTGATACTCCACAGGCTATCACCGGAACGTACGTGATACACGATTTTCCGAGGTTGTTTCTCCGTAGCAACACCGGATATTTTTAGAACCATGCCGGGTTTCAATACGCTGGCCTTGCCCATATCGTTCCAGGAGCACAATCGATCCGTGCTTACCCCGAAGCGCTTGGCAATGGACCATAAATTATCACCCGAACGAACCTTGTAGGTCCCGGAGGGCCTGCTCGATGCCGTGGTGCTGCCTGCCACCTTCAAAACCTTACCGGGACGCAACACCGTATCGACGCTTATGCCGTTTTTGGCGGCCAATTGATCAGGGGTCATGTCATAGCGACGTGCTATCTTCCATAAAGTGTCACCCTGTCGGACTTTGTGGGATTTCGCCGGGTTGCGATCAGAGTCATCCCCAAAAGAAGCCAGAGCATTCTGAGTATAATCGGGACTCAGCGGCAGGATAATATCCGTCCCAATCCGCAAGCTGCGCGGGCTTTTGATACGGTTCAAAGTCATGATATCCCGGGTCTTGACTCCAAAACGCGCAGCCAAAGCACCGAGCGTATCACCTGAGCGAATCCGATAATGACTGTAATTTGAGCGCTGGTTGGCGGGAATCTCCGTATAGGCGTTCAAAAAGGCATCACGCGTACCAGCGGGAATCCGCAACGTATACTCTTTGGTGTCAGGCGGCGTACACCAGCGTTTCAGCTCGGGATTGAGTTTTTGAATAGCCTCATTGTCCACACCACACAACCGGGCAACGATATCAAGATCTGTACTACTCGATAAGGTGACTTCGTCATAAACCAGAGGTTCCTGATATTGAATGTTTTCAAAACCATACTTTGCCGGATTTTTAGCAATATGCAGCACCGCAAAAAGTTTAGGCAGATAATTCCGGGTTTCGGTAGGCAAATGCCCTTCCCTGCTGAGCTTCCAGAAGTCACGACTTCCTGAATTCCGGATGGCCTGACCGACCTTGCCGGCCCCGGCATTGTACGCAGCGATGGCGAGGTTCCAGTCGCCTTCAAAACGTACATAAAGATCCCGAAGATGACGGGCGGCGGCTATCGTGGACTTAACCGGATCGCGCCGCTCATCCCGCCACCATTCGTTTTGCAGACCATACATCCTGCCGGTTCCGGCCATAAATTGCCAAGGCCCCACGGCGTTGGCACGACTGCACGCCTTTTCGTTGAAACCGGATTCGATCATGGCAAGATAAGTCAGATCCTTGGGCAACCCTTCTTCGGCAAATATGGCCTGCATCATAGGCAGGTAGCGCCCCGAGCGTTCAAGCCAACGCCGGAATCCACGACTGCCGCGATTGGCATAGTAGTCAATGAAATAGCGGACTTTTTGGTTTTCAACCACGGAAATATCATAAACCTGATCGCCTTCGACCGCTGTAACCCCTTCGTCTTCCGGCGGCAGTTTGTCAACATCCGAAAGAAGTTCCATGTCCTCAAGGGTTTCGGGGTCAACAGAGACGACACAGCCATCCGCCACATCCTCCAACTCACTGGCGATGGGCTCTTCTTCATCGACGACCTCGTCCAGCCCATCCGCGACCGTCAACCCGGCAAGCGATTTGACCTGTCCTGCATTTTTCAGAGCAGACCCTGGTCGCGCCGCTGATTTTTTACCGGCATCCGCTGGCCCCGAACCAGGCCATACAGGCATCTGACAACCAGCCATCAGCCCCATGAGTAAAAATACGATATATTTTTTTGCCATTTATTCACTTTCACCGGATTTCAATCCGGCCCTTCCATTTCCCGAGGCCAGAAACGGCCTTCGAGCATTTCCAGTAGGGGTTCAAAGGTTTTGCGGTCACGAGCACTGACCGACAGAGCGTCAAAACGACGACATAACGCCCGGACCTGTTGAACCGATACAAGATCCATTTTATTGAAAACGAGCTGGCGGGGAATCATCCCCAGATCGAGATCTTCAAGGATTTTTTCCACTGCTACGATATGCTCCTCAAACCGTG
>DIKU01000131.1:0-12515 GCA_002424645.1 Pelobacter sp. UBA5610 | reverse complement strand
GGAAAGCGCAATCGCCGACTGGAGGTATCGAGTGTGGCAAACAAAAGGTCTTCGGTAAAAACATCGCTTTGCGTCAAAGCGTTGAGCAGAGTCGACTTGCCGGCATTGGTATAACCAACGATGGAAATAATCGGCACGCCTGAACGAATCCGGCGCTGTCGTCGCTGCAAACGTCCCTTGGAAAGATTTTTCAATTCGTTTTCAAGGCGGGTAATGCGGTCACGAATGCGACGACGATCGATTTCCAGCTTGGTTTCCCCGGGACCGCGACCACCAATGCCACCCATAAGCCGCGAAAAGGCGATACCACGGCCAACAAGGCGCGGGAGGATATACTTAAGCTGCGCCAGTTCAACCTGAACCTTACCGTCGCGGGTATGCGCCCTGCGGGCGAAGATATCAAGAATCAGCTGAGAGCGGTCGATAACCTTGAGATCGGTGATTTCAGCGATAGCACGCACCTGTGCCGGGCTAAGGTCCTGGTCAAAAATTAACAATGTGGCCCCCTGCTGCAAGGCCCGGATAATGACCTCCTTGATCTTCCCCTCCCCGAGCAGGTATTTGGGATTTACCTGACGCGGCCGTTGAATAAACCGATCAAGAACCAATACCTCAGCGGTACGCGCCAGCTCGGCCAATTCATCGAGAGAATCTTCCACTTCATAACGCGGTTGCTGACTGACGGATATAAGAATCCCTTTTTCCCTTGGATCGGAAAGATCGACAGTTTCGGATATCTTGCTTTCGAGTTCCTGCTCCAGGGAACGCAAGACTCTACCTGGATCCAGATCAAGGTCGTACACCGAGGGAACGACCGTGATCTCAACGGTTTTCCCTTCAGGATTGGGAGGCATGGGATGAGCATATTCAACCCGTCCGGGCAGGCCATGCTCACCAACTCCGATCATCACCATGAGATCGAGGCACAGCAGCGCCAGGTCGGTCAGATCGTCCTCACTCAACGACTCCCCGGCCAGGTGAGTGTGGACACAGCGCAACCCGCGCAGACCACTGCGGCCTCGACCATAGTCAGACAAGTCGGGGATCACGATCTCACGATCGTCTCCGACGATCACATACCGCACCGTACCGCTACGGTCGATTATCAATCCGATCTGACGCCGGATCTCCAGAGATTGCTCGGTAAGATAGCGGGCCAACTCCGGCGTAATGACCTGATCGCCGGGCACCCGTCGTCGATAGATCCGCTCCAACGCCTTGATCTGGCTGGATTTTAACCCGGTTAAGTTTCCGTGAACTAGCATTCGATCCTTAAAAAACAAAAAGGACCCCTAAAGGTCCTTTTGCTGATAAACAGTTTTTAAGCACTGTCATTTCGACCTAGCCGACGACAAAGTTGAAACCGGCATCGACATAGTGCACCTCACCGGTAACACCACTGGCAAGATCGGACAGCAGGTAAAGAGCCGATTTCCCGACTTCCTCCTGGGTGACGGTACGATGCAAGGGCGCGACTTCATCCATGATGCGCAGTTTTTCTTTGAACTGCCCCACTGCGGAAGAAGCCAGGGTCTTGATAGGACCGGCCGAGATAGCGTTAACACGGATGTTTTTCGCGCCCACTTCGGCAGCCAGGTAGCGGGTCGATGCTTCCAGTGCGGCCTTGGCCACGCCCATGACGTTGTAGTTGGGTACCGCGCGAACGGCGCCGAGGTAAGACAGAGTGATAATGCTGCCGCCTTCGGTCATCAGAGGCAATGCACCACGGGTCACAGCGACGAGGGTGTAAGCACTGATGTCCATGGCCAGACTGAAACCGGCGCGACTGGTTTGGCTGAAGGGATTTTTAAGATCATCACGATTGGCGAAGGCCACCGCGTGGACGACGAAATCGATCTTGCCCCATTTCTTGCCAACTTCTTCGTATACCGCTTCGATATCCTCATCCTTGGCGAGATCACAAGGCAGGATAAGATCGGCATCCACACTCTCGGCAAGAGGACGGACACGTTTTTCAAGAGCACCATTGAGATAAGTAAATGCCAGAGTGGCCCCGGCAGCATGCAGCTGCTGCGCGATCCCCCAGGCAATACTGAGTTCATTCGCCACGCCAAAAATAATGCCGCGTTTACCAGTCATAAGCCCCATAGACAGAGCCCTCCTTTTAGATAAAATAGAACGCCCTTTTTAACAAAATTGCCGCAATTGTTCAAGGAATATATCCCACAGAAATAAAAACACTGAAAATACGGCAACATGCAAACACGTTAAAGGATAGACCTTTTTCGATTTTTGTTATATAGCGGGCATTTTCGTCAGAGATTCCACACTGCTAAAAACCCTTTCCACAGCAGACCGGTTAGGCCGCCCTTGACTGTGTATCCAAACAGCGGGTCTTTTTTTCACTCAAAACTTTACCCTGGACCCCTCGTGAAAAAGGCAAAACACTGGAGACTTCAACTCAATCGGCGTATACTTTAATCCAATGTGCGAAAAGGAGATCTATGGATCAGGACAACACATGCAGTGAATTGTATGATCAGATTCAGGCCGTGGCGGATTCGCTGCCGGCACCGATTTTTGTACTCGACTATGACGGTCGATATGTGAACGTTTTCGGAGGCCGATCACGATCCCATTACGATTCAGGACAAGGACTGATCGGGTGTTACATGCAGGATGTCCTGCCGGAAGAAAAATGGAAACTCTTTCTTGATGTGGTGCGAAAAGCCATCGATACCGGAACCCTGCAGACATGCGACTATATCCTTGATTCCGCCGAGGTCTGCGTCACCGAAACAAATGGCCCGGCAGGACCACAATGGTTTCATGGACGGGTCTATCCGGTAGCTTCTCACCCCGGCAAAAAGCCGGCGGCTGTTTGGCTCGCCATCAACGTCAGCGAACAAAAAGCGATGGAAGAACGCCTGCAGCGCCTTTCTGAAAGGGACGATCTGACGGGCGCTTATAACCGACGCTACTTCATGCAGAGGCTGAAAAATGAATATGAACTGGCAAGACGTCGTCAATGCGACCTCTCCCTGATCTCCCTCGATATCGATCATTTCAAAGCCATCAATGACCGTTTTGGCCATATCGAGGGGGACCGGGCATTGCAGCATCTGACAAACACCATTCGTCCCCAATTACGCGAAACCGATATCCTGGCCAGGATCGGTGGAGAAGAGTTCGCCATCCTGTGCCTGTCGACAGATCTGAACAAGGCCTGGTCGGTCGCGGAGCGCATCCGTCAGAGCATTGAAAGCACCGAGCTTAAGACAGATCGCGGTGTTATACACATGCGAATCAGCCTGGGTCTGGCCACAGTGAACCCACAGGATCCGAGTATCCACACGCTGCTTTCACAGGCCGACAAAGCTCTTTATCAGGCCAAGGATACCGGACGCAACCGCACCTGCGGGCCTTCGCCGGAGGCAGAAAAACATGGTGATGCACCACGCAAGGGTAAAACAAAGGAAGCATGGCCCAATGGACACCCCTCCGGATAATGGCAACGGCAGCAGGAAGCCCCCACCGCTAAGCCATTCAAGAAATGCGTTACAAATCAAATACCCGCAGAGTCGTTCCCCTCACGACATATGAGAAAATCGTAGATCTCCCTTGCGGATTTTGGCGGACCGAATAAATAGCCCTGCGCCAGATCGCACTGTAGTTCCCGGAAAAATTCACGTTGCGCATCGCTCTCCACCCCTTCCACAACCGTTTGAACCCCCAAACTGCGCGCCAGGGCAACAACCGTGTTGACCAGTTTGACATCCAGAACATTTTCCGGCACATGCCGGGTAAAAGTTCGGTCTATTTTCAATTTGGAAACAGGCAAATGGCGCAGATGCGCCAGAGAAGAAAACCCTTTACCAAAATCATCGATAGCAAAACGGACACCGACCCTGGTCAAGGTTTCCATCACTTCGATAGCGTGAACCACATTCTCCATGATGGCGCGTTCATTGATCTCAAGTTCAAGCCAACAAGGTTTCATCCCTGTTTTAACCAGTACATCCATGACCCTATTGGCAAAATCGGATTGCGTGAACTGTTCAGGGGAAATATTGACGGTTATGACGGTCGGAACAAAACCCGCCTCCTGCCAACGACAATTCTGCTCACAGGCTTTTTCCAGAACCCAATCTCCCAACTCCAGAATTAACCCGGTTTTTTCTGCAATGGGAACGAACTCGCCTGGAAGAATACTGTTACCTTCAGGGTCGTTCAACCGTACCAGGGCTTCAATGCCTGCAGTGATACCGGAAGCCAGATCGATTTGCGGCAAAAAAACCAGATGCAGGGCATCATTTTTGATAGCCTGACGCAGAAGGCCTTCCACGCAAATTTCACCCTTGGTACGTTCGCTCATCTGGCGGTTGAAAAAAAGGTAACGGTTACCGCCTTGCCGTTTGCCCTCCTGCATGGCGAGATCCGCCTCATGCACAAGGCTCTGGATGCTGCTTATGCCATCTTTCCAGAAGGAAATACCGACCGTGGCCGACAGCGAAAGGATGTGACCGTCTATTTCAAAAGGTACAGACAGGCTGTCCAACAACATTTGCGCCAAAACCGAAGGTCCTTCGGCACTATTAATTTCATCGCAAACAATGACGAATTCATCGCCACTCATCTTGGCGAGGGTATCGGATTCACGCACAAGTTCCCCGAAACGCTTACCGATCTGGCACAACACCCGGTCTGCCCCGTCATGACCAAGCGCATCGGTAACCCTTTTGAAGCGATCCAGGTCGACCACCAGCAGGGCAAAAGCCCGTCCAAAACGTCGGCACTTTGAAACCACGTGATTAAGGCGATCAAACAGCAACACACGATTGGGCAACCCGGTCAACGGATCATGCTGGGCCAGATGCTGGTAGCGTAATTCGCTCCGGTGCAATCGCTGATAAGCCTGTTTAAGTTCGGTGATATCCATCCCTACCGATTGAAATTCAACCACCTTGCCATCCTGACCAACAATGGGGGTATCGCTCCAGCGATGCCATGCAGGCCGTCCATCGGCGGCGATGGACTGGAATTCGGTATATACTGTTTGGGGCTTTTCAAGCACCGCCGCAATCTGCCGAGCGAGATATTTATGGTAAATCTCCGGCACCTGATTCAAAAACTTCTGACCGATAAGCTGGTCTTCGGATTTTTCAAAAAATCGGCAATAGGCCGGGTTCACGTAGGTAAGTGTGGTGTCGGGCAACCAGCGCATCACAAGTTCCACCTGGTTTTCGACCAGAGCGCGATAACGCGCCTGACTGGTTCGCAATGATTTTTCGATACGCTTTTGTTCGCTTACGTCCATCAGCGTGCCGCGAAACCCTACGATGCTTTTTTCCCGAACGATCGGATTAGCGCAGACCAGGGCCGGGAAAGTACTCCCGTTACGACGACAGGCATCGACTTCCGCCCGGACTTCCATTTCTCCCTGGAGAACCTTCTGCACCAGCCCCATGGCTTTCAACCTGTCCTGGGGAGCAAGGACCTGCACAATATTTATCCCTGCATCGATATCCGCCTGACTGTAACCGAACAACTGAAAAGCATAGGCGTTGGCAAAAGTAATGCGACCGAGAGTATCGGCCTCAAAGATGGTCTGAGGCAGACAGTCGGCCATATCCCGGAATCGGACCTCGCTGTGATACAGTTGCTGCTCAACATCCTTATACTGCGTAATATTGAGAAAAGAGACCCAGATACAGGATGAATTCCCCCCTGAATTTCTTATAAGCGACCCGGACACCTGTGCGCGAATTTGTTCGCCATTCCGGGTTTTGCCGATCATTTCAGCAGAAAGATATTCCTGTTGTTGGAGCGTTTCAAGGACAGGTGCTGCCTCTGCTTCCCTACTCCACAAACAAGAAACATTCTGCCCGATAATTTCAGATTTGTGATGGTAGCCCCACATGTCAAGAAAAGCCGCATTGACGTACATCACTTTCCCGTCTGTATCGGCTACACTAAAAGGCGTTTTAGACGTGTCCATGACCCGCGTCGTATTCGCAAGTTCATCTTCGGGATATGGCTGAAATGCAGAAAAATTCAACTGCTGAACAGCAAAAGCAACTTGTCCAGTTTCATCAAAGACAGGAGACGCTTCAACATGTACGACACCATTGTGTGGCAGGGGTTTTTCGAAACTGCCCGGTTTTCCGCTGGCAAAAACCGCATCAATGACACAGGTTTGGCAAGACTGCCCCGGCTCTATGTCAAAAATTTCATGACAAAAGAGATGAGCATGTTTCAGATTTTTTGGAAAAGAGTCCAGGCCAAACCAGTTACAAGCGACAATACGTCTGCTTCGATCAACAATGGCAAGGCAATTTGGCATCAGGCGGATGGTATCTTGAAGTATTTGAAAAGCAGTAGACCGTGGAGAGACAACACTCATAACTAATTCCTGTGATTGATTATATGACAAAACAGTACAGCGCTACTCACTTTGTATATTCTAATCCAAAAATAAAAGCCCATCTCCGAGGTGAGAGATGGGCTTTTATTTGTTTTTTTTTATCCATTATGCAACCTGGCGATCCTGAAAAAAGGACCCATGGCTTTGCGTCCCCACATCACTGTGAGTTTGCCGTTACAATAATGTTACCTATTTGGTATTTATAGCAATGTAATTTTGAAATATCAACCCGCTTTTATTTAAATTCTATACAGGAACCACATGTAATTAAGTATTTCCAAGTTATCAATAAATATAATTATCGACAATCATTCGACCTTGCTGCAAATAAATTGGCCGAAATATCTCGCAATGTAAACTCATAAAAACATGATTACTGTTTAACTGATGATTTTTCGCCAAGACAGTAACCATCGACAAGTTCTACCAATGTAGGAATCTGAGGTTTACTGATCCAGGTATCCGCACCGACCGAACTGCACTTATGGGCCATCTGATCCGTAACCAAGGAGGAAAACATGATAATTTTAAGATTCTTGAATCCCAACTCTTCACGAATCCTGCGACACAGGGTAAGTCCGTCCATGCGTGGCATTTCGATATCGGTGATCAGCAACCGTGTATGATGCAAAAATTCCGCTTCGGTGCCCGACTGTTCCTTGAGGCGCACCAGTTCCTGATAACACTCCTCCCCGTCGGCAAACGCTTTGATATTGGTATATCCGGCATTGGTCAACACCTTTTGAATGCCGATACGAATAATCACGGAATCTTCGGCAAGCATCAACCCGACGTTCTCACGTTTCAGCAACTCAAGTGAATCCGAAACAGTGTCCGTTTCATGGTCGAATGACATATTCATTTCCGGATCAACCTCGGCCACGATGTGTTCGAGATCAACGATCAGGACTTCACGATCCTCGACATGAATGGTGCCGGTGAAACGAGGGCGGAATCTTTCAATGAGAGATGCCATAGGCTCGACATTCTGCCAATTGACCCGATGGATCTGGTTCACACCATCAACAAGAAACCCTGTCACCTTTTGATTGAACTGGCAAACCAGTACGATACAGCGGGCATCGGCGTCCGGCGCCACCGCGGTGCGCTGCCGCAGATGACTGGTCAGGTCGACGAGCGGGATGGACGTTCCGCGAACCATATAAACCCCGAGAACAGAGGGCAGAGATTCAGGCATGGCAGTTCGCTTGGCAGGATCGTAACAGATGATCTCCCGCAATTTTTGAACATTGATGCCGAAGGATTGCCCCCCAAGATAAAACTCAAGGATCTCCATTTCGTTGGTACCGCTTTCCAACAGAATTTCCTGTGAAGCATATTGTTTCATAATCTTGACTCTCCGCGAAATTCGACGAAACGTCAGCAGACCGTTTAAAAGTCCACCACACTACCCAAAACCAGGGAACATCCCTTTTCAGGCTGTCAATATTTTGTTAAAAACCGGGTTTTAGCATAGTTCTCAAGTTAACAAGCCCATGTTGCAGGAATCGTGTCAATACCATCCCCATTTTGCATAATTGCCTCATCTGAAAAAAACAAAAGAAATCGGTATCTGTCTTTTCGGCACTTTGCATCTTTTTTTTAATTATTTTTGTGGACATTTCAAATTGACTGGCTATTATGGGGCCATACAAATTTCCGACACTGGCAAAACCGGGGTGACCCGGTGACGCAAAGCCACGGGTCCTTTCCAAAGGATAGCCGGGTTACCGAAGAAATGAACCTATATAAAAACTTACAATTCTACCGTTCATACAGCACCCGAAATCCCTGGCACCCCAGGGCCTTCGGGTGCTTTTTTTGTTTTTTGACGCGGGAGAAAAACTGTTTTAAAAACGATAAATTCAACAAACGGCACCTATCCGAGGTTTATCGAATGCAAACCAGAATAACCCGTGGCACCCTTTTTACAACCCGACAAAAAGCCTCCTGCATGTTGGCTCTGGGGTTTCAGCTCGTCATGCCCGGAAATGGTTTCAGCAGCCCCCTCGACCAGGACATGTCCTCCCTGAGCTGCGTGCAGATTAGCCTGATTATTGGCAGCGTATTTTCATTGTTGGTGTTAGCCCTTTTAAGTGCTATCAAAAAGTGCAAAAAAACGACGAAATCGTTGCGCGAAAAGGGGAAACTATTTCGAACAATTGCCAATTTCACCTACGATTGGGAATTCTGGTCGGCACCGGACGGAAAACTGATCTACTCGTCCCCCTCTTGCGAACGTATCACAGGCTATGGCTCTGATGACTTCCAGAAAGATCATGGTCTTCTCGAAAAAATAGTTCATCCTGAGGATAAAGACCTCTATACGCTGTCCCTTTGCCATGAAAGTCCAAGCTTTCGCCAATTTCGAATCATCACAGCACGTTCGGAAACTCGCTGGGTTGAACACCTGTGTCGCCAAATTTGCGACACCAACGGCAATCTTCTGGGGCTAAGGTCAACCATCCGTGAAATTACCGACCGCAAGTTGGCCGAGGAGAAACTTCTCCTTGCCCAATATGCCATCGACTCATCAAGCAATCCTGTAGGCATGGCCACTCTGGAAGGTATCGTCACCTATGCCAACCCGGCCATGCTGGAACTTTTCGGCTACACTTCAGCCCCGGAAATGCTGGGCAGACCGTTCACGTCCTTTTTAAAACGGCCTCAGGAAGGCTGGCGTGCTATACAGCTACTCAGGACCGAAGGGACATGGCAAGGAGAGTTGCTAGCCCAAAGAAACAATGGCTCCGTATTTGAATTGGAAGTACAGGCCTTTGTTACCACAAACGCCTCGCAAAGGCCCTTGTCACTGACAGCTTACTTCAGCGATGTCACCAGCAAAAAAGCCAGTGATCGGGAAATCAGACAGTTTGCCTATTGCGATGCGTTGACAGGACTTCCCAATCGCATCGCCCTGAAGAAACATATGGAGCTGGCCCTCGATCAAGCATCCACAGAATCTGCTGGGATAGCCGTATACATGCTGGACCTTGACGACTTCAAGCAGATTAACGACACCAGCGGCCATGCCAAAGGCGATGAGTTGCTGGTACAGCTTACCTCCCGGCTTCGCAATATTCTCAGCGGTAAAGACCTCCTGGCTCGGCTAGGTGGGGATGAGTTCGTGCTGGTACTGAACGACGTGCATAATTTTCCGGATGCCGCCCACAGAGCAGACGAGATACTCGCTGCTATGAGCGAAACCCCCTTCGATTTGGGCGAATGCCAGTTTTTTACATCTGGCAGTATCGGCATTGCCATGTTCCCTCAAAACGGCAGGGATTCGGAAACCCTGCTGAAACATGCTGACATGGCCATGTATGAAGCAAAAAAATCGGGCCGCAACACCTATCGCTTTTTCACCGAAGAAATTCACAGCAAGGTCATCGAACGCCATCATCTCGAAGCCGGATTACGCCGCGCCATAAGAAATGAAGAATTTTTCCTGGTCTACCAACCTCAGGTCGACCTGCGAACCGGAAACATTATCGCCGTAGAGGCGCTGGTGCGTTGGCAGCATCCGGAAACAGGGATAATCCCGCCCGGCATGTTCATCCCCGTAGCTGAGGAAACGGGACTGATCCACGCCATCGGCGATTGGGTATTGCACACAGCCTGTCATCAGGCCATGAAATGGCGGCACATGGGCTTTCCCGTCATGCGCATGGCCGTCAACTTGTCGGCCCAACAATTCAGACAACCCGGTTTGGTGGAACGCATTGAAAAGGTTTTGGAACTTACCGGACTGGAACCTCACTTTCTGGAGCTGGAAATCACCGAAAGCGTCTTCATGGAAAATCTTGATAACGCCATCGAACTCCTGGTCGATCTTAAACTGCGCGGCATCCAGATTTCCATAGACGATTTCGGCACCGGGTACTCTTCCCTGAGTTACCTGAAGAACTTTCCCATCGACCGGATAAAAATTGCCCAGGATTTTGTCCGGGACATTCCAGCCGACAAGGACGACGCAGCCATTGTCGAAACCATCATGGCTATGGCTGACCGGCTCGGACTGAAGGTGATTGCCGAAGGTGTCGAAACAGAGGAGCAAATGATGTTTTTACGTCAACGGGGCTGCTTCGAAATGCAAGGCTATTATTTTGCCCGGCCGATGCCAGTGGAAAAGGTCGAGTATTTTTTGTCCGGCCACACCAACCAGATAATCGCTACCGACCAGATACCATAAAGGTCCCGCCGGAAAAACAGAAGGGACCTCAAAGATATCATTCCACAAGAGCATATACGGGGCCGCATCAATCCATCCACTTCACCATCATTTCACATGCGATCTTTTTCGGGGATTTCCCAGCTTTACCTGCATAGCCTACCGGAATAACCGCCATAAACTCACCCTCTTGCTCTCCCATAAAGCGCAGCACCTCATCCTTCATGAGAAACAGCACCCCCAGCCATACAGTTGCCAGACCGAGTGACGTTGCTGCCAGAAGCAGGTTTTGAATCGCTGCCGCCGAACTTTGAATCTCCATGGTCTGGAAAAAATCCACCGCTTGTTGGTGATCTATCTGAAACAACTCGGTACCATGATTGATCAGCGTGCCGGTATTCGCCACAACAACTACTACCGGCGCGGAATTGATACTCCTGGCCGCCATACGCAACAACACAGAAGCCGCCTTGGGAAAATCCCCGGCCCGGGCATTCACCAGGCTGGCGAGAGCTCTTTTTCGTTCCCCGCGAATCACTATAAATCGCCATGATTGCTGATTATGAGCTGAGGGCGCATGGTTGGCCGCACGTAAAATTGCCATCAAATCTTCTTCGCGAACCGGCTTATCCGTAAAGGAGCGAATACTGCGGCGCAGTTCAATATCCTGCAAGGTATGGTTCATATTCTTGGAAACACACATTTGATTCATTCTCCGTCTTCATCAGTAGAGGTTGCGTATACGGATCACATACTCTCACCAATCGTCATTCAGATCAACACTGGACACCATTTGGAGGCAGCCGATCACAGAAATCAAAACCCCGTCAATCCCTCACGGCCAGCTACCACGGTCTTTTACAGTGGCTTCCTACCCAAAATAACCGACATCCCGGTGACCTTAAAGTTTTTCCGAGACCACCATTGCGATTTTCGTTGCCTTTGCATACAATAATGCATTATTGATTATGGCCGCGGCGGATTCCCGTTGCGGCATCTCTCAAACCAATTTCCAGATATAAATCACAGGCATTCCAGGCGAATGTCATTTACGTCCGAGGAAGATTAATGGTCACGGAACAGATGAAAAAGTGGGTCATAGGGGCTGTTGCATTTGCCGTCATCTCCGGATCGGCCTGGGCCGAGCCGGTCGCCGAAATAAGCAAGTTGGGATATAGCGTGCAGGTCGGTGCTTTTTCCAAGGTTGACAATGCCGAACGACTTGCCTCCAAACTTCAGGACAAAGGCATCGAGGCCTATTATTTTAAAAAGGAAAATAATGTTTTCGCCGTGCGGTTCGGAAACTATGCGACCCGCAGCGAAGCCAAAAAAGCGGTCAAGGAACTGGCTGTTTCCAAACTCGTGGATTCTTATTACATCGCTTCCCCCCTGGCCAAGAATATCCAACCACTGACAGCGGATACCGTCGAACCCGTGGCCCCTGTGGCCCCCGCTGATCCTGTAGTGAGTACTAGCGCCCCCCCGGCTGCGCCAATCAAACCGACAAAAAAACAGAAACATGACACCGAAATGGGCGATATCGCCGCCAGAACTGCGGAACGGTTCGTCGGCATCCCCTACAAATGGGGCGGGAATACCGTTGTAGAAGGGCTGGATTGCAGCGCATTCGTCAAATCGGTCTACTACTTATGCGGCGTCAACATCCCCCGGACCTCGGCGGAACAATTCAAAGTCGGCCAGCATATCCCACAGGAAGAACTGGTTGACGGTGACCTGGTGTTTTTCGGTCACAACAATAAGGTCAGCCATGTCGGCATTTATGTTGGCCATGGCAAATTTGTCCACGCCCCTAAGCGCAATGACGAAATCAAAATCGCCGAACTGGCACGCCCTGGCACCACCAAAAAGTATCTGGGCGCCCGCCGCTACTTTTAGGCATACCAAGGGGAGAGCACATGGCTTCCATGTCTCTCCCCTATTGAAATAAGACACCAAAAA
>DIKU01000097.1:2968-6241 GCA_002424645.1 Pelobacter sp. UBA5610 | reverse complement strand
CCGAGAATTGTTTTTCTCCGTGGACTCTGTGGCTTGAGTGAGCGAAGCGAACGAGCGCGAGATGGTTCTTAATGTTTTTGCTGCCCCATTCAGTTTTCTCCGTACTTTGGCGCCCGGCCGAAGCGGCGGGTCATGTCCCCCAGGCGCTGCTGCAGTTCCGAGGTCAGCGCGCCCGGCAGGTAGCGCCAACCCCAGTTGGCATCGGCCCGGCCGGGGCGGTTCATGCGCGCCTCGCCATCCAGTGCCAGCAGATCCTGCAGCGGGCAGATGGCGAGTTGGGCGACGCTCGACCAGGCAAGGTGGATAAGGTCCCAGGGCATGTTAACTGAGGACCGGCCGAGGTAGGCAGCGGTTTCGGTGCGGATCGGTTGATCCAACGACTGCCACCAGCCGAGGGTTGTGTCGTTGTCATGGGTGCCGGTGTAGACGATGCAATGTACCGGCAGGTTGTGGGGCAGGTAGGGGTTGTCCGGGCCGGAATCGAAGGCAAACTGCAGTATCTTCATACCGGGCAGACCAAGCCGGTCACGCAGGTGCTCGACTTCGGGGGTGATGATGCCCAGGTCCTCGGCCACCAGCGGTAATGCCGGGTACTTATGCTGCAGGGTGGAGAACAGGGCCTCGCCGGGGCTTTCCCGCCACTGGCCGTTGATGGCGGTTTTTTCTCCGGCCGGAATCGCCCAGCAGGCGATGAAACCACGGAAATGATCGATGCGCAGCAGGTCGCATTGTTGCAGGTTCCACGCGAGCCGGTCCCGCCACCAGGCGAAATCATCCTGTTGATGCGCTTCCCACCGATACAGAGGGTTGCCCCAGTGTTGGCCTGTAGCGCTGAAGTAATCGGGCGGCACGCCGGCCACCACCGTCGGCTGCAACTGCGGGTCCAGATGGAACAGATCGGGACGCGCCCACACGTCTGCTGAATCAAGCGCCACAAAGATCGGCATGTCACCCAAAATCTGCACTCCCCGCCGGTTGGCATAATCGCGCAGGGCCAACCACTGTTCAAAAAACACGAACTGGCTGTAGCGATGGTAATACAGGCTGTCGGACAGTTCTTCCCGGGCCTGCTCCAAGGCCTCCGGTTGCCTTGCTCTTAAAGGCTGGGGCCATTGTTGCCACGGCTGATCACCGAATTTTCGCCGCAGGGCGCAGAACAGCACGAAGTCCTCCAGCCAACTGGCCTGGTCCCGGCAAAAAGTGTCAAAGTCGGTTTTGCGCCGGGCCGAGGCTTCATCGCGGAAACGTTTGCCTGCCTTGCGCAGCAGTCGGGTTTTAAAAGGGTCGACAAACCCGAAATGCGCCACCCCCTCCTCCAGGTTCACTCCCGCCAGGTCTTCTGTTTCCAGATCCCCTTCTTCCACCAACCGCTCGAGGGAAACCAGCAGAGGATTGCCGGCAAAGGCCGACAGGCCACTGTAGGGCGAATGGCCGTAGCCTGTTGGTCCCAGAGGCAGTATCTGCCAGATGCTCTGCCTCGCCCCGGCAAGAAAATCGACGAATCGCCAGGCTTCGGTTCCCAGGTCGCCCAGGCCGTGTGGTCCCGGAAGGGAGGTCGGGTGCAACAGGACCCCGCTGGCGCGGTGCTGGCCCGTCATGAGGGGTTATTTGAACCGAGAGAGTCTTTTTCCGCCGCAACCAGCACCTGGCGAGCGGCCAGCAGGCGCCGGTAGTAGTTGGCGGCTTTTTGATGCTGGCCAGCTGTCAGGGCCTTATGCAGATCCCCCTCCAGTTCGGCTACTTCAAGGCGTTTGTAATAGTCCATGGTTTCGAGCAGGTGCGCGACGACGATGCGGGCGGTCAACAGGGGGTGGTTGTTGGTCACGTTGGCTGCCGGATACATGGTGCCGTGCTCAAGCTCAACCTCCAGTCCGGCCCGAAAATCTTCCAACGGGATTTTCAGCCCCGCCGTGTCGGTGTTGGCCAGGATCATGCCGGCTTCGTCTTCCGAGACTTCAACCTTGTCCAGACATGTCCAGTCTCTGATATCCAGAGCTTTGCAGACCCTCTGTACTTCTTCCACGGTGATATAGACAGGCAGTTCCATGGTGATATCCTTTGGTTTAGGGTGCTTAAGGCCATTTGCTATTACTTTTCATTATACTCGATGTGCCGTGCTTTCCCACAAGCATCCATTAAGGACTCTTTTTTTTTAATGATAAGAGTTGCAGGCGAAACGGCGTCCTAAGACGCTCAGGCGAGGAGGATGGTAATGGAAAATCAGCAACGCGTGATCGAAGATGTGGGGATGGCCAACTTGCAATTTCCCATCCGTGTGTTGTCCGGACGCAATGACCAGGGACAGGATACGGTTGCCAGCATAACCGTCAACGCCCGTATTCTTCAGGAATTTGAAGCTCGCTGGATCGACCGATTTATCCAGGTATTGCATCGACATAAAAGTGTTGTCGGCGCAAGCGCATTGCAGGATCAAGCCCTCGATTATCTGCACGAACTCAATGCCCGCTCGGTAAGCGTGGAGTATGAGTTCCCCTACTTCATCGAAAAGACCACTCCAGCGTCCGGGGAGAAGTGCCTGGTGAGGTATCGCTGTGCGTATGCCGTGCGTGTCCATACCCTCAATAGCGAACCGACCGTTCTCTTTCGCATAGAAGTGCCGTGCATAACCACCTACCCCGGTTCGTCGCGGGAAAAACCCGGGGGGCTGTTTGGTCAGCTCAGCCGCATCAGTCTGGAAGTCATGACCCGCAGGGATATCTACCCGGAAGATCTCGTCGACATGGTCGATCGTCATGCATTGGCGCCACTGTATTCTTTTCTTACCGAAGAAGATCAGATCCATATTATCGAGCGGGTCCATGCCGAGGAAAAAAACAGTGTACTTGTGGTCGACGCCATCAAATTGGAATTGGCGCGTCGACGGGATATCGAGTGGTATGCGGTCAAGTCGGCCAATTATGGCATGCTTCATTCCTACTCGACCATGGTCGGACTGGAAAAAAGTCCCTGGATTCCGTTCAGTGGCTATGAGTCGGGTGATATCTGAAGACTTGTGCTGCAGGAGGTACATGACGGCGAAATCGCCACGCATTCTGTGGAGTGGATGCATTTCTTTTGTATCGTTCAGGCAATCGGTTCGGATCTATCCTTAAGTTTGATAATCGGTGCCGGCAAGTTCCTGTCCTTCAGGTACTCCTGACAATCTTCGGCAGGAATAGGATAGCTCAGGTAATATCCCTGGCCTATCTGGCAGCCCCGTTTTTTTAAAAAGATTTTTTGATACTCCGTTTCGACGCCTTCCGCAATAACTCC
>DIKU01000097.1:2091-2780 GCA_002424645.1 Pelobacter sp. UBA5610 | reverse complement strand
GCCATGTCGAGCATGATGGCCGTTTCGGTGATTTCGATTTCCAGGCACTCCGGCGCAAGTTCCGCTTCGGTGAGGGCCTGGCTCACCATCTCGCACAGATCGGCCTGGCAAAACTGTTTGGGGGAGATGTTGACGGCAACTTTGCATGGGGGCAGCCCTGACTCCTGCCATTCCTTGGCCTGTCTGCAGGCGGTACTTAAAACCCATCGGCCTATGGGCAGGATCAATCCGCTTTCTTCGGCTACCGAAATGAATTTTCCGGGAGGGATGAGTCCTAGCGTGGGGTGCTGCCAGCGGAGCAGGGCTTCCATGCCATGCACCGTATTTGAAAAAAGATCGATTTGTGGCTGATAGTAGAGAATGAATTCCCCATTCTGAAGCGCTTTGCGCATGCTGTTTTCAAGAAACAACGTCTCTTCGACCTGTTCATTCATGCCATTGGTGAAAAAGCGGTAGGTATTGCGACCGATTTCCTTGGAACGGTACATGGCAACGTCGGCACATTTCATCAGGTTTTCCACCGTATCCCCGTCCTCGGGATAAACACTGATCCCGATGCTGGTGGTGATAAACAAGTCCTGATCGTTGATGGTAAACGGCTCCGTCATCGCATGAAGAATTTTGTCGGCAAGCAGGGATAATGACCGTGCATCACGTATTTCTTCAGCCACAAGCACGAATTCATCGCC
>DIKU01000097.1:0-2032 GCA_002424645.1 Pelobacter sp. UBA5610 | reverse complement strand
CCCAGGGTGTCGTTGATATTCTTGAAACGGTCCAGATCGAGAAACAGAAGACCGACTTTATTGCCGGAGCGTTGGCCGCGGGATAGGGCGTGGGATAACCGGTCGCGAAACAGCAGGCGATTAGGCAGACCTGTCAGGCAGTCATGATGGGCCAGATGATCCAGATGCTTGCGCTGGTCGGACAGTTCATGGTCGCGATGTTGAATCTGGGTCAGCATGTTGTTGAAGTTTTCGATCAGAACACCCATTTCATCGATTCTGTTATTGGCTATTCTCCGCGAATAGTCTTTATCCTGGGAAACGGAATTCATGGCTGTGGCCAGTTGTTCGACCGGTTTTGAAATGATTTTCTGCAGTTTTATCGCAAGTAAAAAACCGAGCATCGAAGACCCCATGAGACCGAGCAGGCCAAAGGTTGCATAGCGTATCAGTGTTTGGCTGATATCCGAAAGGTCCGCCTGTATGTAAAGGGTTCCCAATGCCTGGTTTTTGTGTTGCAAGGGGATACCTATTTCAAGGGTTTCGCCAAAAACATGGCCCTGTCGAAGCAATGTTCGGATTGGTGTTACAGGATACATATGGGGGGTATCGGCTTTGCCATAGTGCGTAAAGGTTTCGCCCGTTTTAGCTTTTATCTGGATAAGCAGAATCTGTTCTTTTTTGGAGAAGTTATCCAGTGCTTCGCTGATGGCTTGTCTGTCGTCAAAAATCAGTGCGGCGGCAAGATTGCCGGATATATCATTGGCAATGATCGTGACTTGCTTGAGGAGGGATTTTCGCAAAAATGTTCTTTGCGTATAAATCAGTGTAGAAAACAATAAAAACATTGTAAGGGTGCTGACAATGCCGATGATAGAAAGCAGCTTGGCTTTAATGGACAGTTTGTTGATGATTGTCTGTGATATGTTTATCATCGTTGCTCCATAACTGTGCCATTTTTTATGATAGACAAAGACAAACCAAAGAGTTTTGAACTGATTTGAAGTTTGTTTTTTGCGGCATTATCCAAATTTAAGCAAAAATTGACGCGGCCTCCAACTTCAACAAAAGAAACGATCCCTCCATTTTTGAAAAAATTGTCATCATCGGCTACGGACAAAATTGGTAGCGATTTCGTTAATGATAAGATTTTCTTCGAATGATCCAGTTGGTTATCCGCGATATAGAGAATCTGGCATTGTTGCATGGCGTTTTGCAGACCGACCAGGTCATTTAAAACGATTATTTCAATGGGCCTGTTAAAGTAGGACCGTTTTTGCCACTTCATCAGCTCTTTCTTCAGAAGGTCTTCACCGAAAACACAGACCCTTAGGGGACTGTTATCGCTTTCGAAACTTGTATCCGGCCAATCGACAAACTGGGCAATACTGTAAAGTATCGCAGACTGGACGACTTCTTCCCGGTAGACCGGTTGGCAAAACCCCTGTGTTCCGTGCAGCAGTATCAGGGACAGGAAAAGCGTGAGGACGCCGCCCGGTTTTTTTAGCCGAGTGAACGACCGGAACCGGTTGGATCGAACCTTTATCGTATTTTCTGAAAGAATCCCCATAGTTTGGAATCACTTAGATTTCAGGCGGAATGGGCCGCAATCCGCTTCACGTCTTAAGTGGATCGGTTATTTAAACCGACCCGTCAGTTGCGCATAAAAACCTCTTGCCAGTCCGGTGCTGATGGCTGTTGTCGAGGTGAATTCCTTGCGATTGTCATCCAAAAGGTTCTGACCGACGATGGCCAGCTCCAGGGATGAATTCAGCTGCAATGCCAGTCGTAAGTCGAGGGTATGATAGCTCGGTATGTCCAGTGCAGGAAGGCTGTCGACATAGCGCCACCATGCGTCAAATTCAACCTTTTCGCCGATATCCCATTTGGATAATACCGATACCTGATGCTGCGGGCTGAATCCTTCGTCGGTTTCGAAGGACTCTGCTCCACTAGAATTATTGATATGCAACGCCATTTGCAGATAGCTGTAGG
Organism: Pelobacter sp. UBA5610; assembly: GCA_002424645.1. Lineage (GTDB taxonomy): Bacteria > Desulfobacterota > Desulfuromonadia > Desulfuromonadales > Syntrophotaleaceae > Syntrophotalea. The sequence continues at coordinate 58 of DIKU01000097.1, read as the reverse complement.
ATGTTTTGAGTTGCCACCACGGCACGGGGGTGTAGTCCACGGCGACTTCGATGCCGTA
>DIKU01000076.1:2171-3035 GCA_002424645.1 Pelobacter sp. UBA5610 | reverse complement strand
AACCACCGGAACCACCGGAACCACCAGGTCCACCAGGTCCACCCGAGCCACCACCGCCATCATCGCCGGGAAGAACCGCAGCAACCGGATCAAAGCTATTCGAAACCCCTGAACCAAGCTCTTTGACGGCCACCAGGGCCACGGCCGCGATCAATGCCAACATCACGGCATACTCGGTGGCCGTCGCCCCCCGTTCAGACTGCAGTTTTGAGCCCATGCGCAACGCTCCCCCCCAACAATCGTATGCAGCAATACCAGCAGTGAGAATTTAGGCTAACCTTTGCGCGCGACAACAACAATTCCCGAATCCGTAACCGTATACCCTTTTCGCCGATCCGCTTCGGCGTCATAACCGATCTCTTCGCCGTTGGCGATGACCATGTTTTCATCGATGATCGCCTTCCGGATCCTGGCGTTCCGGCCGATGGTGACGTTATCGAACAGAATGGAATCCTCCACCAGGCTGTAGCTGTTGATCTTGCACAGCGGCCCGAGAATGGACCGCCGCACGATGCCCCCGCTGGTGATGCACCCGCCGCAGACATAGGAATCGATATTCATCCCGCGACGATCGTCGTCATCGAACACGGTTTTCGCCGGAGGATAGTTACCCTGGTTGGTAAGAATGGGCCATTTATAGTTATAGAGATTGAGTTGCGGAGAAACATGAACCAGGTCCATATTGGCCTCGTAGTAGGATTCAATGGTTCCCACATCCCGCCAATAGCCGCGTTCTCCGGTTTTCATACCCGGTATCAGGTTGTCGTTGAAGTTGTACGCCAATACCTTGTCGCCCCGCTCCAGCATCAGGGGAATCACATGCTTGCCGAAATCGAGGTCGGCAAATCGTTTCTTGCCCTCCCG
>DIKU01000076.1:1318-2042 GCA_002424645.1 Pelobacter sp. UBA5610 | reverse complement strand
CCGAAACGCCGCGCCTCTTCGGCGGGCATTTCCAGGGAGGCGATGGTGATGTCGGCCCGGTTCATGCGGTGGGCATAGATCATCTGCCGGATATCCATCTTGTAGATGTGGTCGCCGCCGAACACCGCCACATAATCCGTATCCGCCGATTCCACGAAGCGCTGGTACTGCAGGATGGCGTCGGCCGTGCCCTGGAACCAGGCTTCGCTTTCGCTGCTGGTCTCAGGCGAAATGGGCACGTAGAACTCGCCGAGGCCGGTCCATTTACCCCAGGAGTCCCAGATATGCTGATTCAGGGAGCAGGCGCGATACTGGGTCAGGATGTAGACCCGCTTGATGCCGGAATTGAAGAGATTGCTCAGGACAAAATCGATGATCTTGTATTTCCCGCCAAAGGGCAACTCCGGCTTGGCATGACGTTGAGTCAGCGGACTCAACCGCTCTCCCTTGCCCCCCGCCAGCACCATGGCCAAAGTATTCCTGCCGATATCGTCTATCGCATACATGCTGGTACCTCCTGAAAAAATGAATGAGAGCGAAATGGATTGACAACATGTAATAAACTATACCACGCAAACCCCTCGTAGCATCCTCCCTGGAGGATACATCAAAACCAAAAACCGGTTCCCCCCCCCACTACGCTCGAAGCACAAGGACACGGAGTTACAATCTGAGAAAATCAAAACCTGAACCCTCTTTTAGCCGCAGATGCACGCAGATGAAC
>DIKU01000076.1:1064-1278 GCA_002424645.1 Pelobacter sp. UBA5610 | reverse complement strand
TCCTCTGTGTCCTCTGTGCCTCGAGAGAGCGCAGCGGACGGGTGGTAGAAAAAGATTTTCCTGTTTTTGCCTTGTCTGCGTTCATCTGCGGCCATCTGCGACTAAAATGCCTTTGACCTTGACTTCAAAATCTACGAGACGCAGATTTCGCAGATTTACGCAGATAAAATCTTAAACCCATAAACCTTTTTTCACCACCCGCTTCGCTCGAGGC
>DIKU01000076.1:0-1014 GCA_002424645.1 Pelobacter sp. UBA5610 | reverse complement strand
GCAGATGAACGCAGATAAAACCTGGAATCGCTTGATGGTTTAAACCCAAACTCAGTTTTGATAGTTTTTACTCCTGTTTTTCCTCTGTGTCCTCTGTGCCTCGAGCGTAGCGGGTGGTAAAACTTGGCTGTTTTTTTTGATCTTATCTGTGTTCATCTGCGTGCATCTGCGGCAAAAAATGCCTTTGCCCTCGAATGCAAAATCTTTTAGTCACAGATTGCGCGAATTTACGCAGACAAACCATAAAGCAAGAATCTTGTTTAAAAAAACCCGGGCCATGATGGCCCGGGTATCTGGAAAAACCGGCGTACCTGTGTATTTGTTCGAATACCACTCCCTTACTGCGGCAGCAACACCGTATCGATTACATGAATGACACCGTTGGAAGCAGCGATATCCGTCTGCACCACGTTGGCGTTGTTGACCTTGACCCCTGCACTGGTATCGATGGCCAGGTTTTGCCCTTGCACCGTTGTCGCGGTGGTCAATCCTGCCACATCGGCCGCCATGACCTGGCCCGGCACCACGTGATAGGTCAGGATTTTAACCAGTTGTTCCTTGTTCTCCGGCTTCAGCAAATCGTCGAGGGTTCCTGCCGGCAGTTTGGCAAAAGCTTCATCGGTCGGTGCAAAAACCGTAAACGGTCCAGGACCGGAAAGGGTCTCGACCAATCCGGCAGCTTTGACCGCCGCCACCAGGGTATTGAAGCTGCCCGCCGACGAGGCAACTTCAACGATATTCATGGCCGGCGCTTCCGCAACAGCCGGTGCAGCCGTTTCCGGGGCGGCCGGTTGTTCCTGTTTGCAAGCAGTCAGACCGAAAACCATCATTGCACCGGCCACCAACAACGTCATAACCGCCTGTTTTTTTTGGATCAGCATGGTAGAATTTCTCCTTGGATGAGAGAGAGGCTTGTCCATTTTTCGGTACGCCAAGTTTTTGACCAGACAGCATGGACCAAAGCTATCACTTTTCCAGCCGGTTGCAAGAACAGGCTTGAAAAATAATAAAAAA
>DIKU01000104.1 GCA_002424645.1 Pelobacter sp. UBA5610 | reverse complement strand
ACTCCCCAGGACCGTTCTTGACAAGCTCCTCCCGTTTTCTTACCCTACGGACGAATTTTTACCTTGAAAGGACGATATCCTGCCATGTCGATTACCGCGGTTATTCCTGCCCGCTATGCATCATCGCGTTTTCCGGGAAAGCCTCTTGCTCTCATATTGGGCAAAACAATGATTCAGCGCGTTTATGAGCGTACAGCCCAAGCATCCTGTATCGACAGGGTGGTGGTGGCCACCGACGATCAACGTATTGCTGAGGAAGTATTAAGCTTTGGTGGCGAAGTTCAGATGACCAGGGCGGATCATGCTACCGGCACGGATCGCCTCGCAGAAGTAACGGCCAGACTCGATACGGAGTTGGTGGTCAATGTCCAGGGGGATGAGCCACTTATCGATCCGCGCATGATAGACATGGCTGTCGCTCCTTTAGCCGGAGATCCCCGCATTCCCATGGGAACCCTTAAAACTCCCCTGTTGACCTGGCAGGAGTATCGTGATCCCAACGTTGTAAAGGTTGCGACCGACATGCGGGGATTTGCGCTATATTTTTCTCGTGCATCGATTCCTTACCCACGGGACGTAAATGTCGATGATCCCAATGTGTCGCCGCAATCCTTGGGATTGTTTCGGCATATCGGCCTCTATGTATACCGTAGGGATTTTCTTCTGAAGTTTGCCCAATTGCCGGTAACGCCGTTGGAAAATTTGGAAAAGCTTGAGCAGCTTCGTGCGCTGGAGCATGGCTATGACATCCGGGTCGTGGAGACCGAGTTGGTCAGTCTCGGTGTAGACACTCCGGAAGATCTGGCCAGGGTTGAAGCCTATCTGCAGACACATTGAATGGCTGAACAGGATTTTGTTGCTTTAAATCTCTGAATTTTCCGTGTAGAATCCGAATTTTCGTTTTGATCCTTGAGGGTGGTACGTTAGCGACCGTCCGGATGGAGGCTTTTTTTATGAAAACCAAATTTTTGTTTATCACCGGCGGTGTTGTTTCTTCCCTTGGTAAAGGGCTTGCTGCTGCTTCTATCGGAGCCTTGATGGAAGCCCGGGGGCTGCGGGTTTCCATGCAGAAAATGGATCCGTACATCAATGTGGACCCCGGCACCATGAGTCCTTTTCAGCACGGCGAAGTATTCGTCACCGATGACGGCGCCGAAACGGATCTGGATCTTGGCCATTACGAACGTTTCACCTCTGCCCGATTGAGTCAAAAATCCAATTTTACTACCGGGCAGGTTTACGATTCCGTCATTCGTAAAGAGCGGCGTGGTGATTATCTTGGCGGCACGGTGCAGGTTATTCCGCATATTACCAACGAGATCAAATCCAAGATTTTGGCCAATTCCAAAGATGTCGATATTGCTATAGTCGAAGTCGGAGGTACCGTCGGCGATATTGAATCCTTGCCGTTTCTCGAAGCTATCCGGCAGTTCCGGGTCGAGCGCGGAAGAGAGAATGTCCTGTATGTGCATTTGACATTGGTCCCGTATATTCCGACTGCCGGCGAGTTGAAGACCAAACCGACCCAGCACAGCGTCAAGGAATTACGCGAGATCGGCATTCAGCCCAATATTCTGTTGTGTCGTTGTGATCGGGACATTCCCCGTGACATGAAGGCCAAAATTGCGCTGTTTTGCAATGTCGATGAAGAGGCTGTCGTTACGGCTCGCGACGTCAAGTGTATTTATGAGGTGCCTATCGCCTACCATGAAGAGGGGCTTGACGAGAGGATTATTGATTATCTGAATATCTGGACCAAGGCTCCTGACCTTACGGAATGGGAACGTATTGTAAAGCGTTTTCAGCAACCTGAGTCGGAAACCACGATCGCTATTGTCGGTAAGTACGTGGAACTCACAGAGAGCTACAAGTCTTTGTCGGAGGCCCTGACTCATGGTGGGATTGCCAACAACTGTCGCGTGAATCTGGTTTACGTCGATTCCGAAGCTCTGGAACGACATGGGATCGGTGACACATTTAAAGGCGTTGACGGTATTCTGGTGCCTGGCGGCTTTGGTCATCGCGGCAGCGAAGGCAAAATCGCTGCGATACGATTTGCCAGAGAGAACAAAATCCCATTTTTCGGTATCTGTCTCGGTATGCAGATGGCTGTGGTGGAATTCGCGCGCAATGTTTGTGGTATCGAAGACTGCTTCTCTTCCGAGTTCAAGGAAGATGCCGTCAATCCGGTCATCCACATCATGGAGCATCAGAAAAAAGTAACCCGCAAAGGTGGCACCATGCGTCTTGGGGCCTATCCCTGCCAATTGGTGGAGGGTACTCTTGCTCGCCGTATCTACGGTAAAGAGGATGTGCTTGAGCGGCATCGGCATCGCTATGAGTTCAATAATGCTTATCGCGAACAGTTGGAAGCGGGTGGTCTTGTCATTTCCGGAATCTATAACGATGCGGAACTCATGGAAATTGTCGAAATTGAAGACCATCCCTGGTTTTTGGGATGTCAGTTTCATCCCGAGTTCCGTTCGAAGCCGATGGATCCACATCCGTTGTTTGAATCTTTTGTCGGTGCCAGTTTGAAACAGCATGGTGAGGCCTGATATGCCTGGTGCTTTGACGGTAGGCGATGTCACTTTTGGTGGTGGACGGCCGTTTGTACTGATTGCGGGACCGTGCGTTATGGAGGGAGAGGAACACACCCTGAATATTGCACGGCACTTATTGCAATTAAAAAGCGAGTTGGGGATTCAGGTTGTTTTTAAAGCCTCCTTTGATAAGGCCAACAGGACTTCGGTCTCGGCCTATCGTGGCCCAGGGCTTGAGGAGGGGTTGCGCATTCTCGCCAAGGTTCGACAGCAAACAGGTTTGCCGATCGTTTCGGATATACACGAGGTCGGTCAGGTCGAACCGGCTGCTGAAGTATTGGACATCCTTCAGATTCCAGCGTTTTTATGCCGTCAGACCGATCTGCTGTTGGCTGCCGGTCGCAGCGGCAAGGTGGTTAATATAAAAAAGGGTCAATTTCTCGCTCCTTGGGATATGGCGAATGCCGTTGCAAAGATTTCATCAACAGGCAATGATCGCATCCTTCTGACGGAACGCGGGACGTCCTTTGGCTATAACAACCTGGTTGTGGACATGCGCGCTCTCGCCATCATGCGCGATATGGGGTGTCCGGTTGTCTTTGACGCTACACATGCTGTTCAGTTGCCCGGTGGAGCAGGTACCTCCTCGGGCGGACAACGGCAGTTTGTTGCGGCGCTTTCCCGTGCAGCTGTGGCCGTGGGTATCGACGGTCTGTTTTGGGAAGTGCATCCGGACCCTGACCGTGCCTTATGTGATGGGGCCAATTCTTTGCCCCTTGCAGAGGTAAAGACGGTACTTGAGGAATTACTGGCTATTGATGCCATTATCAAAGGAAGCACCAAATCGTGACAGATATGTTGGATACGGCCAGAAGGGTTCTTCAGATTGAAGCGGAGGCAATCGTTGCACTTTCGCAGCGGCTGGACGATACCTTTATCGCTGCTGTGGAACTGATTTTGTCCTGCAAGGGACGCGTGGTGATTACGGGGATGGGGAAGTCCGGACTGATTTGCCAGAAAATTGCCGCTACCATGTCCTCCACCGGTACGCCGACATTCTTTCTTCATCCGGCCGAAGGTATTCATGGTGATCTCGGTATGCTTATGAAGGGCGATGTCGTGATTGCTGTTTCTAACTCGGGTAATACCGAAGAAATCGTACGCATTCTTCCGGTTATAAAACGGATGGGGTTGCCCCTGATCGGGATGGCTGGCCATGCGAAAAGTGCTCTCGCCCGTGCCGCCGATGTGTTTCTCGATGTAGCCGTTCGCGAAGAGGCTTGCCCCCTGGGTTTGGCTCCTACAGCCAGTACCACCGCTACGCTTGCTATGGGAGACGCCCTTGCGGTGGCTCTTTTGGAACGACGCGGTTTCAGGGAAGAAGATTTCGCCTTGTTTCACCCCGGGGGAGCTTTGGGCAAAAGGCTTTTGCTTAAGGTGGAAGACCTGATGCATACGGAAAATGATATTCCACTGGCCGCCATGACCACCCCGCTGAAAGAGGCATTGTTTGAAATTACCAGTAAAAAACTTGGTATTACAGGGGTTTTAAACGATAGCGGCGATCTTGTCGGAGTCTTTACCGATGGTGATCTGCGACGTACTATGAGCAGAGGCTGCGATGTGTTGAATCTGTCTTTAGGTGAAGTCATGTGCAGTAATCCCAAACGGATTTTGCGTAACAATCTGGCCGCCAAGGCTGTGCAGAAAATGGAAGAATTCTCTATTACCTCACTGTTTGTTTTTGACAGTGATGAAAGTACTGTTCCGGTGGGCATCATCCACCTTCACGATTTGCTCAAGGCAGGGGTGGTTTGATGGAATTGGCGTTGTCGAAAATACGTCTGTTGTTGCTGGATGTGGATGGGATCATGACGGATGGCCGCATCCATTACGACGCAAACGGTGGGGAAATCAAGAGCTTTGATGTTAAGGATGGTCACGGGCTGAAACTGCTCCAGCGTGCCGGTATCGAGGTCGGCATCATTACCGGTCGCAATTCCTCCATCGTTAAGCGGCGTGCTGACGAACTTGGGATCGCGATTCTCTATCAGGGAGCCAAAGATAAAATTATTCCCTATGAGGAAATTCTTCGCGAACGCGGTTTTACCGATGACGAAGTCGCATATATGGGGGATGATCTGGTCGATCTCCCCATTTTATTGAGAGTCGGTTATTCTGCCACCGTGGCTGATGCGGTAGCGGAAGTGAAGGAGCGTGTCCATTATGTAACATCTCGCCGGGGCGGACGGGGAGCCGTGCGAGAGGTGTGTGAGATTCTGCTTAAGCAGACCGGCGGGTGGGCCGCTGTGACCGATCGCTACTATGTCCAGGGGGACATGCCGTGAATCAAAACCCGTGCCAATTGTTTACGGAACCTTCTTTACTCCTTTTGGCGATGATGCTATACTGACGGCACTTATGATGCATAGGGTAACTATACGAAATCTCTTGCTTATTGCTATGTTGGCGGTTGTTTTCGGCCTCGGGTACCGATTGTGGGACCAGCGTACCGAGCCTGCTCCCGACCCCGTTGTTGATTCTCTTCCTGCAAATGCCGATCTTTCCTTACAGGATATTCAGTACACCGAGACCAGCGAAGGAATACGCCGCTGGACCTTGACCGCCAAATCTGGAGCTTACGAGGCGGGGCAGGGAAAAAGTGCCGTTCAGGATATGCGGCTTGAGTTTTTCGATACACAGGGCCAGGAGCAGATGGTCCTTACCGCCGATAAAGGCTTGTGGCTGTCGGAAGCAGGTGAAATAGAGGCTGAAGGGCATGTGGTTGTGAAAACCACTGAAGGCTACACGCTTTATACCGAGCAATTGGGTTATTCTTCCAAGTCTGACCAAGTTAGTACGGATCAAGCCGTACGGGTAACAAAAGACAGTGTTGAGCTTTCCGCTCATGGCATGCGATACGGACTGAAAGATCGTCGCTTAGTGTTGAATTCACAGGTCAGGGTTCTATTTACGCACGGGATAGGAAATTAATACCATGGTCTCTAACCGCACTTTTATTCTCATGTTCCTGCTGAGCTTACTGGTGTTGCCGGGAGCCGCTTGGTCCGAATCTCCCGTGTCCTTAGACAGGGGCCAGCCACTTGAAATTACTTCCAACAGGCTTGAGTCTGATGGAGGGCTGAAACAAGTGGTTTTCCTTGGCAATGTGGTTGCCAAACAGGGCGGCTTAACTATTAAAGCTTCCAAGTTGATCGTGTCCTACCAGGGGAAGAATAACCAGGTTTCCCGGATTGAGGCCATCGGTGACGTGACGATAGTTAAGGATAATCGTATTGCTACCGGCGGTCGAGGTGTCTATGAAGTTGGTAAAGAGACCATTGTAATGACCGGCTCTCCACGCGTTCAACAAGGCGAGAATTCCGTTGAAGGTGATGAAATAGCCTTTTTCCTCAATGAAGATCGCAGTATTGTCAAAAGCAAAGCCGGTTCACGTGTAAAGGCGATTCTGGCACCCAGGGAGAAAACTGTTGGGCCGTAGACTGGTAGCTAGTGATCTTTGGAAAAGTTATCGCGGACGCAGTGTGGTCCGCGGTGTCGATCTGGAAGTTCTTTCCGGAGAGGTTGTTGGTCTTCTTGGTCCAAACGGTGCCGGCAAAACCACCTCTTTTTATATGGTCGTGGGTCTGATTCGTCCGGATCGAGGCAAAGTGTTGCTGGACCAACAGGATCTTACCGGCATGCCCATGTATCAGCGGGCCCGTTTAGGGATATCCTACCTTCCTCAAGAGGCGTCGATTTTTCGTAAACTCACGGTGGAGGAAAACCTTCTCGCTATTCTTGAAACGGTTAAAAGTGCCTCGGGTCAATTAAAAGAGCGTGCGCACAAACTCATCGAGGAATTTCGCCTGCAGCATGTGGCTCGTTCACCCGGCTACGCACTGTCCGGCGGAGAACGGCGCCGTTTGGAGATTGCGCGTGCCCTGGTTATCGATCCAGGATTCATCCTTTTGGACGAACCTTTTGCCGGCATAGATCCCCTTGCTGTGCACGATATCCAAAATGTTATCTGTCGCTTGCGCGATAGAGGTATAGGAGTGCTCGTTTCCGACCATAACGTACGCGAAACTCTTGGTGTGTGTGATAAAGCCTATATTCTGGCTGACGGTCAGATTCTGGCCTGTGGGGATCCGGAACAAATTGCCTCATGCCCCGAAGTCAGGGCCACCTACTTGGGTGAAAATTTCCGTTTATGAGAATTTGGCATGCGGGCATGTTTCATTCCATGCATTTAAAGCATAAGATTGGGGTACCATGGCATTAGAAATTCGGCAACAGCTCAAATTAAGTCAGCAACTTGTTATGACTCCTCAGTTGCAGCAGGCCATCAAGCTGCTCCAGCTATCGCGGATTGAATTGGAGGAGGTTGTACGCCAGGAACTTGAAGAAAATCCTGTGCTGGAAGAGGGTGTCGACGTTGCCGAAGATAAGGAGCTTGCTGCTGAAGTCGCTCAAATTTCCGAAATTCCTGAGCCCTCTGCATCGTCCGATGAGGTCAAGGAGTTTCAGGGAAATTTGGAAGAGTTCAACCAGGCGGATTGGCAGAACTATCTTGATGGGTACAATGCCAGCGGCGCGACAGTCGACACCTATGAAGCTGAGGAAGAACGCCCAAGTTTCGAAAGTCTTTTGACCAAAAAAACCTCTCTTGCTGACCACCTTTTATGGCAACTCAATCTGATTCGTATCCCGGATGACGAGCGTTCTGCCGCTTCCGAAATAATCGGGAATATAGATGAAGACGGTTATCTCAAAGCAACCGTCGAGGAAATCTCCCAGGCCGCTGGAGTGAGTATTGAAGCGACTGAACGGGCGTTGAACGTGGTCCGCGATTTCGATCCTGCCGGAGTTGCGAGCCATAATCTTCGTGAATGTCTCCTCAAGCAAGCCGAAGTGCTTGGTATGGGCGATTCGCTTGTGGGCACCATGTTGCGTGACCATATCGATGAATTGGAGAACCGAAAGTTTCAATCGATTGCACGAACGCTTGGACTGCCTTTGGATGACGTACTCGGTGCTGCTCGGGTAATTTCAGGACTGGACCCTCGTCCTGGCAGGGCTTATAGTCAGGAAGAGATACAATATATCACCCCCGATATTTATGTGCATAAAATTGGTGATGAGTACGTTGTGGTTCTTAACGACGAAGGCTTGCCAAGTTTGCGCATTAACTCTTTTTATCGCAATGCTTTGTCAGGTGGACAAAAAGTGGATGAAAAGGCGGGTGAATATATTCAGGAAAAACTGCGAGGGGCTATCTGGTTAATCAAAAGTATTCACCAGCGTCAGCGAACCATATTTCGCGTCACCAAGAGTATCGTCAAGTTTCAGCGGGACTTCTTTGAAAAGGGTATAGAATATCTCAAACCCCTTGTGTTGCGTGATGTGGCCGAAGATATCGAAATGCATGAGTCGACCGTCAGTCGCGTTACAACAAATAAATACGTGCAGACGCCTCGAGGTCTGTTTGAGTTGAAGTATTTTTTCAACAGCGGTATAAATACAACAGTTGGTGAATCGATAGCCTCTGAGAGTGTAAAGAGCAAAATTAGAGATATTGTCGCCGAGGAAAACCCTAAAAAACCCTATTCTGATCAGAAAATAGTCGATATTCTTCATCAGGAAGGGATAGATATTGCCCGCCGTACTGTTACAAAATATCGAGAGATGCTTAATATACGGTCGTCTACCGAGCGCAAGCGCTTATTTTAAGCGCTCCCTGAAACACAGGGTATAATTGTCATAGAGACCTGTAAGCGGAATGTCCAGACTCTCTACTTAACCCGTTCATCAGGAGGATTCCAAGTATGCAAATTGCCGTGACATTTAGACACATGGATGTTAGTGAAGCGCTTCGCACCTATCTTGAAGAAAAAATTTCGCGGGTTAAAAAATATATTGATGAGCCGATCGATGCCCAAGCGGTCCTTTCGGTGGAAAAGAAAATTCGTCATTGCGCCGAAGTCACTCTGGTGGCCAAAGGTATTACCATCAAAGGTTCTGACGAGACCAACGATATGTATGCCGCTATCGATGGCATGGTGGATAAACTCGAACGCCAGCTTAAACGGTATAAAGAAAAAATCAAACGCCATAAGCCTTCATCTGAACAGGCGCGTCAGGTTGAAAAGACTGTTTTTGCCGCTGAGAGTATCGATGAGGGTTCCCCTGAGCCGGTTGTCATTCGGAGTCAGAGCTTTTCCGTTAAACCACTGTCGGTCGAAGAGGCTGTTATGCAAATGGATCTTCTGAACAAAGCCTTTTTGGTTTTTTCAGATGCTTCCAGCAATGAAATCAGCGTTGTTTATCGCCGGAAAGATGGTAACTACGGACTTATTGTTCCGGAAACCAAATAATTTGATCAGCCTTTCTATGCAATATTGAGGAGGAAAGGGCCTATCCGGTTGCTTAATACTCCATCGGATCTGGGACTTTGTTTTAAACTATGAAAATCGTCGATCTGCTCAATCCTGCCGCTATCGTGGCAAATCTGGAGGCGGTTGAAAAAGATGCCGTACTCGAAGAACTTGCTGGCGCGGCAATCAAGGTTGGCAAGGAACTGGACCGTGCAGAGGTCGTACGTGTACTTCAGGAGCGTGAGCGCTTGGGAAGTACCGGCATAGGCGAGGGGGTTGCTATCCCCCACGGGAAGCTTCGTACCATTGATCAGTTGCTGCTTTCATTTGGTCGCAGCAGCAAAGGGGTCGATTTCGATTCTCTGGATGGAAAACCTGCTCAGCTTTTCTTTTTATTGCTTGCACCGGAAGAGTCTGTGGGTATTCACCTTAAGACCCTTGCGCGTATTTCTAAATTGTTAAAAAGTCCTTCAGTGCGTCAACGACTATTGGGGGCAGGTTCGGGTGATGATCTTTACCGCATTATTGGTGAAGAAGAAGAAAAGCTTTAAACCTGTTTTCGGAACAGGTATTTGAAACCGCTTACTTTTTATGGATTGGCGGCATGACAGTATGCCGTAACTATTTCTTGGAAAAAGGGTATCCTGGCGGCCGGTTGATGAAGTCGGGTTTCGCCTGTTACCCTTTTTTTTTCTTTAGGCGCTATATTGTTATTGAAGATTCGGCGGTATCCGTCGAACTTGGAGAATGATGAGACGCGTTCGGTTGATTATTATTACGGGCTTGTCGGGGTCCGGTAAAACCACTGCAGCCAGAGCCTTGGAAGATGAAGGGTTCTTCGTTGTCGATAATCTTCCGCTAACACTGCTGCCTGAATTTTTGAAATTGCATGCCCGTTCAGGTGAGGGGGAGTCCAATGTTGCCGTAGTCGCCGATGTCCGCAACAAGTCCTATCTTGAGGGATATCGAGAAATTCTCGAACAGGTGCGTTCTGCAGGCCACGTGGTCGATATTTACTTTTTCGATGCGGCTGACGATGTTCTTATTCGACGTTATTCCGAAACTCGCCGCCGCCATCCTCTGTCGCAAAAAGAGGGCGTAACAGAATCGATCCGTCAAGAACGTAGCTTGCTCGCAGGCATTATGGATCTTTCCACCGAAATCATTGATTCTTCATGGCTTACACCCCACCAACTTCGGGCTAAAGTTGTTCACATGGTGGGTGGTGAGAGCAAGGGAATCCCTCTGGCTGTTCTCGTTCAATCCTTTGGTTATCGTTATGGCATTCCCCCCGGTTCGGATCTTGTCATGGATGTTCGCTTTATTCCCAATCCCCACTTTGTGCCGGAGTTGAGACCTCAAACCGGACTTTCTCCCAGTGTGCGCGATTTTGTTTTGGGGCAGCAGGCCTGTCGGGAATTTTTAGATCGCTTTAAGCCTCTGTTGGACTACTTACTGCCTTGTTATCACAAGGAGGGCAAAAGTAATCTTACCATTTCGATTGGATGTACCGGCGGACGACATCGCAGTGTGGCGATTGCTGAACATCTGCGTTATGCGATTCAAGGTGATAACTTGATAATCGAGGGTTTACATCGCGATGTAGCCAAGGAGTAATTGGTGATTGGTTTAGTTATTGCTACTCACTGCGGTCTGGCCGGGGAACTTGTTAGGACTGCTGAAATGATTCTTGGTTCTTTGCCCTCTGTGTCCGCGGTGGAAATCTTGCGCGGAGATGGCCCCGACGATATTCGGCAGCGTTTCCAAAACGCCATTGCTAGCGTTGGACAAGATGGGGATGGCGTTCTGGTTATGACCGATATGTTTGGAGGAACCCCGTCCAATATTGGATTTTCTTTTCTTGAACAGGGCATTGTCGACGTTCTAAGTGGGGTTAACCTGCCCATGTTGCTCAGAGCTTCCCAGGAGCGAAGCGGCCGTTCTCTGAACGAGCTTGCTCTTTTATTAAGGGATTACGGTCAGCAGAGTATCTTGCTGGCCAGCGAAATTCTTGCAAAATAGCCATTGGCTGATTGTGTTATGAGCATCGTACTTGCGCGTGTCGATAATCGGTTGATTCACGGACAGGTTCTCGAAGCCTGGATTCCTACCACCAAGGCAGATTGCATTGTGGTGGCCAACAATGATCTTGCCGGTGCTGAGATGCGCAAGAAGCTGATGGCAGCTGCCGTGCCTCGGGGCATTCAGGTTATCATCGAGAGTGTGGAGAATTCCGCAAAGTTTGTCCTCGCTGCGGATAACAGTGGTCTACGGGTCATGGTGTTGTTCGCTTCCCCGGAAGATGCATTGCAAGCCTATGTTATGGGGGTGCATTTCCCACAGCTCAATCTGGGCAATCTTCACCGTCCTCAAGGTGTGCACCAACTAGGTTGCACCGTTACCCTTGATCATGCGGATATTGCAAATCTGACTGAACTTGAGACCAGGGGCGTTGAGATTAATCTGCAATGCGTACCGTCGGATCGACAGCGCGGATGGCGTAGCATGATAAAGAAGAAATAAAGTCTTTCACTATGCCTGCTTATCCCTACTTGATGGCTTTTGCCGCATCGTTAATAGCCGGTCTTGATCGTACAGCGATATTTCAGCTGATGATTTCGCGGCCGATTGTGGCAGCTCCAATGACCGGGTGGTTGTTGGGGGATGCAATAACAGGATTGCAAATCGGGGCACTGCTCGAACTTCTGTGGTTGGGACGCATACCCGTAGGTGCATCTATACCGCCTGACGATACTCAGGTGGCCATTGGCAGTACCTGTCTTGCTATTACGCAATATCCCGGTGCGCCAATGTCTCAGGCGGCCTTTTCCATTCTTTGCCTGCTTGTTGCCTTGCCCTTTGGTACAATTGGAGAGTTTTTCGACCGCGTTGCCAGGCGGCTGAACAGCAGGCTCTGGATACGCGCGGAGCATGCCGTTGAACGCGGGCATTACAGCTTTTTGACATGGCTGCATTTGCAGGGCGCATGTCACTTCGGTCTTGCATCGATTGCAACTTTTAGTGTGATTCTGCTGGGTGGCGTGTTGAGTTTGCAGTTGCTTGTTCCTTTCCTGTCCGGTGGTCTCGGCGCCATGTTGCCATGGTTGCGGCTGGCGGTACCTCTGGTCGGAGTGTCCGCATGTCTTTGTACTGTCAATTTCCGTCCTTCCATCTGGGTGTTTAGCAGTTCCTTTTTGATTGTATACGGGCTGCTACAGGTTTTTGGATAAATTATGAATGAGCAACAAAAACTGCCATCGAGAACCCTGTGGGCCGTAGCGTTACGTTCTTTGGTGTTGCAGGCCAGTTGGAGTTTTGGGCGGATGCAAAATCTTGGATTTTTGTTTGCCGTGTTGCCGGCTCTGCGTCGCATTTATCACGGCCAGGAATTGCAGGACGTTTGTAAACGAAATCTGGCTTATTTTAATTCTAACCCCGTTCTTGCTTTTCCGATTATTGGAGCAAGTCTTCGTCTGGAAGAAAAGAAAAGTTGCGGGGAAGATCTGGTTATGGAGGTTGAGGAGTTCAAGTCAGCCCTTGCCGGTCCATGTGCTGCCATGGGTGACAGCTTTTTTTGGGCTACGTTAAGGCCCCTTGCCGCGATTATAGGGGTATGGCTTGCTTTTGCCGGGTATTGGTGGGCTGTGCCAGTGTTTTTGGTGTTATACAATGTACCCTCGATCGTTTTGCGTTTTTATGGCTTTAGGCTGGGATATCAAAGGGATTATAAAATTGTCGATAATCTTCAACGTTGGCGTTTGTCCGATTTGGCATACCGCTTACGCTTTATTTTAGTCGTGGTTTTGGGAGGGTTTTCCGCCTGGGTTGCTTTTTCCGGCATTGAGAATCTCCACCAGTCGACCATGTGGGGATGGGTAACCGTGCCAGGCGTTGTGATAGCCGGAAGTTTTGTGCGCAGAGGATTATCGTCTCTTGTGATGTTAATCGGTTTGGTTGTCTTGTTATGGATCGGATTGCACCTATGCACCAGTCTGAGATTTTGATGGAAAAAAAACTTTTTACCATTGTTAATAAGCTTGGCTTGCACGCCAGGGCTGCGGCTTTATTTGTGCAGACTGCCAGTAAATATGAATCTGAAGTCATTGTGTCAAAAGATGGCGAAGAGGTAAGTGGAAAAAGCATTATGGGGATCTTAATGCTGGCTGCGGCACAGGGAACAGAAATTGAAGTTGCCATTTCAGGACGGGATGCTGATGTTGCCATGGAGGCTCTGGGGCAGTTGATTGAAAACGGGTTCGGAGAATTGTAGCATGATTCAGGACGTTTTTCTTGAAGGCATAGGAGCATCGCCTGGGATTGCGATCGGGGCTGCGTATGTAGTTGACCGAAGGCGTATGTCTGCCGTTGAACGGACTCTTGAACCCCATGAACTCGAAGATGAAGTTCGCCTGTTTCGGGATGCTTTACGCCGCTCCAAAGAACAGTTGGAGGATGTAAAAAAGCGTGTTGCCGATCCTCGCATTGCCGATCACCTGCACATCATCGATACACATCTTCTGATATTGCAAGATCCGATGTTGGTAGAAGAGACAGTCGCTACCATCGAGCGTGAGAAAATCAATGCTGAGGGCGCTCTTATGCGGATCCTCAAGCGTTTCCGCTCTGTTTTTGACGCGATTGACGATGAATATTTAAGGGAACGTCGCTCCGATATCGATTCGGTTGGTGATCGTATTTTACGTAACCTGGTCGGAGTTACCCAGCAGTCTTTGGCCGATATCGAGCACAAGTCTGTTGTGGTGGCGCATGATCTGTCGCCCGCCGATACCATGCAGATCGATAAATCACGCATTATCGGTTTTGTTACCGACCTTGGCGGTCGGACCTCTCATACGACCATTCTTGCACGCTCTTTAGGGATTCCTGCCGTGGTGGGCCTCGAGTCCGTCACCTCTCGGGTGCGCGAAGGAATGCCCGTCATCATTGACGGCAACACCGGGACCGTGGTTCTCAATCCCTCCGTGGCTACCTTCAGGGATTATCTGCAGAAAAAGCAGTTTTACGAATATCAGGCGGAAGAACTGACGTCCTTTCGGGGGCTCGAAGCAGTCACTCTTGATGGGCACCACATTATTCTCCGCAGCAATATTGAAATAGCGGAAGAAGTACCGATCGCCTTGCGTGAAGGCGCTCGGGGTGTGGGGTTGTTTCGCACCGAATTTCTTTATATGCAGCGAAAAACTGTTCCTACCGAAGAAGAGCAGGTGTTGGCATATCGCGAGATTATCGAGAGGATGGCGCCGCATCCGGTCACTATCCGCACTCTTGATGTCGGTGGAGATAAGTTGGTTTCGGGTATCGATCTTTCTGATGAGGCTAATCCGGCCATGGGGTTACGCGCCATACGGTTTTCCTTAAAAGAAAAGAATCTGTTTAAGGTTCAGCTGCGTTCGGTTCTCAGGGCCTCCGTATATGGTAAGGCCCGCCTGCTATTCCCCATGATTACCGGTGTAGCAGAAATAAAAAGCTGCAAGTCCCTGCTTAGCGAGGTGAAGGCAGAGCTGGCTCAGGAAGGCCACGCCTTTGATGCTGATATAGAAATCGGCATAATGATCGAAACCCCAGCCGCTGCATTGGTTACCGAACTTTTGGCCCGGGAGGTCGACTTTCTTTCGGTGGGCACCAACGATCTTATTCAATACTGCCTGGCGGTTGATCGGGGCAATGAACATGTTGCCTATCTTTATGAACCTCTGCATCCGGCGGTATTGCGGGCATTGCGTATGATTTGCCAAGCGGCCAAACAGGCCGGGGTGATGGTTGGTATCTGCGGTGAAATGGCAGCGGATCCCCTTTATACGCTGGTTTTGCTTGGACTTGGATTTGATGAGTGGTCCATGAATGCTCCCTATATTTCTCAGGTCAAGCGTATCATCCGACAAATTTACCGATCTGAAGCCGAACAACTTGTCAAAGAACTTTTCGATTTAGGATCGGCTCCCGAGGCGGCTAGACGCTTGGGGCAGGAAATGAATAAACGTTTTCCTTCGCTTTTTAGTCGTCCAATAAGCTGCTCAGATGAGTAAATACTTGACAGCTGGAACTCTGGTACTTAAAATTTACCGTTTTGAAAATATTTTTTAACAGGAGGGATTTTTCATGCCCATGACCGATTTTCTTTTCACATCCGAATCTGTAAGCGAAGGCCATCCGGATAAAGTGGCAGATCAGGTTTCCGATTCGGTCCTTGATGCCATTCTTTCCCAGGATCCCCAGAGTCGCGTAGCATGTGAAACCATGGTAACAACCGGTATGGTTGTTATCGCTGGTGAAATTACCACCAATGCTACCATCGATTATCCTAATGTGGTTCGCGAAGCCATCAGGGATATCGGCTACAACGATAGCGCCATGGGGTTTGATTGGGAGACCTGCGCTGTTCTTACCTCGATCGATCGTCAATCCCCGGATATTTCTCAGGGGGTTACCGAGGGGCAGGGGCTGTATAAGGAGCAGGGCGCCGGTGACCAGGGCCTCATGTTTGGCTATGCTTGCGATGAGACCTCGGTACTCATGCCGATGCCCATCACCTATGCGCACCACCTGACCCAACGCATGGCGGAAGTTCGCAAAAGCGGGCTTCTGACCTTTTTGCGGCCGGACAGCAAGTCCCAGGTTTCCGTGCAGTATATCAATGACAAGCCGGTAAGGGTGGACACGGTTGTTGTTTCTTCGCAACATTCTCCCGACGTGGCGTATGAAACTTTGCGTGAAGCCTTGCTTGAAGAGGTTATTAAAAAGGTCATCCCTGCCGATATGCTTGACGAGGAGACCAAGTTTTATGTGAATCCGACCGGGCGGTTCGTGGTTGGTGGTCCCCAGGGGGACTGTGGTTTGACCGGTCGCAAGATCATCGTTGATACCTATGGCGGTCAAGGCTCCCATGGTGGTGGGGCTTTCTCCGGGAAGGATCCTTCCAAGGTCGATAGGAGTGCTTCATACATGGCGCGTTATGTAGCAAAGAATGTTGTTGCTGCCAAACTCGCGCGTAAATGTGAAGTGCAGATTGCTTATGCGATCGGCGTGGCTGAACCGGTATCCATTATGGTTAATACCTTCGGCACCGGAGTGCTGCCTTCCAACGAGATCGCGCGTATCGTACGCGAAGAATTTGATATGCGACCGGCCGCCATCATCCAGACACTTGATCTGCTGCGGCCTATTTATCGCAAAACGGCGGCTTATGGCCACTTTGGTCGCGAACTTCCCGAGTTTACCTGGGAACGCACCGATCGTGTGGAGTCGCTGCGCAGTCGCGCCGGGCTTTGACAGGGTAAATCAAAAGGCGAACCGAAAGGTTCGCCTTTTTTATATCCGGATAAATCATGTATTCCTGTGCCAACGCTTTAGTTCCAGAATTATCCATTGTTGTTCCCATCCTTAACGAATCATCTACTCTTCCCTTGTTGATTTCCACCCTTAAAAGCCAACGGGGGGTCCTGTTTGAACTGATCCTTTGCGATGGTGGTTCGGACGATGGCAGTCGAAAAGTATTGGACGACTTGATAACGTCTCTTCCCTTTGCATGCACCTTGCTGGTATCGGACCCCGGTAGAGCCAAGCAGCTCAATATTGGCGCAGCACATAGCCGTGCAGAGATCATTCTTTTTCTTCATGTAGATTCTAGCTTTGAGAGTGTACATGCCCTCGCGAATGGGGTTTCCTCCCTGAAGGCCGCTTACGGGCATTTCGGCCATCGGAAGGTGGCCGGCCATTTCCCTCTTCATTTTAAACGGCATTCCAACAAGAGGTCCTGGGTTTTTTACCACCATGCCTGGAAGACGCATATGCATCGTTCTTATTGCATTCATGGCGACCAGGGTTTTTTGTTGTCCAGGGAATTCTTTACCTTGACCGGGCCTTTCGATGAATCGCTTCCGTTTCTTGAGGATGTTCGCCTGGCTAAACAAATTGAAAATTACGGCCAATGGTGGCTATTGCCGGATGTGATAGGAACATCTGCCAGACGTTTTGAAAACGAAGGGTTCTATCAGCGCCAGGTTCTGAATGCTCTTGTGCTTGCTTGTGAGGACGCCGGCTATGGGGGGTGGCTTGACGCCCTGCCGGGACTATACAGGCAGCACTCTGCGTGCAATCGACTTATTCTTGGCCCGTTTTTCAAAGAGATAGCCAGTAAGGTAAATCTTTTGGATTGGAAGTCTAAGTTAAGGTTTTGGCGGAAGATCGGCACGTTTGTCTGCGGAAATGCCTGGCAATTGGCTCTGATGGCGGATACCTGGCGGCATTTCCGAAATGGTGTAGGCATCGGAAAGGGTCGATTGAGGTGCACAGAATGGTATGATAGGTTTGCCGCACGGATTCTTCAATGGCCAATGTGTATTTGGACGGCGGCCGTCTTATCATGGATGTGGTTTAGATGGCGGATCGTTGTTAGCCGTTGGTTCTGATCGCGGATTATAGTTCCTTTCTTTTAATGGTTTATGAAGCAATGCCAGGCCCTAACAGGTCTTCTTTGTATTGTTACGAGATGAATGGTTTTGTATGGTAGAATATCTCCATAATCGTTAACGGGAAAGGTAGACAACCATGAAAATCGCATTGTCCGTTGTTTCGTGTGGATTATCACTGTTTCTGGTGTTGGGCGGGTGTACTACTTACCGCAGTCAGGAGGTTCCATTCCGGTCCCCGGCGAGTTACGGCAATATGCAACTTGTTGCCGGAGCGCAGTTGGCTTCCAAGGCCTATGTCGATAAAGCAGAGGCTTCAAAGGCTTTCGGTTTCGATATCCGTAGCGCTGGCTTGTTACCAGTTCAAGTGGTTTTTGACAACCAGGGCAACAATGCTCTGACCATCGTGCCGGAACAATCGTTTTTGGTCGATACCGAAGGCAATTTATGGAATCTGCTCGACAGTAGGACCGCCTATACCCGGATTGAAGAAAGTTCTGAGTATGCGCGTATCGCCAAGGGTGGTGGCAAGGGTGCCATGTTGGGTGCGGCAGGTGGAGCCGTTCTGGGAGCGGCCATTGGTATTTTAAGCGGTGAAAATGTCGGTTCGGCTTTATTTAAGGGAGCGGCGGTTGGTGGTGCGGGTGGTGCGGTGGTAGGTGGTACCCAAGGTGCTACCGACGATGATGCCGGACGGCAGATTGCCCGCGACCTGGCGAACAAATCACTGATTAATCAAGGGATTCAACCCGGTAGTATTGCTCATGGGTTTTTGTTTTTTCCTGGTGAAGCCTCCTCTGCAGCTCAATTGAGGTTGCAGGTCCGCGAGGTTGCAACCGGGTTGGTCCATACGGTAGTAATGTCTCTTCAATAGTAGAATATTCCCTCTGTGGCAAAAAGGCGAACCCGTAGTCGGGTTCGCCTTTTTGCTTGCAATACAGTCCGGGATTCGTTATATCAAGAAAACTTGATATGTTTTAGCAGGGGAATGTGATTGATGCTCTCTACCTTTAAGGCTTTGGCCGACCCGACTCGTTTGCGTTTATTGGCTGTTCTCGCAAGGGGTGAGTTTACCGTGCAGGAACTGACCTCTATTGTTGACATGGGGCAGTCCAGGGTTTCGCGCCATCTCAAAATTCTTACCGAGGCCGGCCTGTTGTCCGTGAAGCGGCAGGGTACGTGGGCCTATTATCGGTTGGCCGGTAGTAATCACTTTTTTACCGAAATCCAGCCGATGGTGGAGTCACGACTGAATCAGGACTCCTTGGCAACATCAGACCGAGAGCGTCTCCTTGCGGTTCTGGAAAACAGACGCTGCAAGAGCCT
This sequence comes from Pelobacter sp. UBA5610, assembly GCA_002424645.1. GTDB lineage: Bacteria > Desulfobacterota > Desulfuromonadia > Desulfuromonadales > Syntrophotaleaceae > Syntrophotalea. Next base: position 6,756 of record DIKU01000104.1, on the reverse strand, counting down.
CGATTTTTTTGAGAGGCACGCCAGGCAGTGGGACCAGCTTGTACGCGACTCTTTGCCCACCGCCGCTTACCAGGAACTTCTGCTCGCATCCGTGCCTGATTTGCAGATTGCTTTGGAGGTGGGGGTCGGTACCGGGAATCTTCTGGAGGGGTTGCGTCATAGGGCTGAATCGGTGGTTGGTGTGGACCATTCTCCCGTCATGCTTGAGCAGGCTCGTCAAAGGATAATGCTTTCGGGACTGAACGGCATTGAACTGCGTTTGGGAGAAATGCGACATCTGCCGGTTTCGGATAATGAAGTCCAGTGGGCGGTTCTCAACATGGTTCTGCATCATGCAGCCTTGCCTCAGCAGGTGTTTTGTGAACTTGCCCGCGTAGTGTCACCCGGTGGCGGTATTACGTTGGCCGATTTGCATCGTCATGAACATGAATGGGTTAGAGATGCTATGGCGGATCAGTGGTTGGGTTTCGAACGTGCCGAATTGGAAGGTTGGTTGCTGGCGGCTGGATTTGAATTGACATCTTTTCAGATTGTTTCCGGGGAGACTTCAGAACATGATGTTGTTTTGGTATCCGCAGTCAAAAAACACCCATCTGCCCACGCGGCACAATTTTAAATTTAAATGGAGATAACAACATGGACAGTAAAACTATTGCTGAAGATTATATCGTCAAGGACATCACATTAGCAGGCTGGGGTCGGCGTGAAATCCGCATGGCTGAAGCTGAAATGCCCGGATTGATGGCTATCAGGGAGGAATATCGCGGCAAAAAGCCGCTCGCCGGTGCCCGTATTACGGGTTCGTTGCATATGACCATCCAGACGGCGGTTTTGATTGAAACCCTGGCTGAATTGGGTGCTGAGTTGCGCTGGGCCAGTTGCAATATTTATTCAACTCAGGATCATGCCGCAGCGGCCATTGCCGCTACCGGAATCCCGGTTTTTGCCTATAAAGGTGAGACGCTGGAAGAGTACTGGGAATATACTTTCAAGGCTCTGGCCCATGCTGAAGGCCCTCAACTGATTGTTGATGACGGCGGGGATGCAACGCTCCTGATTCACCGTGGAGTGGCCAGGGAGCAAGAATATGCGCGTACAGGAAAAGCGCCTGAAGTTTCCACTGAAAACAAAGAACTGAGCATTGTCGACCAGTTGTTAAACAGACAATTGCTGGTCGATGGTGAGTATTGGCAGCGAATGGCCGCCGGTTTGTCGGGGGTCAGTGAAGAAACGACCACGGGTGTGCACCGCCTTTACCATATGGCTCGCAATGGCGAGTTGTTGTTCCCGGCGTTCAATGTTAATGACTCGGTGACAAAGAGTAAATTCGACAACCTTTACGGATGTCGGGAGTCGCTGATTGATGGAATAAAGCGGGCTACAGATGTGATGATTGCCGGTAAAAAATGCGTGGTGCTGGGATATGGCGATGTAGGTAAAGGTTGTGCTCAGGCTTTCAGAGGTATGGGCGCAACCGTGTCCGTCACTGAAATTGATCCGATTTGTGCTCTGCAGGCGGCTATGGAAGGTTTTGCTGTCGTTGATATGGATGATGCCTGCCGTTGGGGAGACATCTATGTGACGACCACCGGTAACGTGGATGTTATAACCCGCGCCCACATGGATTGCATGAAGAACGAAGCCATTGTTTGCAATATCGGGCATTTTGATTCGGAAATTCAGGTTGAAGGACTTTACGAAGACCCGAGTTTGACCGTTCATGAGGTCAAGCCGCAGGTTGATCAGATCGAATGGCCGGATGGTAAACGCATCACCGTTTTAGCCAAAGGCCGGCTGGTCAATCTCGGGTGCGCCACTGGTCATCCGTCTTTTGTCATGTCCAATTCTTTTACCAATCAGGTGTTGGCACAGGTTGAATTGTGGCAAAATGCTGACAAGTATGAAAATCAGGTGTATGTCCTGCCGAAACAGCTGGATGAAAAAGTCGCCCGGTTGCATCTCGCCCAGCTGGGGGTTAAACTCACCAGTCTGACGGAGAAACAGGCCGCCTATCTTGGGGTGGAGGTCGACGGCCCCTACAAGCCTGAGCACTATCGTTATTGATGTTGGTTTGAAAAAACTGAAAAAAAGGGCGCCCGGATGGGCGCCCTTTTTTGTATCGTCAGCCTTCGCTGTAAAGAAACATCCAGGCACCGAATAATAGAAACAGAATATTCGCACCCCAGGCAGCAACCAGGGGAGGAAAGGTTCCGGAATAGCCGAAGGCGAGCAGCGCTGCGTGCAGAATGAAATAAACGGCACCGATGGCCACGCTGACTGCGATGCCAAGAGCGAGGCTGGTTCCGCGGCCCTTGCGAATAGCAAAGGGGATGCCGAGGAAAATCATCACCAGGCAGGCAAAGGGTGCAGCAATGCGGGCATGCATGTCGACTTCGAAACGGGTGGGATTGTATCCTTCCCCACGGAGCTTTTTCGCCAGTCGTTTTAATTCGCTGATCGATAAGTCCTCGTTGCGTTTACTCCCGGGAACCTTGAAATCTTCGGGTGTTACAGGTAGGGGGAGCAGGGTTTTATCCAGGCTTTGTTCTTTGAGCAGGTTGCCGCTAGCCGGGTCAAATGTGCGGGTAACGACTTTGTTGCCTAGCCATTGTTGATCTTTGAAGACGGCGCTTGCGGCGTCCATGCGTTGGCGGATATGGAATTTGTCATCGAAAGATAACAGCGTGATTCCCTCGAGTTCTTGTTCCCTGGGTTTGGCAAGGCGGATATTGAGAATGTTTTTTTTGTGGCGCAGCCAGATCTTGTCCTGCTTATAAATAACCGCCGGCCCCCCTCTTACTTCCGTCGAAAGAATGTATCGGGCTTGCTTGACCGTTGCCGGCACCACAAATTCGTTGGCGGCAAGAAAAATCAGAGAAAAATACAAACCCATGCGTAGCAGGGGGCTTGTAATCTTTGCGAGGCTTATGCCGCCGGCATGCATGGCGGTCAGTTCGGCCGTGCGGGTAAATCCGCCAAGAGTCATGAACACAGCCATGAGGCAAGCCAATGGGGCTACCTGAATAATGATAAAAGGGATTTTATTGATAAAATAGGCCACGCAAAGTCCAACGGGTGCATGGTATTCCATGAAGTCATCGATACGTTCAAAAAACTCAACAAGCAGGTACAGACCTACGAAAGCTGCGAGGGCCAGACACAGCAAGCGGAAAAAAGTCCGCAGAACATAGCGGTTTAAAAGGGACATGGTCATTGTTTCCTCAGCAGACACAGCAGTTTATCCGTCAACTTGTGGAAAAGACCAGAAAGCGGCAAAGGTTTTTCCATGGCGGCGGCCTTTAAAATGATAGTGCCTGCCAAGAGGAAGATAAGGTTAGGTACCCACATCAAGAGGCCGGGCATATCTCCTTCAACTACCAGTGTGCCGGAGGCCGACAACAACATGTAGTAAGCAAGAAATATAAGCAAACCAATGGCGAAACCGCTTCCTCGACCAGATCGTACAGGCTGGATGCCTAAAGGTACCCCCAGTAAGGCAAAAAGAAGGGGGGCAAACGGCAATGCCAGGCGCCAGTGGAATTCGGCGATCAGTTCATTGGTTTTGGGACCGGCGGACATGTCCGGGCCGTAGATGGCTCGATAAAGCTCGGCTATAGACATGGTTTTTTTGTTTTTACGTGGCAGGTCTGCTTCCATCGACGTCTGGCCAAGATTAAGATTGAGATCGTATTGGGCAAAGCTGATAACGTGAAAAGCACTGGTTGGTCCACTGCGTTGACGGTGCACAGTGCCGTTCTCAAGGTGTAAAGTAAGGGTCAGGGTGTCCTGGTTGGAAAGAATACGACCACTGTCAGCGAGGATGATAGCTGGGAGTGAGTTGGGTCGTTCATCGGAGATGAACACGCCGCGCATCTGTCCGGATCGTTCATCGACTTCATTGGCATAGAGAACGACATTGTTGTATTCATCGTTAAACAGTTGCGGCTGAATGCCAATGTTGGCACGGCTGCTGGCTATTTGAAAGACTTGTTTATGGAAAAGATCTTCGCTTGCGGGTTTTATCATCATCGTGAGAAAAGCGGTGATAATACCAACGCCGAGGCCCAAAAAGGCAACTGGCACAGTGATCTGGTATAAACTGGTGCCGCTGGCTTTAAGGGCCAGGACTTCCTGATCGGAAGACATGCGACCCAGTCCTGCCATGACACCGAGCAAAAATGACAATGGCAGTGTCAGAACCAGAAGGGATGGCAGCAGTGAGGCGAACAAAATAAGGATGTCCATGAATGGCACGCCCTTATTGATCACCATCTCCACAAGTTTAAGGATGCGCCCCATGAGCAGGACGAGCGTGAAAACCGCAAGTCCGAGGAACATGGGCACAAGGGTTTCACGTAGCAGATAGCGATGGATGCGTAGGCTTGACATGGCACGCATACTAATACAGTTTGTGCTGCATTGTAAATAAGTCACCTGTCTGTTAATGCATCTCTCTCAAAAACGGGATTATCATGCAATCGGAGGCGTTTTCGTGATTCGGGATGAGAACGGAGAACCCTCGGGTTTGAAATGATTTGTTAGTCATGATCGTGTGCCGGAGCAATTGAACACCTCTGTTCAAAAAGGGCGGCGGATTTTGGAGAGAATTCAAGACACTTTAGGGGCGACGCGACCGAAAAGGGTTATGCTGCCAGTCGGCGGGCTTTGCCTGTACGTGGTAGATGCCGGACGGGAGGGCAGGGGGGTGTCAGGTATTTTCAGCGTAGCAAGACGATGGTTTTACTTATTTTCTCCTTGCTAAAGCTGCATTTCCGTGGTACTTACACCTGTTCACAATACGCACGTGCTCTGACTGGTGGTGGAGGTGCCTTGCCGATATGCGGTTGGGTTCTGCCAAGGGAAGAGGGGCGCGGAGGCTAACCACTTTTTTAAGGAGAACGATTATGGCTCAAATCAGTATGAAACAATTGCTCGAGGCCGGGGTACATTTCGGTCATCAGACCAAACGCTGGAACCCCAAGATGAAGCCCTACATTTTCGGGGCGCGTAACGGTATTTACATCATTGACCTGCAAAAGACCGTTCGTTATTTCAAGTCGGCTTACCAGTTCATTCGTGAAACCGTACAGAACGGTGAAAAAGTCCTTTTCGTCGGTACCAAAAAGCAGGCCCAGGAAGCTATCCGCGAGGAAACGGACCGGGCAGGGCAATACTATATCGATAACCGTTGGCTCGGCGGCATGCTGACCAATTTTGGAACCGTTAAGAAGAGCATTGAGCGCCTTAAGAAAATCGAAACCATGTCTCAGGACGGTACCTACGAACTGTTGACCAAGAAAGAGGCTCTCAATCTTGAGCGCGAAAGAGAAAAGCTTGAGAAGAACCTCGGCGGTATCAAGGGGATGACCAAGCTTCCCGGCGCTATCTTCGTTATCGACCCTAAAAAAGAAACTATCGCCGTTAAAGAAGCCCGTAAATTGGGTATTCCTGTCGTGGCGGTTGTTGATACCAATTGCGATCCCGATGATATAGATTACATCATTCCTGGCAATGATGATGCCATCCGGGCTATTCGCTTGTTTGCTGCAAAAATGGCAGATGCTTGCATTGACGGTGCTCAGGCACGTGAAGCAACATTGCGGGCCGATACCGACAAGGCGGAAACCGACACCAAGGAAGAAGTTGCCGTTGTTGACGTTGCCGCCGATGAAGCTGAGTCGGCAAGCGAAGAATAATAGATTAGGGTAATTTGAGCTCGCAAAAGGCGGTCCGGGAAACCGACCGCCTTTTTGCTGACATATATCACGGGAGCTGCGTTGCGATTGCGGCTCTCAAGAATAAATGAGGAGAGTTTTTATGAAAATCACTGCATCGATGGTTTCTGAACTGCGCACCAAAACGGGCGCCGGGATGATGGATTGTAAAAAGGCTCTTGGCGAAGCTGACGGCAACATGGAAGAAGCCGTTGACATTCTTCGTAAAAAAGGTCTATCCGCCGCGGCCAAAAAGGCCGACCGTGCGGCTGCCGAAGGTCTCGTGGTCGGGGCCAGCGAAGGTTCCTGCGGTGTTTTGGTCGAGGTGAATGCTGAAACCGACTTTGTTGCCAAAAATGCCCTTTTTCAGGATTTCGCCAACGGCGTGGCCAACGTCGTACTCTCCTCCAAGCCTGCTGATCTGGAGGCGCTTAAAGCTCTGCCGTTCCCCAATACAGGCCGCTCCATTGCCGAAGAGCAGACCCATCAGATTGCCACGATCGGGGAAAATATCAATTTGCGCCGCTTTGTCTGCTACGAAGCCGGTGAGGGCATTGCTTCCATGTACATTCATGGTGCCGGGAAAATTGGCGTACTCGTCGAGCTCAAGACTGCCAAGGCAGATGACGAGCGGGTTGCCACTTTGGGGCGCAACCTCGCTATGCATATTGCTGCAGCCAATCCGGTTGGTATCAGACGTGAAGATGTTACCCAGGAATTGGTGCAAAGAGAAATGGAGATCTATCGTGCTCAGGCAAGAGAGATGGGAAAACCTGAAAAAATGATAGAAAAGATTGCCGAAGGAAAGCTCGAAAAGTTTTTTAAGGACAGTTGCTTGATGAATCAGGCTTATGTACGGGATCCAAGCATTACCATTTCGGATTTACTGAACAACCTGATCGCAAAAATTGGAGAGAACATTACAATCAAACGCTTTGTGCGTTTTAAGATTGGAGAATCATAAAGCCTTGACACTTCCCCAATACAAAAGAGTCCTTCTTAAATTAAGTGGCGAAGCCCTGATGGGCGATCAGGGCTTTGG
>DIKU01000079.1 GCA_002424645.1 Pelobacter sp. UBA5610 | reverse complement strand
GGTATTTTGAGCATCAGCCGGGAGCCATGGGCATCCCCTGCCGGCCTTACGGAATTAGCCGGCATCGGCGTACTGCTTCTCTCTAATTTATCCGGCGCCCTGGGCAACATCATCGTAGCCCGACACCGGAGCGACCTGTCACCGGTATTTCTGAACTCAGCCCAGATTTTCCTCGGCGGCTTGATCCTATGGGCCGTTTCGCTGCCTCTGGAAGGCCCCATGGCATTCCAGGGGCATTGGGCGTTCTGGGCGTCCCTTTTATGGTTGGCTTTTCTATCTGCGGCGGCCTTTTCCATCTGGTTCATATTGTTGCGCCGGCCTTCGGTCAGAGTCTCGGAACTTAATTTATGGAAGTTCCTCATCCCGGTCTGCGGCGCAGCACTGAGTTGGTTGCTGCTGCCCGGTGAATCCCCGAGTTTCTGGACACTGTCCGGCATGGCCTGTATCGCCGCCGCCATTGTGCTTTTTAATGGTCCGGCCCTGCGTGCCCTGGCATTCCCTGACACAAAAACACATTGAAATTTTCCTTCGGTTCTTATACTTTTGGATCGCTGAAAAACATTTCCATCCCGACAAACACCCCGAATACTCTTTAATCTATCTATGGAGTGGATCATGAGTCGTCCCCTTAAAGACATCCCGCTGCCCGATGCCAAAGGCTATTTTGGCGAATATGGCGGCAGTTTTATTCCTGAAGTACTGCAAAAAGTGATGGATGAAATCACCGAAGCTTATCTCGAAATCAAGCAGGACAAAGCGTTTCAGGAGGAACTCCAATCCCTCTACCGTAACTATGTCGGCCGCCCCAGCGCCCTGTTCCACGCCCGCAACCTCTCGAATAAGATCGGTGGTGCTCAAATCTACCTGAAACGTGAGGATCTCAACCATACCGGCGCCCACAAAATCAACCATTGCCTTGGCGAGGCCCTGTTGGCCAAACGCATGGGCAAGGAAATTCTTATCGCCGAAACCGGTGCCGGCCAGCATGGTGTTGCGCTGGCTACCGCGGCCGCACTGGTCGGACTTGAATGCCATATTTATATGGGCGTCGTCGACATCGCCAAAGAACATCCCAACGTCACGCGCATGAAGATTCTCGGTGCCAAGGTCGTCCCGGTTACGCGCGGCACCCAGACTCTCAAGGATGCCGTCGATGCGGCCTTTGAAGCCTATCTGGAAGATCCCGTGCGGCAGATCTACGCCATCGGATCCGTTGTTGGTCCCCACCCTTTCCCGATGATGGTGCGCGATTTTCAACAGATCATCGGCATCGAAGCACGTGAGCAGTTCCAGGACATGACCGGACGCCTGCCGGACAACCTGGTTGCCTGCGTCGGCGGCGGGTCCAACGCCATCGGCCTGTTCTCCGCCTTCCTCAACGACCAAAGCGTTTCCATGTACGGCGTCGAGCCCTCCGGTCACGGACTGCAGGACGGTCAACACGCCGCCACCCTCACTTTGGGAAAACCGGGGGTCCTGCATGGCTTTCGATCCTACATGCTGCAAGACGAAAAAGGCGAACCACTGCCCGTTTATTCCGTGGCCAGCGGCCTCGACTATCCGGGGGTCGGTCCCCAGCACAGTCTCCTCAAAGACCTCGAACGCGTCCATTATGTCACGGCCGGGGACAAAGAAACCATCGACGCCTTTTTTGAACTCTCCCGTGTTGAGGGAATTATTCCTGCCCTTGAAAGCTGCCATGCCGTAGCCTACGCCATGCAACTTGCCGCAAAGCTACCTTCAGACCAAACGATCTTGGTCAACCTTTCCGGGCGCGGAGACAAAGACATCGACTTTGTCATGGAAAAATACGGCAAGGATTATTGCCCTGAATAAAGCCCGTTCTTTCCAGCTCGATTAATTGGTCGCATGATTTAAAAAAGGCCGGCCCCGACATACTGGCAGAGCATGTCGGGGCCGGCCCTTTTACGTATAGCATCTTATTTAAGGCTGCAAATCTCGGACATCGTTCAATAAATACTTTTTTTATACGTTTTTTTTATCTAAGATACGGGCATCTATATAGAAACGTCGCATATCTCATACTTTTTCCTAGAACTTCCTGATTACTCAAGAAGGGAGCTGAGCATGCAGCAGAAAATCCGGGAAATTGCTTCCCGCGTGCGTGAATTGCGCGAACTTTCCGAAATATCGGTCGAACAGATGGCGGAAAGCCTCAACGTACCGATCCTCTCCTATCAACGCTATGAAAACGGTAGCGAGGATATCCCTGCCAGCATTTTATACAAAATCGCCGTTGACCTGCAGGTTGATATGGGCTTGTTGCTGACCGGTGAAACGCCCCGCATGCACATCTTCACCGTTACCCGCAAGGGCAAAGGGGTCGACGTCGAACGCCGCAAACAGTACAGCTATCAAAACCTCGCAGCCAACTTCATTCACAAAAAAGCCGAACCCTTCATGGTTACGGTCGACCCCAAACCCGAAACCAGCCAACTGAAAAAAAATGCCCATCCTGGCCAGGAATTCAACTTTGTGCTGGAAGGCAAGCTTAAAATCCACATTCATCACAACGAGATAGAACTGGAAGCAGGCGATTCGATCTATTTCGATGCCAATTACGAACACGCCATGGAAGCCCTTGACGGCCAACCGGCAAAATTTCTGGCCATCATTTTGTAATTATTTCATAAGATATCGCCATGCACCGGCACGACCGGTCGCGGCAATCTTGCTTGAGGAGGTTACATGTCATGCCTTCTGGATCGGTTCGTCAACCGGACCGAGTACAGCTCCTACGAAGATTTTCAGGAAAACCTGACCATCGACATACCGGATAATTTTAACTTTGCCTTTGACGTGGCGGATGTCTATGCAACCGAACAACCGGACAAGCGTGCCCTGGTCTGGTGTGACGATCACGGCAATGACCGCTCCTTCACTTTTGGCGATTTGAAATATTACAGCGACAAGGCTGCCAACCTGTTCCGCAGCTATGGCATAAAAAAAGGCGACCATGTCATGCTGATCCTCAAAGGTCGCTACGAGTTCTGGTTTTGTCTGTTGGGACTGCATAAACTCGGTGCCATCGCCACGCCTGCAACGCACATGCTGACCTCCAAAGACATCAAATACCGCGTCGAAGTCGCCTCCATCCCCATGATTGTCAGCGTTGCCGATGATGGCCTTATCGACCACATCGATGAAGGCCAACGGCAGACCGGCGACATGATCCGTCACAAACTGCTGCTGGGCGAACCGCGCGAAGGATGGATCGACTTCAAAACCGAGCTGGAAAAAGCCTCGGCGGAGTTCGAACGCCCCGATGGTGATCAGCGCACCTGCAACGACGATACGTGCCTGGCCTATTTTTCTTCCGGCACCACCGGCTATCCCAAGTTGATCCACCATGATATGGTTTACCCCCTGGGACACATACTGACCGCCAAATACTGGCAGAGCAACCTGGACGACGGACTGCATTACACCGTTGCCGATACAGGCTGGGCCAAAGTGGTCTGGGGGAAAATCTACGGACAGTGGCTGTGCGGCAGCGCGGTATTTGTCTACGATTATGAAAAATTCAGCGCGGCCGCCATGGCCGCCATGGCGGCAAAATACGGCGTAACAACCTTCTGCGCACCGCCAACCATCTACCGCTTCCTCATCAAGGAAGACCTTTCCCAGTACGATTTTTCCGGTCTGAAATACTGCGTGGTGGCCGGAGAACCTCTGAATCCCGAAGTTTACGAACGATTCCTCAAATACACGGGGATCAAGCTGATGGAAGCTTACGGTCAGACTGAACTGGTGGTCACCATCGCCACCTGGCCATGGATGGAGCCGAAACCGGGTTCCATGGGCAAGCCCTGTCCGCTTTACGACATCGACCTGCTCAATGCCGACGGCCAACCCTGCGATGTCGGCGAGGAAGGCGAAATCGTCATCAATACCAGCGCCGGCAGGCCTCTTGGCCTGTTCCCCGGCTACTACCGTGACGATGCAAAAACCGCCGAGGTCTGGTACGACGGCTATTACCACACCGGCGACATGGCATGGCGGGATGAGGACGGTTACTACTGGTTTGTCGGCCGGGCCGACGATGTCATCAAAAGCAGCGGCTATCGCATCGGTCCTTTCGAGGTTGAAAGTGCTCTTATCGAACACCCCGCGGTGCTCGAATGCGCCATCACCGGCGTGCCGGATCTGGATCGCGGACAGGTGGTCAAGGCAACCATCGTACTGGCCAAGGGATATGAAGCTGGCGAGGACTTGAAGGAAGAACTTCAGAATCACGTCAAAAACGTCACGGCACCTTATAAATATCCGCGCATTATCGAATTCGTGTCGGAATTGCCCAAAACCATCAGCGGCAAGATTCGCAGGGTGGAAATCCGTGAAAAGGATGATGTGTAAAACGGATCATTCCATGAACGGATGAGACGGCTCCATACAAAAGCCCCCCAGTGTGTTGAACACTGGGGGGCTTTTGTATGCTGCATTCTATTTCCTTCTTCCGCTACCGCTCTCAGGGAGATTTTTCCCCGGTGTTCTTTTTTATAATTCTGCGGGCCAGCCCGAAAAGCCTGGCACTTATTTTCAGTCCACTGTCATCGGCAGCATCCAGATTCACATCAAACCGGATACGGCTGTTTTCCCTGACAAAATTCATGATACCGCCGGAATCGACAAACTCCTCATCGTCCGAAATGGTAAGAACCGGTCGACCAGCGACCAGTTCGAGAATTCCGGGCGTCATTTTCCGGGCGGAGCTGGATATATAAAGCATGTGCAGCCGATCTCGCTGATTTTTGAGTTCCCTGACATTCTTGATTGCAAGAATAGAAATAGGCACACGCGATCCATTCCCTTTAACCCCTGCCATGCTCGCCAGCCGCTTCTGCAGGGAATCCTCCCCGATGACACCCAACACGATGGCATTGTTCGGACCGGATTCGTCGCCGGTCTGCCAGTTGACAAAATTCCCAAGGTTATACAGGATCGCCGCCTTAACGGCATCTTCCGTAGCGAACTCGCGCCCTCTTGCGGGCAAGGCGCACAGCACCATCAGCCCACTCAGAAGCAGCACCATTGCCCTGTTTCGCATTCGGTATGGTCTCATCATCATAGTCACCATACCCCTCAAAATTGCCACGTGATCTGGCCGTAAACACCTCGCGGCACCCCGGTAGACACGGTGCCGAACTCGACCTGGGATTCGGTATGCTGGTGCTCCAGCAGGTTCTGACCTACCAGAGCCAGCTCCAGGCCGGGCATGGGACGCCAGGCCAAACGTACATCAAGGGAATAATAGGCGCCGATTTCGACTACGTAGACCGTTACCGGATCGACGTAACGCAGCCACAGATCGACATCCCAGTCGCGACCGATATCAAAGGAGGAGCGTAGCGACCACTGCTGCTGTGGACTGGAGTCCTCATAAAGCATGCTACTGAAAATATCGTTGCTGTCGCTGTCAGCCCAGGTGTCGAGTTTTAACAGGCTGTAGGTACCCTGCAGGCGCCACCAGGGACGCACATGCCAGTCAACAGCCACCTCCAGGCCATAGCTTTGGGCCTCCAGACCGTTTTGTTCATGATTCGGCAACAGCAGATTACGGGGGAACATGGTACCGGGATAATATTCCACTGCGA
>DIKU01000003.1:13229-26822 GCA_002424645.1 Pelobacter sp. UBA5610 | reverse complement strand
GATTATGAAATCGATAGTCGTACGGATAACAGCCCCCATGTACAAATCCTCACCGAGGATATTGTCAATCGTGCCGGACGAACGGGGGGCACCTTCCTGCATACATCACGCACCCTGCCCGCCCGCCTTCCGCGTACCGCCTTACCCGAGCACCTGCGAACGCAATACGATAANNGACGTTACCCCACATATCTTGCGTGCTATCGAAACGATCGGTATCGATTATCTCATCCCTATAGGTGGGGACGATACCTTGAGTTACGCGGAACGATTAAGCCGGGAAGGAGTCCCCGTCGTCGCCATTCCAAAAACCATGGACAACGACGTCACCGGTACGGATTATTGCATCGGCTTCAGCACCTGCGTCACCCGAACCATCGAGTTGACCCACACTTTGCGCACCACCGCGGGTTCGCATGAACGGTTGCTGGTCATTGAAGTATTTGGCCGCTATGCAGGATTTACAGCCATGCTGCCGACCGTGGCCGGAGCAGCAGACCGCTGCGTTATTCCGGAACAGCCTTTTGACATGGAACATTTGACCAGACTTTTGGTTGATGATCGCAACCGCCATCCCAGTGCCTATGCGGTTGTGCTGGTGTCGGAAGGTGCGACGATGATTGATGAGGAAAGCATGTCCTTTGAAAGTCTTGAAAGCGACCAGTACGGTCACAGGAAATTAGGCGGCATCGGCGATAAAGTCGCTGCAAGACTTAAGGAATTATCACCTCGATTCAATAATGGCAAGCGTATCAACATCGTCAATCAACGACTCGGGTATCTCGTACGTTGCGGCAACCCCGATGCCATAGACTCCATTGTACCCATGGCTTATGGCAATCTGGCACTGGATCTGATCCTTGAAAAACGTACAGGGCAGCTTGTTGCACTGCGTAACGGTTGTTATGCGAGCGTGCCGATTGACATGGTAACCAGCCGCAAAAAAATCGTTTCCGTAGACAGGCATTACAACAAAGAACGCCTCAGACCAAAATACGAAACATTCCGGGATCAACCCATGTTCATAATGACCAGTGAAAACTAAAAGATGGATGCCATATCCGGAATTCAAAAGGCCCGGAAGCTTTCATTCCGGGCCATGGATTGTACACAAAGTAGCTACGAATTAAATAGTCTCGAGCAAAAACCGCACCTCGGTATTATCGGGGTCCAGAAGCAAAGCCTTGCGATATAATTCTTCAGCACGGTAAGTAATCCCGAGTCTCTGATACAGACTGCCGGCAGTCAGCAAAAGAGACACGTCCCTGGGCCGGGCTTCCATTCCAAGTCGCAGCACTTCAAGCGCCGATTCAAAATCTCCTTTTTTGATAAAATAACCCGATATCTGCCGAAATAATTCGGTTGAAACCCGTGGCTCGGAAACGGCCATCATCGCGGCTTGAATATAAACAGGGTCTGCCTCTCCACCGACTGTTTGCGACGCAAGATAGTCCCCAAACTGCTGATATACTTCCGCTCGTTTTGGTAAATGATTACGCCATTTGTCTACGGATATCTTTTCATTTTCAAAATAACGCAACCAAAAACCGGTCTCTTTGGGATCAAGCAGCAGCAACCTGGAAAGAGTTGGCATCGCCTTCTCCATATCACCCGCGGAGAGAAGGAAAAGAAGATAATCGCGCTGCAATACCGGAGAAAGTGGGCAATTTTTCAACCCGGCCTGCAGCAACGTGTTTCCCGCCTCGGAAGAACCGCGCCCTTGCATGAATATACCAAGACGATACAACGATTCTCCGGCGAGAGGGTTTAATCGCAAACCTCGATAAAAAAACACCAGAGCATTCGCATCCTCTCTGTGAGCAGCCCAATAGTTTCCTGCTGCAAACCAGTGGTCTGCTTCGATAGGATCGAGCATCAAATTCTTTTTCAATGCCGTCATACCAGATTTGGTATCTTCGTGTGGCGCCTCAATAGTTGCAGCATGCTGAAAGTGTCCGGAGACGGAAAGCCATGTTTTTCCAGCAACATAAAGACCACCGGACAAGCCGAAAACAACCGCAAGAAAGATCATGGACCAGCGAGCCGGCAACGACAAATCACCCAATACCGAGTCCGGCTCGCCGGAAGAACTGAAACACCCGATAGCAATCAATAGTGCCCCCAGAAAATAGCCTGTCATGCCAGGCCACAGAATCGATGGCTGAAGCGGGTCTGGCCCCGTGGTAAAACATACAACCAGGCCGGCCAAAACTCCTGGAAAAAGGTACAGCGACATGCGGTTGCGCCTTCTCAACCAGCCGGTGATCGCTGCAAGAAGCAAGGCAATCCAGAAACAGAGAAAAAGAAAAACTCCGACAATCCCCCCCTCGTAGAGCACAGGAAGACCTATCCCCCGGCCCGGCTTCTTATGAGCGGAAGCTGCAAGAGTCGTATACCGCATTTCCATATTTGAAAGATTGCCGGGGCCGACACCGAACAGCACAAAATCCTTCACAAGGGACTGCCGATCTATGGAGGTATAAGAAGAAGGCCCATTCGCCACATCCCGATGTGCCATTTTTCTGGTACCAAGCCCGACAACAACCAATACCACTAGAGAAAGCAACACTGCTGCCATGAAACCGGTGCGGCTACTACGACGAAGAAAAAGCATGCCTGTCATCATCAAAAGACCCAACGCAAGGGAAACCTGTATTTGCGGAGAACCGAAAGATATGACTGCAATACACATTAAAAGCGACGCCCACAGAAGATATCCGTGAAGATGATGCACCGGATGCCGCAATGCCTGGACCAGTCGGGTGGTCCATTTTCCATAATTTTGATGGGGTTTTGCATACAGATGACACGCAAGCACAAGCGGTGCAAGAGCGGCCAGAGAGACTAATCCACTGCGATATTGGGGGTTGAAAGAGTTTGCACTCCAAACTGCTCCAAAACTGCTTAAACGCCCCCCGATCATTGCCAGGGCGACCATGCCTGCGCCCAGGCCGAACCACTGCAAAAGTTTTCCCAGCCCGAGATGATCGGCCCCGGTCTGGGTGGTCATGAAAAAAATACCTGCTATTACGATAAATTGCATCAGGCAAAGAAACGCCGGTTTGGCTGTCAGAGCAAGCGGCATCCACGTGTCAGGCCGCAGGACCCAGACCGTTTCGCTGTACAGATGGTAACCTCCAGGACTCAAGGACGAAAGAACAGCAGGCGGCAAAGGCACACATTGTATCAGGAGCAAAACAAACCAACCGACAAGTGCTGCATAGCCAGGGGGACGCCAGAGACCATCATCGGCAAAGTGCAACAGCCCGGCCAGGGTGATCGTGACCGGTACAACCAGAATCGCAGGCCACCACGATAAAGGCAGGACCTCACCAATCAGGGCCGATATCCACACTGCAACGAGAAGCCACCCCCATGCCTTAGACATCCAGTTCCCTCCCTGAAATTACTGCGGCAGGATTATCTTGCACAAGCTTAAGAGCCGCCTTCTCTCCAATAAGCTGTGCTGCAACACGCATACTTTCGGATAACTGCGGAAGCCTGTAATGTGAAGAGTGACCATCGCTGGCAAGGATATGTACCCAGCGACTGGAAATAAGGTAACTTGCACAGGCCTGGACATCCACACCGAACACTCCGGTCAAACTACCAGCGGTTACCTGCACAAGAGCTCCGGCTTCCACGAGTCGCTCCAGCGAGTCGGGATGCTTCAGGATACTTGGATTACGCTCAGGATGGGTGATAATCGGACGCAACCCGGCCAATTGCCATTCAAATATCACCTGCTCGGCATTGGCAGGCAGATGACTATGAGGGAATTCAAGCAAAACGTAATTGGTGCGATTAATGGTATACAAAGAAACCACTTCAACGGGCAAAATGGATGCGACGTCGCCACCTGCAAGAATGTTTATCGGCAGCCCTTCCCTTTTCAACAGGTCGGTAAGCACATTGATTTTTTCCGCGATCAGGGTCGGTGCAGGTATATCGTTTTTGACATGAGGAGTCGCTACAATGGTACGAATACCATCCGCGACAGCGATACGAGCCATTTCAAGTGACTCCTCCATAGATGATGATCCATCATCTATGGAGGGCAATATATGACAATGAACATCGATCATGACTATTTGCTCGGTTCGGTTGCAGGCGTCTTGGTTTTCTTGTCTCCATCATAATGATGATAGTAGCTATGATTGTAATAAGAGGATTTATCAATATCCAAAGCATTGATGACCAGACCAAGGATGCGGGCTCCTGCATCCCGTAGTGCTTTTAGCGCGCGATCTGCAATTTCATAGGTCGTCTCTTTACCGGCCGTTACCATGATTATCCCATCAAACAGGCGACACAATAAACGGGTATCCGACACAGGGAGAACCGGCGGCGAATCGCAAATAATCACATCGAATTCATTGCTCAATGAGTCTATCAAGGTCGGTAATCTGCTGGAAATCAGCAACTCCGACGGATTAGGCGGTATCGGACCGGCCGTGACCACGTACAGATTGGGTATGGTCGTTTTCTGAACAATGTGACCATCGGTCGCACCGGCCAGGTAGGTACTCATCCCCCGGCTGTTGGATACCTTCAATATTTGATGGATGCGCGGTTTACGAAGGTCACCATCTATAAGAAGAACTTTTTTTTCCGACTGGGCAAGAGTCATGGCCAGATTAATGGAAGTCGTTGTTTTACCTTCCCCCATCCCCGCACTCGTCAAAAGAATGCGCCGTGGTGCCTGGTCGGCAAAAGAGAGGAAAACAGCTGTTCGAAGCCCCCGATAACTTTCGGCAAAAGTTGATTGGGGTTCCTTTAGAACCGTTTCTTCCACATTGTATTTGACATGGCGTCGCATAGCGATAACACCCAGGATCGGCACGCCCAGCACAGCTTCCGCTTCTTCCGGATCTTTAACCGTATTATCAAGATAATCCATAAAGAAGGCCAAGCCGATACCACCGGCCACCCCAATGATCAACCCAAGCAACAGATTGGCTTTTTTCCATGGTTTAGCCGGGATTCTAGGGGGCGATGCCTCCTCAACGATCCAGAGATTTACCGGACTTGTTTCTTCGGTAATACTCTGTTCCTTGAGTTTAAGCATCAACGCATCATAAAGTTGCCGGTTCGTATCGACCACCCGTTTGAGGGCACCGTACTGGATAAATTTCTCATTCAGCCCCAATGCTTCGGACTTGGTGCCTGTGAGTTTGCCACGCAAAGTGTTTTCATTGGACCTTGCCAATTCGTAATCGGTTCGAAGCGAATCGATAATGCGATCGATCTCCTGACGCTTTTTACGTTCCAGAACCTGCAGATCGCCCCGGGCTTTGACCATAAGTGGATGTCTGGTTCCGAATTTGTTGGACAGTTCCATAATGTTTTTTTCGGTTTCGACAATTTGAGCCCGAATTGCCTGCAGCGCCAGATCGGAGGCAATCGCGGACATAGACTCGGCCTGCCTGTAATTCCCCCCTGCCCGGCCTATTTTGCTGACCAGGATCTCCAGTTCCTTGCGACGTGTTTCCGCCCGTAAAAGCTGGATGTTAATCTCGGACAGTTTTTCCGGTACAACCGTAATGCGGTCTTCAAGGGTAATGATATCGTTGGCCCTCATGTAATCCTGCAAAGCCTGTTCTGAAGCCTTGAGCTTTTGCGCCTCATCTTCGGCTTTTCGACTCATCCATTCGAGGCTGCGCCTTGTGGAATCCATTTTCAACTGAAGGGTTTCTTCGATATAAGCTTTCGCGGTGGTATTAGCGACCATGGCCGCAAGCTCAGGATTGGGGGACAAATAATTGATGGTGACCAGGCGAGTGCCTTCCATTGGCCTTACAATCAGGGATTGGGTCAGTTTTGCGACAATCTCAGCCTTGCGGCCCTTTGCCGCCTCGGGTTTATCTTCCTTGGCGAATAGAACCTGTTTGATATCCTGCATCACCTGGCCGGAGACCTGCCATGCAAACTGTAATATGGTCCTGTTCTTGTTGGCAGCTTCAATGTACCTATCGTAATCTTCCTCAAGATTGAGCATTTCCACGACTCTCTCAACCACGGCACGACTTCGAATCAGCTGCAACTGCGTCTCGTAAAATTCCGGATCATAGGAACCACTCCTGATACGACCCGTCAGATTTTCAACCTCTACCTTTTCAATCAATACTTTAGCCGCCCCTTCATAAAGGGGCGTGGCGGCATAGGTGAATAAAACCACGAGACCGAAAACAATGACGAAAAACGACAGGACCATTCGCCGGTACTTACGTACCGTAGCAATCATGTCAAGCAGATGAAGATCGGTCTTTTTGAAGGGCATACAGTTACTTTGCCTCCCCAGAAACTAGCGGTTTAATGTTTATTGAACACCCCTTCGACAGGTGGCACGAAGCTAGAAAAAACTTTCGGGAACCACGATGACATCTTCCGGCATAACAAGAGTATGCATGGGCACCTTTTCCATAACAGTTTCAACGCCATCGACTTGACGTACCAGACGCGTCCTTTTTTGAGAGGCAAGTTCGGAAAATCCCCCCGCCATGGTAATCGCCTTGATCACGGTGGTCCCTGCTTCCAGTTTATACGCATCGGGCCTTTTGACCTGACCGGTTACATAAAAGACGCCCGCGCGCGGCACGAAAACACTGTCACCATCCATAATCGCCAGGTTTGGCGATGTTTCCTGTTTCTCCAGCAGACTTTTCAAATTAACGGTAATCAAATCGTCCTGTCCGGGATTGTCAGGATTTTTTCTTTTAATGGTAATCTCACTGCCTGCATCCACCGTCAATCCGCCGGCCTTGGAAATCAATTCTACGAGGCTGGTACTGCCACTCAATTCATACAGGCCAGGCAATTTGACTTCGCCCATGATAATAGCCCGCTTACTGCGAAACTCTTCAACAAACACGGTTACTTGTGGATGCAGTATAAATCCGGCAGATAGCTTGTCGGCAATTTTTGAAGCAATTTGGGATACGGTCAAGCCTTCGATATTCAACTCGCCGATAAGAGGAAAAATACTCGTGCCGTCACCGCTGACCCGGGTCGTGGTTTCCAGATCTGGATTGTCGTATACCATGACTTTGAGCACATCACCTTCACCGACCCGGTAATCCTGCTGCTCCAGACAAAGAGCCTGCCGACCGCTCACCAATATCATGATGGTCAGGATACATGTAAAAACCAGATGTCTCATAATCAGATACCTCCAGAACCTACCCGGCTTGAGCCAGGTTCTTAAAGAGCAAAAATAAGACTCAGGTAAACGTTATTACGGTCGTATTCATAAGCCATGTAATTGGAATCGCGCTTGAGAAATTGATAGCCACCGGACAGAGCAAGCCAATTGGTAAAAGAGTATTTCAAATCGAACCCGGCGCCGAAATAATTGTCCCGTCTATCTCCGTACGTGCCTTCACCCCGATAGCTGTTGCGTTTGTAAAAAACGTTGGCGGTAGACATCAACTTCGGCAAAATCCTCTGGTAATAGCGGAGTTGAACTTTCTGGGAAAGGATGTAAGCCGTGTCAGCGATTTCCGTTTCGTTGGTTTTACGCGAGGCTTTCAATTCCACATACGACTTGGGAGTGAAACGGTGGCGAAATTGCAGTTCGGCCAGAAAATTCTCCACTTCATCACTGCCCTGGGCATCGAAGTCCTTCAGCCCATAACCGACCTTGGCAAGAAGGCGGGATTTTACTGTGGCAATCCATTCGATCCCGGCATAAACCTGGTGTTCCTCACTATCCGAAACCACATCTTCGTCGTAGTCGAGGTTGATATAATCGTACTCCAGCAACGCCGAGGTCTTCGGCATAAACCTGTAGAAAAACCGGCCGGCAAAGCTATGATCGTTACGTTCGCGATAGGCATTGCGCTGTTCGTCATAACTCAGGGTATAAAAACCATATTCTCCTTCGACACTGGTTTTAGGGGAAATCTCATAACTCACTGTGGTGCTGGCAAGGTTCGATTTGAATTTATCGAGCTCTCGACTGGTGCCGGTCCCATAGGCATCGTGATCAAGTTCATAGATATCCAGCACACCTACAGACAGTCCCCCGCGAAAATTGTAACGGAAGAATCCTTCGGCGCGCTGATTGACCTGATCTTCTGAATCATATTTCTCATGCAACATGATATTTGCCTGATATTTTGCATAGGCCTGCATGCGACTTTCCGCTTTACTGCGAAAACGGCTTAATTCCAACCCGCCTGGTGCGGTATTCAATGTATTCATACGGATAAGCTGATATCTGCTGGCTGGCAGCACCGCCCAGATCCCGGTCGTGATCAGCGTAACGAAATCGCCTTCCCGATCATATTCGCGATTAAAGAGGTTATCCGTATAAAAACCGCCAACGGAAACAAAGGGATGAATATACCCTGTCTTGCCGCTTAAAATATCCCCGAGGCGCACACCAGTTGTGGATTGCTCAAACGGTCCTTCGTTATAGATTGTCGGCGGCAGAATGCTTGGTGCTGCGGGTTCCGCGTCGGCCTCCGTCACCGCTGTGACTTCAGCACTCCATGCCGGTTGCCCCAAAAGGCAAATCAGAAACACCCCCCACAGAATTTTACCGATCATAGCCCCCCCTTGTCATGATTACGTATCCAGGTTAGTTCCCGTGGCTGCCCCCACTGATTTCAATGGGATATGCGTCAATAGAAAGGCTAACAAAAACTAAACGAAAGTCTATTCCTGTCAGCTTCTGATCTACCAATCCTGTTCAGGATTTTTTTTTAGGACCAGGTTAAGGCTGTCCAGGCCTTGAGACGAATTTAGGTCCGCCTGGGCACCGGCTATGGCGCAATTATGAAACTCCGGAACCAGCTCCTTCAGCAGAGCAACAACCCGATCCACATCGGTTTCACGGGTTGCCTGCAGCAATAGGGCTGTTTCATCCCTTAACCATTGGCTGGAAAAATTGGCGGCCTCAAAAATACGAATTTTTTCATGGCGCGTCGCCTTCACTCCTTCCCCGCTGATCAATAATTCCTCGTAGAGTTTTTCCCCGGGTCTCAACCCCGTAAAAACGATCTCGATCTCCTCGTATGGCTTCCGGCCGGATAAGCGGATCATTTCCTCAGCCAGGCAAACGATTTTCACCGGATCGCCCATATCCAAAAGAAAAATTTCACCACCCTGCCCCATGCACCCGGCCTGCAATACCAGTTGCACAGCTTCAGGAATAGTCATAAAGAAACGCGTAATCTCGGGATGGGTAACCGTCACCGGTCCACCCTTTTGAATCTGCTGACGGAATGTTGGAATCACGCTTCCATGGCTGCCAAGCACATTCCCAAACCGCACCGTGACAGCCTTGCTGCCGCCACTGCGGGGCAGATTCTGCACATAGAGTTCGGCCACCCGTTTAGTAGCCCCCATGATATTGGTTGGATTGACCGCTTTGTCGGTGGAAATCTGTACGAAATGCTCTACCGAACAGGCGAAACTGGCATCAACAATATTTTTGGTGCCGAATACATTGTTTTTGACCACTTCAATGGGATTGACTTCGGACATGGGGACATGTTTATAGGCCGCTGCGTGAAAAACGACCTGCGGTTTAAACTCGGAAAACACCTGAGTAACCCGCGCTACATCCCTGATATCACTGAGGCTTGGAGATATGACCAGGTTTGGAAATTTTTCTCGCAATTCATTTTCGATATGAAATAAAGGCGTTTCAGCGTTTTCAAAAAGCACCAGATGAGACGGATTGAATTTAGCAACCTGACGGCAGATCTCACTACCGATGCTTCCGGCAGCCCCTGTTATGAGGATGCGTTTGCCATGCAGATAGGCATTAATTTCCTGAACTTCAAGACGGATCGGAGCGCGTCCTAGAAGGTCCTCAAGTTGTACCGGACGGCATTGTTCCATGGAAACGCGTCCATCGATAATGTCGCCGAGAGCCGGTAAAATTTTTGAAGTGATGCCATTCCGCTTACAAAAGCCTACGATATCCCGCAATTCCCGTGGCGTTACCGATGATTGCGCCACTATGACCAGATCGATGCCATTGCGTGAGCAAATTTTTTCCAGATCATCCTGGGTTCCGATTACCGGCACCCCATAAAACACTTTCCCCTGACGTCGCAAATCGTTATCAACATAACCAAGAACGGCCTTGTCCAATTTTGGATTTTCACGAATTTCCCGCACGATGGACTGTGCGACAACCCCGGAACCAACAATCAATACAGACTTGGGCTTAGAGTGATAACCTTTGAGATTGAGCGCCACATGTTCACGGAGAATTCGCGTTATTACCCGCACACCAATCATGGTTGAAAAACATAAAATAAAATCAAGCACAATGACGGACCGGGGCAGGCCCTCAAACGAATGGAAGAAAACTATATAGAGGACAACGGTAACCGACGCCAAGGCATTGGCCTTGAAGATCTGCATCAGATCAGGAATGGAAACATAACGCCACCATCCTTCCGCCAACCCCATCGCCCAGAAAACGGTAATTTTGAGAATGACGACAACCGGCAGTAACGCTAGTATGGTGGGCCAATAATAACTTGGGATAGTCAGATCGAAACGCAAGGCAAAGGCATCGACCAGTGAAAAAACGATCGCTACCATATGAAACAGCAATATGAGAACCTTACGAAACCTGTTGTTGCAAAGTGGTATGGGAAGGTTCACCATCTCTTACCTCCCGGAACAAATGAAATATACCTTACATACAAGAACTATCCAAAAGACATCTCTCTATAAAGAGAAAACAGAAGATCCACACAAAACAACATATATTTTAAATACTTATGTTGTTATACAGATATCACAGGTAAGCCTTTTGTCAAATGAACCGTACCACTGCATCACAGCCTGTTCACTTCCAGAAATAAAGATTCAGGCATCAGACGGACGCAAGATGATCAGCTGGATGCCTGCTCAAAAACGTGCCGGATACGGCCTGCCATGATATGCATATCTTCAACTTTCAGGGTGGGATGCACGAGAAACATAAGACCCGTTTCATCGAGTTCCATAGCATTGGGCATTCTTTCCGCGGGGCCTAATCCTGCGTGCGTGAAAGCCTTTTCCAGGTAGATTTCCCCACAAGTTCCGGTCAACCCGGGCACGCCTGAATTCTCAAGACTTTGCAGTATGCGTGGTCGGTCCCACCCCGGCAGCAGATGCTCCCGGCGCAAAAACACATAATATTTATAATAAGCGTGTTCCAGATGAACGGGAGGCTTGGTAATACGCAATGCAGGGATGTCCCGCAACGCCTCCGTTAAAATTCCGGCATTGCGTTTTCTCACACTTATCCAATCATCCAGCTTCCTCAAAGCCTTACAACCTAAAACCGCCTGCATTTCGGTCATGCGCCAATTGGTACCGAACGATTCGTGCAACCAGTGAAAGCCCGGGCTTTTATCCCGATGGTAAACAGCCTCATAACTCTTGCCATGGTCCTTGTACGCCCAGGAGGTTTCCCATAGGGAGTGATTGTTGGTAACAAGCATTCCACCCTCCCCCCCGGTAGTCATGATTTTATCCTGGCAGAATGAAAAAGCCCCCATATCGCCGATACTACCCACGGGTTGCCCGCGGTATGTGGCTCCATGGGCCTGGGCGCAGTCCTCAATAACCTTCAAACCGTATTTCCGCGCCAGCGCCATAATTGCGTCCATTTCACAGGGCCAGCCAGCCAGATGAACGGGAATAATCGCCCGCGTCCGTGGCGTAAGAACCTTTTCGATGGTAGCGGTGGTAATATTTTGGCTGACAGGGTCTACATCAGCCAATACAGGGGTCGCACCGCGCATCACCACCGCACTTGCCGAAGCAATAAAGGTTCGGCAGGTCGTGATCACTTCATCACCCGGACCTATGCCAAGGGCATGCAGGGCGAGTTCCAGAGCTACCGTGCCATTTGCCAAGGCTATGGCATAGCGCGTCCCGGATCGCTGCGCAAAATCCTTTTCAAACTGTCGCGCGATATCTCCGGTCCAATAGTTGACCTTGCCGGATCGCAACACCTGGGTTACAGCCGCAATATCGTCATCGTCAAACACCGGCCAGGGCGGCATGGTCCAGGATCCGCTTCCACGCTGTGAAAAAAGGTTATCCATTGTGACTCCCTCCTCCGATATTCAATCCAGCCCGATTGTGGGTACTCCGCAAGGAGGCGGATTCGGCGGCTCGTTCCAGGGCCAGGTCGGTTTCCGCCTCATCGGGGTCAGCCGACACTCCTTGGCTCATAAGCACAAGCTTCACCGTTTTCAAAAGAATCTTCACATCCAGCGCCAAAGACCAGTTTTCGGCATACCAGACATCCATGGCCAGTCTTTGATCCCACGGCAGATAGTTGCGCCCATTAACTTGTGCCCACCCGGTCAAGCCTGGTTTTACCTCATGGCGAATGCGTTCATGTTGACGGTACCAGGGCAAATAATGGGTGTAGAGGGGACGCGGACCGACCAGGCTGAGTTCCCCCTTAAGCACATTGAACAATTCGGGTAACTCGTCAAGGCTGCTACTGCGAAGCATACGCCCCAAAGAGGTCAGTCGCTGCCCATCGGGCAGCAGATTCCCACCTTCATCGCGTTCATCGGTCATAGTGCGAAACTTGTACAGAGTAACCGGCTGTTCATGCCAGCCTGGTCGCACTTGGCAAAAAATGACCGGCTTACCCAAACGCCAGCGAACCAGCATCCATATCCCGATAAGGATCGGCCACAGCATCAACAAAGCAGATGCAGAAAGGAGCAGGTCCAGGCTGCGCTTTAAAAGTAGGCTTTGTTTTATACTCATGCACGGCTCCTTTTATTCCCATCCGGTAATCCGGTAATGCTTGTGCGGCCAGCGCATTCGGAGAATCTTTTCGGCACCAGGCATGAACCATACCCGGGAAGGTACCCGTACGACCTTAAAACCCATCTTTTCTTTATAGTGACACAGTCCCATGTTTTCACGGGCATGCAGGCCATCAATGACTTCAGTAACAGGCCCACCCAGAACTGCCAAATATTTCATAAAAGCGTATTTCAAACCGGTGCCGATCTGATATGGACGCTCAGATGTTCCAACGACCAAGGTATCGAAGTAAGCGGTTTTCCCCACACAAATGCTGGTCAGGTAGCCTCCTAGTTTGCCTTTGACAAAACCTCCGAGTACGGACACGAACCCGGCGTCGAAATACCTGGCCATCTCACGCCGGTAGGCAGAAGGACTTTTGTACCGGCCATACCCGGTGCGGCCATAAGACGATAAAAAGAGCGGATACCCTTGTTCTACAAGCAGTTTAAGCGAAGCAATCGGCCGTATCTCTACATTATTCTGACAAATCCTCAGTGAATTACGTTTATTTTTAGACAAGCATGAAGCATCGAACCCATTTAGCCTGTCAAAAAAATGCACCGGCAAGGCAGCGTTGGCCGCCCCGGCGGCCGCCTCATCCAGGGTGGCACGATACCCCCAACACCAAAAGGTCGGCTTGACGATTTCGTCCGTTTGCAAACGGGCCATCCAATGCACCGGCTGATAAAACCCGCCATGGCTGGACATCCAGTACCTTCCATGGCGATACACCACAGTGGTACCGTGCTTTGCCAGCCAAGCGGCCATTTCACTTTCGGTGGCAACCTCAACAACCATGTCTGA
>DIKU01000003.1:0-13121 GCA_002424645.1 Pelobacter sp. UBA5610 | reverse complement strand
CGTAATGACAAGATCGCAAAGACAGGCCGATGCAGATAAGGCCGCAGGTAATCGATCAGCCTGTACGGTTCCTGGGAGCGATAGGTCAAACTAAAACCTATATCGCGCACAAGATCGATCCAATAGCGTCCCTCTTCGTACCCTTCGGCCCTCGGTTCATCCCCGAAAGCCAGATGTCTGTAATGCAACAGAGGAAAATTAAGCCCACAGCGCACAGCCAACAGGGTCGACAGGTTATGGCGGCCATTGACTTCCATTAATTTAAAAAGACCGTCGCGATGGTCGTACTTGAATTCCGTGCAGGCATAGCCGTTGAAGTCAAGTGCTTGTAAAATCTTACGCCCCGGCTCAATCACTTCCGGAATGCGCTCACTGCAGGCCACGCGTGGGGAACCGAACCATGGGGGTGCATTGCGAGTGTGACGCGAAGTGAATTCGGCCTTGGCCTGACCATCGACAAAATAAGCGTTGTAGTTGACGACCGTATCGTCATTGCCGGGGATGTATTCCTGCAGCATTACCTCAAAACCGGCATCACGAGCCTCACGATAGGCCACCAGCAATTCCTCCGGATTGGCCACGGAAGTCATTTTCCGCTTGAAGTGGGCAAAGTACAGATGCCCCTCCGAGGGTTTTACCAGACAGGGGAATTCAATGCGTCGTGCAAATTCGACAATTTCCTCATCATTTTGAGGAACAAGGGTTTGAGGAACGGGGACCCCGCAGGCGTTAGCCAAAGCATAGGTTTGACGTTTTTCTATGTAACGCTCGGCGATATCCCAGAAGGGACAAGCGACCTTGAAATATTTTTCCAACAGACCTTTATGACGGGACGCAAACACGACGGTTTCATCGGCGGTAGGAAAAATGACCCCGCCAGCCCATTCCTGAGCGTGCTCCAGTAACAAGGACAGGAACCGTTCCGGATCTTTTTCCGGGTGTGGCGCCGCGATACTAACCGACGCATACTTTGAACGCTGGGCGATATCGTAGGGCGCGTAATGGATCACCACCACGGGAATCCCTTGCTCGCCCAGGGCACGAACGACCCCCAGCGCATTGGGATTTCCCGATAATACAACAGCAGGTTGCCTTAAAATATGAGCCATTAACAACCCCCAAGGTCAGAAGTGACTTGCACCAACTTCCCATACTCGTTATTAAAGACGCTGTCCGTACCTACTATGCTAAATAACACCACGCCAAGGCTTGTCAAACGTGGATAAAAAGCCCGAAACCGACAAAAATTATTTTAAAAACAATAAAAAACTACTTAGTGTAAAGGATGATGTTTCATAAAGTAATTATTTGGTTTTTCTGGCTTTTTGTATAAAGGAAAAAAATTGTCGTTGGCCTTTTCCTGGCCTGTTGCTTTTGTCCATGCATCACATAGTGTGGCATACACGGAATGATCAAGGACAAGTCGGAAGGTATGAAAGGGTGAATATCTTGATGAAAACCCCGCTTTAAAATCAAAGAGAGAGTCCTTGCATCCCCCAAGACCGCCGCCGAGATGAAGGGAGAGGAACCTCTGTGCATGCCCCCAACGACGCATGAAATCGAACATCATTTTTGAAGGTGCCAACCCGGGAAAATCAGTACGGCTACCACCAAGGTGATACTCCATGAGACCGTCAACCTCTGTAAACAAACCTCCCGCTGCAAGCTCTCCTGTAGGCGCGATCACACTGCAAAGGTGCAGATGAGAACCCAGTAACTCCCGTAATTGGTCAAAATAGGTGCCTTCAAATAGATAAAACGGTCGAGCTCCGACCCTTTTCATGGTCTGTCGATACAGACTTATAAACGTTGGGTAATCGTCCCAATTGTCCAGCACGGCACTGAAACCCGCCTTGGACAATTTGCGAATACCACGTCGATGATTATTGCTGGTTTCGCTTATCAAAGCCTCAAGGGGACGTTGCAAATCGATACTCACCGTCCATCCATGCTGTACCAGATCGCCAACTTGGGACCAATCCCCTAAAGGTTGGTTGAGCAGAGGATGCATCCGCAGAAAAAGAGTTATCAGACCTTTATCACGAAGGGCCTGCACCAACACAGCGATGAGATTTCGACATGCCTCCATGCGGTCCGGACGGGAAAACAAGGGCGATGGATATCCATAAGGACTTGATGCATCCCACAATTCGCCAAGGCTTGTAATATTATGGGGCACCTGCCTCAACAACAGTGGAACAAGCAGGATATCGTTCCCATCCCGTGCATAAAAAGCTACAGGCTGCCCCCCTTCATAGCTGGACGCGATGCTCGTATAAGATGGCAGGTGATAAACATCATGACGAACATGACGGAGCACGTCAGACCAACGTTGGTCTTCAGGATGCAGGAAATCCTCCGTCATGAATCCCTCCACTGACATGCACCTTCCGTCTTTTCAGACTCACCGGTCAGAGAATCCCAAGGGTACGCAAATAAACCGATCCCCCGGAAAATAAGGCGGTTAACCCTCAGGACATCGAATTTGATTTCCGCCAATTCCCGGCTCAGCGCTCCCATTTGAACGATCAAATCAGGATTCTGGATGAATTTTTCCATAGCTGTTGCAAGCGCCATGGCATCACGAACCGGCACCAGAAAACCGTTTTTTTGATCGGACACGGTTTCACGACACCCCGTGGCGTCGGTGGTGATAATGGCCCGCCCGCAAGCCATCGCCTCGAGTATCGAACGGGGCACCCCCTCGCCATAGTAAGAGGGAAGAACATAGACCGAACAGTCGGACAGAGCGGGTTTAACATCTTCGAGCATGCCGAGGTATTCAATAATCCCGGCACGGTGCCACCCCTCCACCTCGCTCAAGGGGATAAAAGCCTTACTGGTTCCAATGGGACCCGCAAGTCTGAATCTGACAGCAGGATATTTTTCACGCAAAAGAGTGGCAGCGCGCACGTATTGATAAATGCCTTTTTCCGGGATGACACGCGCCATCAGCAAAAAAGTTACCTGCGCGGGATAAGGTGACGGAAGGAACTCCTCAAGATCTATCCCGGAACCGGGGATGACAGACACACGACTTCCTCGAGCCAGCAGATTCATGGCCCGGAATCTGGCAAGGTCATCGGGATTCTGAAAAAAAACCACCCGACTGTTACGCAGGGCCACCCTATAGAGAACTTGCAATACGCCGTCGACACATCGTTTTTTAAAGGAGCCGCCGCCAAATGACTGTCCCAATCCCGTGATCATCACGGCATAGGGCAATCCGGCCAACCGCGCAGCGATCGACCCGTAAATACTTGGTTTGGCTGTATAACCCAGGATGATATCGGCCTTCCAGCTTTTAAAAAGCCCCACCAGGCGTAACATATAAGCCAGATCATGAAAGGGATTGAGGCCTCGCCGTCGCAGAGGAATATCGCAATATTCAACCCCCATAGCCTTTAAATCCCTCTGCACCTGTTCTGAAGCACCCGGGGCGCAAGCCATGACTTTATGTCCTGATGCAATAAAGTCCTGCATCAGCCTGCCGCGAAACGTGATCAGTGATCTGGCCAAACTACCTATGACGACAATTCGTGCCATGCATCAACCTTTCGAATGGGACGATGGACGATACTGGGCCAATACCTCACAAAACAGATCCTGATATTGCCCAATAATCGCGGAAAGAGAAAAATGGTCTTCTATGCGGGCGCGCGCACGTTGGCTCCACTTTTCACGCATATCCGACTCCATCGCCAGCAGACATTGCCACCCTTCCGCAAGGGCTACGGCATTCTGCGGCGCCACCACCACTCCGGTATCGGCTACCACCAGGGCCGAATCGCCGACATCCGTCACCACACAAGGAACACCGCAAGCCATGGCTTCGCCGACCGTATTGGAAAAACCTTCGCCGCAAATGGATGCCGAGGTAGCAATATCGAAGGACGGCAACAATCCCGGCATATCATCATGACGCCCCAAAAGCCTTACCCTGGACCGCAAGCCATAAGTGTCGATCAAATCAATGAGTTCCTGGTTTTCCCAGGTCACGCCATCCCCGCAAAGTACAAATACCGATTGCGGATACCACCGGGAAACCAGGGCGGCCGCTTCAAGAAATTCACGATGCCCCTTTTGACGGTGATAACGCCCCACCAGGCCTATCACCGGGGCTTGCGCATCAACCCCGAGGGTTTGACGGACCGCACATCGGGCTTTCTTATCTCTGCAAAACTTCTCAAGATCGAATCCGTTGGGAATGACCTTCATGCGGTCACGGTCATACCCCATTGCAGCATGCGTATTAAGCGCCTGGTGGGCACAGCAAACGATAGCCTGGGGTAAAATTTTGGATAAACGTGCGCACATTTGTGCCACCGCCAGCGTACCGCGTTTATCCACCCCGGCGCGCAGATCGCTGTGCCGGATATTCCAGATTACCGGAATGCCACCGGCCAGCTTAGCCGCCAGTCCGCCGATGAGATCGGCATGATACATCCAGGTCTGCACCAGATCGAAACGCCCCCGCATATAACCTGTCATTTTTGTAAAAGCTGCCAGTTTGGAAAATCCACCCTCCATGTCGAACACGTGGACCGGCACATCGATCTTTTCAAACCGCCCCTCAAGCGATCTGCGTACGGGCGTCGTGCCCGATAGAGTCAGAACTTCCGGTGCAAAACGCTGGCGATCAATCCCCGACAAAAGTTTATACAGCATCATCTGCGCGCCACCGGTTGCCAGGCTGTTAATGACAAAACCGACGCGGATCATCACAACGCCACCTCCTCAAGGGAAGAGTCGTCCCTGGTTCTGGGTACCGATGCCATGACAGCCAACAATCCAAGAATAAGCCACGTGGGCTTTCGCACCTCCCAACCAAGAGTCATGACACCCGTCACCCAGGTCAACAGGACCACCAGCCACATCCGGTGCATCAGTACCGGCATGTTGCCTGATCCCCGCATGGCGGAAAACAGCACAACAAAAAACAACAACAAGCCGATAAGTCCCTGCCCTACCAGAATGGATAAGAAAAGGTTATGAGGAGCAGCTTCATAAGTACGCTGTGTTAACAACAATCCGCTTCGAAAGGCACCAACACCAACCCCGCATAAAGGATTATCCAAAAAAATTCGCAATCCATCCCGCCAGATACCGACACGTCCCCCTAAACTACCGGAAGATAATTCCGAGCCAATTGTTGCAAGCCGCATCCATGAGGCTTTAGGAATGAATTGCAATCCCCCCCAAGCCCCGGCACCGATGGCCACCCAAAAAACAAGACGCTGCATGATGGACAATCGAATCGCTGACCAAAAAACATAGATGCTACCGATCATCATGGCGATAAACGCCGACCTTGAGGCTGTAAGCCCTACCGCCATGAAACTTGCCGGCAGGTACAACCGGTAAAACCACCGAACCCAGCGTCCTTCTGAACGCAATGCAAGATACCAGGCCATCGGTACAGCCAGAGCCAAAGTAAGGCCAAGATCGTTGGGATCGAACCCGCGCGTGGAATACCGCATATAGTAGGTTGCCTGCCCCTGGATAAATGCGTTGAAGGTGGTCAAAACCGATATCATGGCGCCAAGGACGTAGGCCCGCATTAATCCGAGCTGATGCCTTTCGTCCTGGGCAAATTCCCAGATCAGCCATACAAAAGCGAACAACTGCGACATGGTCAGAATCGCCCGCCGGCTTTGTTCATAGTTAAGAGTCCATAAAAAAGTCGCCATGCTCCACAACAGAAACACCCCGAAGGCCGCCTGCATAGCTCCTAGTCTCCGGCCCCGTTTTTCAACAATGACGGCGATCAGGGCCATGACCATGCAAAAGGCGCCTATAAAGCGGGTGATGGTCCCGACCCCTTCAAAAACAAACATATTCTCCAGGGGGATAATGAGAACCAGAACCCATAAAGATGCATAGACAAACCTGCTGACCATCGGCAAGTCCTGACCGTCTATGATCGGCGGTTGACGAACGGGCACCCGGGACAAACTGTCCGTGCGAAAAGATTTTCCTGCATGCTCAGGCATATAATGCTGCCCCCTCTTTGCATGAAAACTTCTAGTTTTCGATATAGCAGTCGGTTTCCAACTTTTCCAACATCGTCTTCGGGAATTTGTATTCATCCAGATAACGACAACAGGCAGCCTCATAGTCGGTATCCAGAAGTTGACGCACCTTTTCCAGCGGATAATTCAGCAGGATGTGACCTATTACAGCTTCGACCTCCTTGAATCCGAGGGTGGCCCTCACCGAGGTTATTCCCGTAAAACGTGGATTTATCTCAAAAAACACCGGACCACGGTCGGTAATCTTGCATTGCAGGTTAACCGGACCAA
Source organism: Pelobacter sp. UBA5610 (assembly GCA_002424645.1). GTDB lineage: Bacteria > Desulfobacterota > Desulfuromonadia > Desulfuromonadales > Syntrophotaleaceae > Syntrophotalea. The sequence goes on along the minus strand of DIKU01000003.1, from coordinate 6,819 downwards.
TCATCCCGATGTCTGCCAGACAAAGGGCCATGCGCCGCGCCACATCTTCATACTCTTCACAGACAAATGGGTAAATTTTTGTGGGCATACCAAACTTCAGAACATTGCGACTCATAAAGGTGCCAAGGACATCCCTGTTTAGGCCTAAAAGCACCTGAATGGAGATTTCGTCCTTCTGCACCACCGTGCCACTTTTCATCACATCTTCGCGTGTCAGGTTGGCCTTGCTTACCGGCCAGTTTTCCGATAACAGGTATTCCTGGTATATATATTCGTCCTTGTTTTCCAGCGCATCCAACTCCGCCTGATCCATGAGTACTTTTACACCAACGGATCCCGATCCTCCGGTCGGTTTGGCCAATATCGGAAACCCGTGGTTTCGAATAACTTCCCCGACCCCATCAAAAAGAACGGTGTCGACAAAAGGCAGGTTACGTTTTCGATAAAAGTCGAAGGTTTTCCTTTTATCCCGGCAAATCCCCACAGACTCGGGCGTACCGACCACGATGACGCTATCCAGTGATTTTTCTGCCTTCAATTCAGCAAGTTTTTCCAACTCGGTATCAGAACCGGAGAGTACGACATCGATCTGCTGCTGGACGCATATATCGATAATCTGCTGCGTGTATCGGGGATCCTGGGGGGGCACGATTTTATAGGCTCTGTCACAACGAAAAGCCCCTGAGTTGAAACCGGAGATGTCCGTGGCTACGATAGTCGTATTCATGCTGCTCATTGCCAGTGATTTATAAATCGCTTCTCCGACCCCGCTACCGGAACTGGTCAGCAACACATTCACGACAGAACTGTCTTTTTTCATTTTGAAAATTCCTTTCCCGTCAGACAGGAGAATTGCCGGCACATCCACGTTTAACGCATGATTTCGAACAGCTTTTTTCTATACCTTTTCGGCACACAAAATTTGGCACAGCGGTACAGCTTTTTTTTTATCAGACAAACCAACGGTAACAATCGGTACCAAAGACCTGGAACCTCGTATGCACCGTTCGGCAATACGCGCCAACTGCCGACACGACATCGGTATCGCCGGTGGCGCAAACACCCGATAACCGTAGATACGTGTAGCGCTGCAGGGCGTATTTGCAGATCGATATAAGCGGTATTCCCCTTTCCAAATCGATTGACATCATGGATATCGGCCGAAACCAGATAGGGACCCTGATGTTTCATGCGATGCAACCAATGCACTAACTGTAAATTAGGACTGAAACCACAATCGAATTTGGTATTCCACAGTTCAACTAAATCGAATTTATCCATCATCTGGCGATCCAGAACTTTTTTTATATTGGCAGGATGGTGCAAAACGGCCAGGCCGTTATGCCTATGAATGGCATCGATCAGTGCCATAAGCCCTTGACTGATTGTCTTCTTATCCATCAAAACAGGGACCCCGATCGCGCCGACATGAATTTTAGCGCCAGCATGAATCACTTCGTACTCGATACCCGGCACAAGCAGCACATCGTCACTATTGTTTGCACACTGAATACAATATTCTTCAAATTTCCCCTGATCGAAGCCCAGGTCATGTTCGGTAAGCAGTACAAATTCCAACCCAAGCGATTTGGCCCACGCGGCTATTTCTCCAAGACCGTTGTGTCCGTCGTAAGAAAAGGTTGAGTGGATATGATAGATCCCCCGGTTGCAGACGCTGTCCGCTGTTGCTGCATTTATCACCATTTAAAAAAATCGTTTCCCACCGCAGAGCCCACCTCGATCGCAGAGAAAGTCTTTAATTTCCAGGAATTGTCTCGGCGTTCTTTGCGTTCGAAGCGGCAAATTGCTTGAAATTTTTAAACAACAGCGCTGCGAATTTTAAAAATTGGGCACCAACTTGCCCGAAATCCCATCCGATATGCCGGTTTGCCGAGTTTTCTCAATAGACCTTTCATCGACAAAAACATCATCGAAAACCCTGAAAAAATAGCCGGTATTTATGACCGGCCTGGGAATTTCCTCGTGGAACAGAAAGTGCCTGATGCACATTTCCGGCATATTGAAATTAAAGTAGGCCCGGGCGGATTCCGTACTGGAAAATCTCGGGTTGATTTCAAAAAGCACAGGCCCACGGTCCGTCAGTCGCAACTGTAGATTCAAGGGGCCTATATACCCGAGTTTTTCGGCAATGCTTTCACAGTAACGTGAAATCGCCTCGTGAAACACGACGCAGGCCTTATTGGTCAAGCCATGGCCAAGGGTCCTTTTCATCACAATGGAACCAACGGCTTGTGCCCGACTATTGCAAAAACAACCGACGGTATACTCTTCATCATCGGGGAGCAGATATTCCTGTATAATCGGTGCATGGACCTGAGCGGCAAAATGGTCAAGCTCCTGCCGATCATGCGCGACGGCAAGGCCGCGAGACCCAGCCCCATATCGTCCTTTAACGATGTAGGGAAAGGGCACCTCCTGCAGAAATTTATCGCAGGCAGGCCGATCCGTCGGAATACATGATCGGGGGTAGCAAAAGCCGTTTTCCTTCAAAAAGGAAACCAGTTGCCATTTATCCCCGGCGATTTTGAGGGTCTCGAAATGCGGGGCAACGACATAAGCGCCCGTTTCCTCCTGTATCCGGTTAGCGTGTTCGGCAAGCAACATCATCTCTTGCCTGCCTCCGGTCATGACCATATCGATATTTTCGGAGATGATTATGTCCTTGAGCCTGGGCAGATAATCAACCGAATCGGCGCATGGAACAACATAACCGCGATCGGTGCGGTAAAGACCGACAGCAAGGTAATTGCTGTCGCAGGCTACGATGCGTATGTCAAGATGCGACTGCTTGAGAGCTTTCCAGATAAAAACGCTCTGGTCGCCCCCGGCACCGGTCAAAAGTACGGTGATTTTCCTGTGGGTCGATGGCATCATTTGGTATCCTTTGCTTTTTCAGCGACGGAACATGTATCAGCAGCAACATCGTTCTCCCTCACTGTCTTGCGTGTTCCCGCAAAACGGACGGCGAGGGTCCCCTCCGCTGTCGTGACCCCTTCCCGGCTGATGACCTTGAGCAGGGTCAGCCAGAGAATCTTCAGATCAAGCCAAAAAGACCGATGATCGACATACCAGACATCCAGCGCAAACTTGTCTTCCCAGGTCAGGCCGTTGCGACCATTAACCTGGGCCCAACCTGTAATCCCTGGTTTAACCTCCTGACGACGCTTCTGTTCCGGTGTATAAAGCTCCAGGTATTCCATCAGCAACGGTCGCGGCCCTACAAGGCTCATATCTCCGCGCAGCACATTGATTAATTGAGGTAATTCGTCAAGACTCAAACTGCGCAGCACGCGCCCCAGACGCGTCAGTCTCTGTTGGCCGGGGAGCAAATTCCCCTCAGCATCGTACGCATTGGCCATGCTCCTGAATTTTAACAAACAAAAAGGATGGCTGTGCAACCCTGGCCGCAGTTGACGGAAAAACACCGGAGATCCCATATTCATAAGTATAGCCAATGCTGCCAGTCCGAACAGCGGCAGGGTAATAATCAGCAACACCATGGACACAATCAGATCCAGCGTTCTTTTCATGTCAAAGCCCCAAACTTTGTGTAATCATAGCGTTCACCTTATCCACCGAATATATCCGCACGGCTTTATCTCTGTTTGCGGCTGCCATTTTATTTCGTTCCTGCCTGGCATCGAGCAGGCGTTTCATAGCTGCCATCAGTGCCGACACATCGCGGGGAGGAACGAGTAAACCATTTACGCCATCGATGATCGCTTCCCTGCATCCCGGTGTGTCCGTGGTGATAACGGCACGTCCCATAGCCATGGCCTCCAGAACCGTTCGAGGGGTACCCTCGCCACCATGGGTGGGCAACACATAAACGGAACAATCGGCAATGGCCGGGCGTACGTCCTTTATCGTTCCAAGATATTCCACGATGCCGGCTTCGCAGGCCTGCGTGAGTTCTTGCTCGGAGATATAAGATGTCCCCTTGCCCTTGTGCCCCAATAAACGAAAGCAGACTTCGGGGTAGTCGACCTTTAACAACCTTGCCGCTTCCATATAATCAAGTACGCCCTTTTCCCTCACCAGCCGAGCGATCATCAAAAAAGCCTCCTGCTTTGGAAGTGCCACGGGAACATAGTGATCCACATCGACCCCTGAACCGGGGATAACCACGGGACGGGTATTTCCTGACAATATGTTGTTGTCGGCAAATACCTGCAGGTCGTCGTGGTTCTGAAAAAAAACGACCCGATTATGGCGTATGGAAATCCTGTACAGGAATACGGCCAGAGCTTTTAAAAGCCGGGCGCGGGGGGTATTGGACACAAAGGTATACCCGAGGCCGGTAATCATCGATGCAATGCAATCGACCCCGGCCAACCTTGCGGCCAGAGAACCATAGACCACAGGTTTAATGGTGTAACCAAGCACAAGGTCGGGTTTGATACGTCGGAAAAGGCGGTAAAGACGCCATAGATAGGCGACGTCTTTAACTGGATTCAACCCGCGGCGTTGCAAAGAGATGTCATAATAAGTCACGCCTATTCCAGCCAATCCGGTTTTGATTTCTTCGGTGGCATCCGGAGCGGTGGCGCCAACCTTGTGCCCACGGCGGACCATTTCTTCGAGCATCTTACCGCGAAAGTTCAGTAACGATGGTGCGTAACTGCCTATAAGTAAAATATGAGCCATATAAAGACTCCTCGTGACGAGCCCACCGGTTTAACTTTCAAAACCGGGAGGCTTGCATAGATGTCCCGCGCGGGTTTAGCAGATTCATCTTCCTCTAAGCAGTTTGAGATATGAGCTGACGGCCTGTTCCCTTTCAAATCGTCCGAGATCACGATCATCCGGGTAGTGCTTACGCCCCTCCAGAACCGTGAGAATGGCGTCGGTCAAAGCAGACAAATTCCCTACCGGTACCAGTGGACCCAATTCACCACCTTTGAGGATTTCGAAGGGACCGCTCGGGCAGTCGGTTGCAACCACCGGCATGCCCACCGCCATAGCCTCAATGAGAACAGTGGGCAGCCCTTCCCAGGCGGAAGACAGGACAAACATGGCGGCATGGCGCATATAGGCGTAAGGATTTGCCACAAATCCGGGCAGTGCAACGCTATCCTGAAGACCAAGGTTGGCGATGAGCTTTTCCAGTGCAGGCCGTTCTTCCCCTTCGCCAAGTATGATCAGGCGGGCGGGTTGGGATTGTCTGACTTTTTCCATGGCACGTATGAGAAGCCCATAGTCCTTCTGCCTGGTTAAACGCCCCACGGAAAGAAGCACGGGCGGCTCTCCGCGAGAAAACCAGGGATGGTCAAAGGACTCGGCAGCTCTGGCTAGAAGCCCCGGGGTAATGACAGGGTTATAAATCACATCGATACGCTCGCGCGGAAAACCTGTCATCCTCGCCGCATCATCGGCAACCCCGTTGGACACAGCCACGACAGCATCGGCCCACCTATAAGCATTGCGCATGATATGAGAACTCAGCACCTGCCGCCAAACCGGCTGTCCTGCCATCTTGACAGACAGGGTATTGTGCAAAGTGACGACCACTCTGGTAGGAACGCGGGCCAGCCCCCTCGCGACGATGGCGACCACATTGGCGTGCCCCATGGAAGAAAGCAGACCAACCGGACGATGATTTTGAAGATAGGTTTTAAGGCCGCCGAGGGCGTTCCTTACCCGGGGTGCGTGCAGGTCATACAGCGAGGCACCTTCCGGAATTTTATCGAGATAAGGTCCTTCCTTTTGTGCCAACAACAGATCGACTCCAACCCCGGCGTTCAAAAATCCCTCGCCAAGATTAAGCATCACCCGCTCAGCGCCGCCGCCTCTCAACGAGGGAAGAAAAATCGCTATGCGTTCTCCAGTGTCATTCATCCGGAAGCTGTCCTTTCTTTTGCGGTGATGCGTGCTTACGGTTCGCCATCAGGTCCAACCATTGCCGCTGTAACATCATCAAGCGCCTGTACCCTCCCCCCCCGAACAGAACCGGCAGCAAATGTTTGATTGCCTCCATGTTGGTGGGCGATTCCCGTACCGCCTCAAACAGCAAGTGCCGGCCTTCACCATAACGGCCTGCCTGGCAGCAAAGCCTGCCGATGGCGCTATGATGCAAGCTTAAAATCCGCTTGTCCGCTTGGATATAAGAGGAATATTTGTCCAGAATCATCTTCCGGCCATCGATTCGCGCGTTGTCGTTGCGGGTTATGCGCACCGGGTGCAGATAAAAATCAACCAGAGCTTTACCAACGAAATCGACCATCCAGTCTCCTGCAAGGCGAAGATACAGATCCCAATCCTGACAACTGGGGAACGCCTCATCAAAACCGCCGACCTCGAGCAGAGCCTCCTTGCGGACCATGACACTGGAGGTGGTGCCGATGATGTTGCGTTCCAGCAAAGCCTGAAAAATATATCCCCGGTCTGTCGGCGTAACCGTTTTAAAGATCTGCCCGTTATGCTGATGGATATGCACAGCGCCGGTATACACCAACCCTACCTCAGGACGCCGTTGCATTACCTCGACCTGCCTTTGCAATTTACTGTCATGCCAGGCGTCATCATCATCCAGAAAAGCCAGATACTCTCCGCACGCGGCTTCAATGCCCGTATTGCGTGCGGCCGCTCCCCCTCCCCGCTGACTGCGGGGGATGCAGCGCACGCGTTCGTCTCGCAAACGCTCTATGACTTCAAGAGTATCATCCCTTGAATGGTCATCAACCACGATCACTTCGTAATCGTCAAAACTCTGACCGAGAACGCTCATAACCGCCCGCTCCAGAAGGTGGGCACGGTCGCACGTAGGGATAATGACACTTACGATCGGACTCACGCAGG
>DIKU01000041.1 GCA_002424645.1 Pelobacter sp. UBA5610 | reverse complement strand
AAAGGAGACATTCCAGATGTCTATGGTTAATTTAACAATCGATGGGCAGGCTATCCAAGTACCGGCGGGCAGTACGATCCTTGCTGCAGCCAAAACGCTTGGAATCGATATCCCTACGCTCTGCCATCTTGATATGGAAAAGCAGTTTAATCAGCAGGCTGCCGCCTGCCGTGTCTGCGTTGTCGAAATTGAAAAACGCCGCAACCTGGCACCTGCGTGCGCCACATCGGTCATGGAAGGCATGGTGATCCTTACCGAAAGCCCTCGGGTCGTCCAAGCGCGCAAAACCGTCATCAACCTGATGCTGTCCGATCATCCCCTCGATTGCTTGACCTGCGGACAGGCCGGTAATTGCTCCTTGCAGGATCTGTGTTACCGCTACGATATTGAACAGACCGATTTTCCCGGTATGCGCAATGATTTCCCCCTGGACGACAGCAACGAATTTTACGTGCGGGATCTTAACAAATGCGTAGCCTGCCGGCGTTGCGTTCAGATCTGCTCCAACTACCAGCAGACCGACGCCATCGGCTTTGGTAACCGCGGTTTCACCACGCATCCGGTTGCGCCTTTTGACAAGAAGATGACCGATTCGATTTGCGTTTCCTGTGGTAACTGCGTTTCGGCTTGCCCTACAGGCGCTCTCCAGCCTAAGAGCAAGGAGAAATTCCGTTTCTGGGAAATTGATCGGGTTAAAACCACCTGTTCCTATTGCGGCGTTGGCTGCGAGATGAACCTGTTGGTCAAAAATAACAAGGTGGTTGGCGTCGAGCCTTCAAATGGCGCGGCCAACGAAGGTCTGCTGTGCGTCAAGGGTAAGTTCGGTTACAACTTTATCAACCACCCCGACCGCCTGAAGACCCCGTTGATTAAGAAAGACGGAAAGCTTGTGCCGGCCAGTTGGGATGAAGCCTACGAACTTATCGCCAGCAAACTGAACGACACCAAAAGCAAATTCGGCACCGACGCACTGGCAGGTCTGGCTTCCGCACGTGTCACCAATGAAGAAAACTATCTGTTCATGAAGATGGTCCGTGCCGTTTTCGGCACCAACAACATCGATCATTGTGCGCGGTTATGCCATGCCTCTACCGTTGCCGGTTTGGCGACCACTCTTGGCAGTGGCGCCATGACCAACAGTATCAGCGAAATTGTGAATTCGGATGTCATCTTTGTCACCGGTTCCAATACCACCGAAACCCATCCGGTCATCGGCTCCAAAATTCGCCGTGCCGTGGCCAACGGGGCCAAATTGATCGTCGCCGAACCGCGCCGCATCGATTTGGTCAAGCAGGCCGATGTTTTCATGCAGATCACGCCGGGTACCAACGTTGCCCTGTATAACGGCATGATGAATGTCATCCTTGAGGAAGGTCTGCAGGACGAAGCCTTCATCAAGGAACGCTGCGAAAACTACGAAGAATTGGCCACGGTCATCAAGGAATACACTCCGGAAAGAGTGGCGGAAATCTGCGGCATCAACGCAGAGGACATCCGGGTTGCAGCGCGTCTCTATGCCAATGCCAAGGCCGCGTCCATTTTCTACTCCATGGGCGTAACCCAGCACAGTACCGGTACCAGCGGTGTCATGGGTACGTCCAACCTGGCCCTGTTGTGCGGCCATATCGGCAAGGAATCTTCCGGGGTCAATCCGCTGCGCGGGCAGAACAACGTGCAGGGCGCCTGCGATATGGGCTGTCTGCCGGGTGATTTTACCGGTTATCAGAAAGTCGCCAACCCCGAGGCGGTGGCCAAGTTCGAAAAAGCCTGGGGCGTCAAGCTTTCCACCGAACCCGGTCATACGGTCACCGAAATCATTCCGATGGCCGGCAAAGGGGAGATCAAATTCCTTTACATCATGGGTGAAAACCCCATGCTCTCCGACCCTGACCAGAAGCACGTCCGGGCTGGCCTCGAGGCTCTCGATTTCCTCGTGGTGCAGGATATCTTCCTGACTGAAACCGCTGAACTGGCCGATGTTGTGCTGCCGGCCGCTTCCTTCGCCGAGAAGGATGGCACCTTCACCAACACCGAGCGTCGTGTGCAGCGCGTGCGCCAAGCTATCCCCGTACCCGGTCAGGCCAAAGCAGACTGGGTTATCCTGCAGGAAATGATGGCGAAGCTCGGTTACTCCAAGACTTACGCCAATGCTGCAGAAATCATGGATGAAATTGCTTCCATTACGCCTTCCTACGGCGGGATCAACTATGCCCGTCTGGAAAACGAATCCCTGCAATGGCCTTGCCCGACCACCGATCACCCTGGCACCAAGTTCCTGCACAAGGACAAGTGTGCCCGTGGTCTGGGATTGCTCAAGCCCTGGGAATTTAAACCGAGCGCCGAACTGCCGGACAGCGACTATCCGTTTATCCTGACCACCGGTCGCATCCTTTACCACTACCACACAAAAACCATGACCGGAAAAGTGGACGGTTTGAACAACCTGTTCCCTGAATCCTTCGTGGAGATCAACCCGACAGCCGCGAAAAAACTCGGCGTGGCCGATGGTGGCAAGCTCAGGATTTCGACGCGTCGCGGTGCTGTTCAGGCCACGGCAAAAGTGACTGACAAGCTCAAGGAAAACGTGATTTTCATGCCGTTTCACTTTGCAGACGGCCCGGCGAACGCCTTGACCAACCCGGTACTTGATCCCATTGCCAAGATTCCTGAATTCAAGTCCTGCGCCGCATCTGTGGAAAAAGTTTGATTGTGATTTTGTAGGGGAGGAGGGGGGGTGTTTTGTGCACCCCCCTGACGATTAGCAGTAATTTTTTCAAAAGGAGAGATTAGCATGTCGTTTCAAAATCTGCCCAATCGTTGGATTGTTGCCACCATGGCGACGTTAATGCAGGTATCCTTGGGTACCGTCTATGCCTGGAGTTTTTGGCAGAAGCCTCTGATGGCTTCCACCGGCTGGTCCAATGTCCAGGCAGCCTGGGTATTCAGCCTGGCAATTTTCTTCCTTGGGGTTGGCGCGTCCATCGGCGGCATCAAAATGGCGCAGGGGAAAATTCCTCCCCGGGTGCTGGCCATGTCCGGCGGCACGTTGTTCGGGGTCGGTTATTTGATTTCGGCTTACGCTTTGTCCATCCAGTCACTGGTTCTTCTCTATATTGGTTACGGCATCATCGGCGGCCTCGGCCTGGGGCTGGGTTATGTCACCCCCGTTTCCGTTGCCGCCAAGTGGTTCCCCGATAAAAAAGGTTTGATCACCGGTATGGTTGTCATGGGCTTCGGTTTCGGCGCCCTGATGATGGCCAAGGTTCTGGGGCCCATCGCTCTGGACGCCTTCAGCGGCAACCTGATCAATGTTTTTTATGTACTCGGTGCCGTAATGCTGGTTCTGACCCTGATCCCCGGTTATTTCATGGTTATTCCTCCTGCCGGTTGGGCACCCGCCGGGATGGCCGCTGCTGGTGCAGGCGGCAAGGGCGCTTCCGAGTATTGCGAATCGATTACCATCGGGGAATGTCTGTTTTCCGGGCGCTTTGCCATGATGTGGGTTGTATTTTTTCTGAATATCTGTGCAGGGATCATGTTCATCAGCTTCCAGTCGCCGATCCTTCAGGACATTCTTAAAAAGGCCTACGATCCTAGCCAGCTTACGGATCCCGCAGTGATAGCCAAACTTGCTGCCGCCGGCGCGACTCTCATCGGTATCAGCTCCCTGTTTAACGGCATCGGCCGCTTTTTCTGGGGCGGGCTTTCCGACAAAGTCGGTCGTACCCAGGCCTTCCGCATGATGCTGGGTTCGCAGATCCTTGTGTTCGTCGGTCTGTTGTTTGTAAACAATGCCTTTGTTTTCAGCGCCGGTGTGTGCTACGTGCTGCTTTGCTACGGCGGTGGTTTCGGCACCATGCCTTCCTATGTCGGCGATACCTTCGGCCCGCGTCTGATGCCGGTGGTGTACGGAATTATTCTTACCGCCTGGGGCTTCGCTGGCATAGTCGGGCCTCAGATCGTCGCCTATTTTAAAGATAATTTTGCGGCCCAGGCAGGTCATTATGTTTTCATGTCCGCCGCCGCGCTGCTGGCCCTCGGTGTCGTACTCACGGTAACGCTCAACAACGAGAAATTTGTACCTAAGCGTATGCGCAACTAACGGTAGGCCATAGCATTACTTTGTTCATGCGGACCGCATCCCCTCGTACTCCCGTGCGAGGGGATGCATTTTTTTTACGAATCCGTTATGCTTTATCCGCTTTATTCTTATCAGGAAGAGGGCTTCGATGAGTTCCCAAGACTGTCGTTCATATCCCATCCTCACCTATGCCGGTGGCTCCTTTCAGCAACGGGACGATTTGGTTGTTGTTGAACACGAGTTGACCATCCACCTCAATGGCAATAAGTTTATTTCCCTGTTGTGCACCCCGCGGTCTTTACCCGAATTGGTTGTCGGTTTTTTGCATGCCGAAGGAATCATTGAATCGAATGCTGATGTCAAAGATTTATGCATCGATGCGAACGGGGATCAGGCCTATGTGCAATTGCATGGTGCAAAGCCCGACCTGGATTTGCAGGTCCGTACGGTGACCACGGCCGGTGGTCTCGGGGGCAAAACCCTGCAGGCAGGCGTATCCCGCAGCGATCACAGTGCCTCCGGGAATGCCGTCGCGCTGGATCCGGTTCGGATATGCCAAATGATGGAAGAATTCAGTCGCAGGTCGGAACTGTTTGTTAAAACCGGCGGAGCCCACAGTTGTGCGTTGAGTGACGGCAATGATATCCTTTTTTTTGAAGATGATATCGGAAGGCACAATGCCCTGGACAAGATTATCGGTCATACGTTGCTGCGGAACATGGAACCGGGGGACAAGATCATTCTTACCAGCGGGCGGGTATCCTCTGAAATAGTTTCCAAGGTTTATAGTCGTGGGATGGGGGCCGTTGTTTCCAGGTCGGCGCCAACCAGTAGGGCCATCGATCTGGCTCAGTCTGTCGGTATGACGCTGGTCGGATTTACACGGGGGCAGTCTATGAACGTTTATGCGAATTGTACCGGCCTGACTGTCCTCTAACGGATGGTGCGGGCAATAATCATACCTGAGGTGTTCCATGCTTTTTGGCAGTGCAGTCATTCTTGCGGGTGGCAAGAGCAGCCGGATGGGGTTTGACAAGCAGCTGCTACAGGTCAAAAACCATCATCTGTTAAGGCATCATGGCCAAACGCTTGCCGCGATATTCGATCAGGTTATTGTAGTGACCAATACTCCTGATATGTATAAGGGGACTCACTTTACGCTGGTGCATGACGAGTTTTCCGGAAAAGGACCATTGGGCGGCTTGCATGTCGGTTTGAAGGCAGCCTTTTCTTCTTATGTTTACCTGCTCGCCTGCGACATGCCCTTTATTCATCTGGATTTTATTCTTCATATGCAAAAATTCCTTCGGGAGGCTGGTGGAGATGCCTGTGTGACCAGGTTTGGCTCGCATATTGAGCCATTTAATGCTTTTTATAGCCGGGAGATCGTAAAAGATATAGAGGGTTTTCTGCGCGCCGGGAAAACCTCTTTTTTCCAGTTTTTGCAGTCGGTTAACACTTTGTATGTTCCCGAGTCTGAAGCACGATATTTCAGTCCGGACTGGTCTATGTTTGCCAACCTCAACACCCGTCAGGAATTTGAGCAATGGAAGTTTCGGAATCCTGACCTTGGCGTGCTGGATCATTGAGGTAAAATAAATCAGGGCGCGGGAGGGGATGTACCTTCAAATTTTTTATATTATGATCTAATTAACATTTGCACTTGGTGCTTGTGGGTGATAGAGTATGTCACATCTCATGGGGCATACTTAGTGTTTCTAAGTAAGCTGAGGTTGGTCCTGTGCGTTTGCATGGCCTGAAGAGCTCGTTGATAAAGGTTCGCTATGAAGACCTATTTTCTTGTCATACGAGCCAAACCCGTCCTTGGTAACCCGAACTACCGAGTGGTTCCAAGTGTTGACGCTCATTTTTGGGTGGTCGACCGAGGACCGGAAGGTGCAACCCGCCGTGCACTGCATTTTTTGAAATGCCAAGGTTGGTCACCGGACGGAATTGAACAGGATGCTATTTTGTCTGGGATTGGTTTGCACCTGGGTTCCGAAAACGAAATTGCCGGGTATCATCGAGCTCAGAATTTTGGAATTTCCATGTTTTTGAAATAATTGTTTTTTCCGTTTCACAGGAGTGTCTTGCCGAGGGACAGTCCATGCTCTTTGGGACTTTTTGTAACTACCTGAAATTAAAAGGAAAAATTTTTCAAAAAAGTCCGTGAGCATAAAAAATAATTGCTATAAAAATTTATGTTGATTTTGTTGTAAAAAAGAGTATTTTCGTGGCCGTCTGTCACAGTGACAGGCGAATTTTCAGTACACTAATTTACGGGGTTTAGGAGATTTGTCATGAGTAAGAAAGTTCTTGTTTTCCTTTGCGTACTTCTTATGGCTGGTATGACTGTAGCTTGTCAGAAAAAAGAAGAAGCTCCGGTTGCTGTAGAGCAGACTCAGGAAGTTGCACCTGAGATGGATCAGGCTATGGAACAAGCTCCTGCAGAAGTTGCTGAAACTGTTGAAGCTGTTGCTCCTGAAGCTGCTCCTGCTGAAGCTGTAACCGAAGAAGCTCCTGCTGCTGCAGCCGCCGAGTAATATCGGCCGGTAGTTCATGCTCCGGATGTGTTCCTGCGAACAGGTCCGGAGATGACATCATGAAATTAAAAAGCCCCGGGCAACCGCCTGTGGGCTTTTTTTTTTATGGTTTAGCTGTTGTGGTATGTTGGTCAAACAAGTTACTGCTGCATGTACCGTTGGTTTGACCATTTGTTGGCTTTGTGAGTCATGTCGCAGGCGGCGAGATAATGTTTACCGCCTGTGTGTGGGGCGGCATCCGGGTGAGTCGCTGCCTTTTCACCCGCCATAGGAAGTTGAAAAACATGAAGGATGACGATCGCCTGATTTGTATCCAGCCGTTTACCTGGTGCGAAATTCATGCAGACGGTTCTGTTTTTGCCTGCTGTCCTTCCTGGTTGAGCATGCCTTTGGGCAATGTGCTGCAAACCCCTTTTCCCGAAATCTGGAATGGTTTTGCAGCCATGGCGCAGCGCCGGTCTGTGCTGGATGGTAGCT
>DIKU01000013.1 GCA_002424645.1 Pelobacter sp. UBA5610 | reverse complement strand
TATATCCGGATGGTGGCCAATGTGGCCACCGACGGCAAGGAGCCGGTGGCCGATGCCTCGGCGGCGGAGATCGAGCTGTTTACCAACTCCCGCCGGCATCTGCCCAAGAACGTCTTTGACGTTGACCGCTGGCAGGCCATTGCCGGGCCGAATTTTGCCAAGGTAGTGCATGTGCTGAACCGGGGCGGCCGCTTTGACACCCAGGAGAACAGCTACAAGGGCGACCTGGTGGCCAACAAGTACGGCAAATATATCAATCTCTATCAGGAAAAGACCTACAAGTGCAAGGATGCCTTCACCGGCAAGCACTACCTGGGCATGGCCAAGTACATGCCCATTGTCGATACCCTGGACCGGCCGCCCACCGAGCAATCCAAGGGCTACGACATGCAGATGATCACCCAGCGGGATGTGCGGATGACCAAGTCCCGCACCATCACCCACCAGTACCTCACCGATTCCCTGCCGGAAAACGGCATCATCGTCCATACCAATGATGCGAAAAAATTAGGACTCAAGAGCGGCGATCAGGTCAAGGTGCTCTCGTCAACCAATCCTGAAGGGATCTGGGACCTGAAGAACGGCACAAAGATGCCGATGGTCGGTAAGGTACAGGTCACCGAGACCATCCGGCCCGGAATCATCACCTTTATCGTGGGCTATGCCCATTGGGCCACCGGCGCCGTGGACCAGACCATCGACGGCAAGGTGATCAAGGGCGATCCGCGCCGCGCTGTCGGCATCCATGCCAATGCCGCCATGTGGGTGGATCCGCATCTCAAAAACACCTGCATGATCGACAAGGTGGGTGGCAGTGTCTCGTTTTATGACACCAAGGTGAAACTGGTAAAGGTATAGACAATATCTTTCTGGAAGGGTAACAACAAACGGGCTGCTGATTTTTCGGCAGCCCGTTTTTGCGTAATAAGTATAGTAACAGGGCTCAGCAGCTAAAAAGCACCCTGCATTGCAAAAATGCCTTGAATATTTGCAATGCAGTTGATAGTAATATGGCATGGACAGCATCAAACGCTCAATAACCGACACCATAGTCACCCGCCTGAACCATGAGCAGGTTGTGGCCCTGACCGGCGCGCGCCAGACCGGTAAGACCACTCTCTGTGAAATGCAACTCCCCGAACGGCTTGACCTTTCGTTTACCTACATCTCCTTCGACGATCCCGACGAACGGCTTCGTTTTCAACGCTCGGCCGTGCAGATCCTGGAAAACATAACGACACCGCTGGTGGTGCTTGACGAGGTGCAGAAAATCCCGCAGTTGTTCGACCCGCTGAAGCTGGTGGTGGACCGGGAACGGAAAAAACCTGCCAACGAGCGGAAACGATTTGTTTTGACCGGATCGTCACAATTGCTGATGATGAAGAGCATCCGCGAGACCCTGGCCGGGCGGGTGGCGCTCTGCCAGATGTACCCGTTTTCCCTCTTTGAACTGACCGGTGGCGGCGAACCGCCGCTTCTCTCCCGAATATGGCAGGATCAGGCGCTTTCGCCACAGGACGCCGGGCGGCTCCCTCTGGTTTCGCCCCAACAATTGCGTACCCTGCGCGGGGTGCGGGACGAACATCAACGATGGGGTGGTTATCCGCCGGTGTGGCAGCGCACGGGAGAAATAGAACGGCTGAACTGGCTCAAGGATTATCGACGGACCTATCTGGAGCGGGATATTGCCGATGTGGGGCAGGTGGCGAACATCGATACTTTTGCCCTGGCGCAGAAACTATTATGCAGCCGCACCGCCAATCTGTTTTCAATCAGCGAGGTGTCGCGGGATCTGGGAGTGGCGGTCAATACCATCAAGCGCTATCTGGAACTGCTGACCATGTCGTTTCAGTGCGTTCTGCTGCCCCCCTGGCATGAAAACGTCAGCAAACGGCTGGTCAAGAGTCCGAAACTCTTCTTTCCGGACGTGGGGTTGAACAGGGCGATAGTTGGTGAGCTTTCCATCAGTAGCGGCGCTGCTTACGAAAGCTGGCTTTGCTCTGAACTTTTGAAGTGGAAGCAAATCCAGCCGGTGGAGCCGGAGCTGTATTTCTACCGTACCGCCGCCGGACTGGAGGTGGATTTTCTGCTGGCGAGTGAGCGCGGAATTATCCCCATCGAGGCCAAAGCATCGGAACGGGTGACCGCAGCAGACGGCAGAAGTGTGGAGACGTTCATGGCGGAACATCCGAATGCGGCCAAAGTAGGGTTGGTTGTCTATCCGGGGAATGAGGTTGTCGAATTGCGCCGGAATGTCTGGGGGGTACCGGACTGGTATCTGCTGGGGGCGCTGTAACGATTGCCACCGGCAGAGCCAAAATACGACGATGCAGAAGACGCAAAAGGGGCTGGATGGGAAGGGTCTCTGGCCGGAATCCCTGGAATCCGTGGCCAGATTCAGTGGAATACGCAATTGGATAATAACTTTGCTAGATTTAAAAGGAAAGTAATGCTCATAAAAGGTTTCGCCTTTTCAGGTTACAGAAGTTTTGGGAGTGAACTAGCTAAAATCGCTCCCCTCAAAAAAGTAAATTTAATTATTGGTCAAAATAATGTTGGGAAATCCAACATTATAAAATTTCTCAATGACCAATACTCTTATTTCGTTTCTAAAGCCCGGAACGAAACTTCATCTGGAACTTTCAAGGACATTGATCATCACATATCAAAAAATAGAGCTGAGCACCGAATTGCATTTCCCTTATTTCAGGATGAATTGGATGAGTACATAAACGAAAAACTACCAGATGAACATCGTCATAAAATGTCCAGGCAGTTAGCTAGAAAGTTATTAACATCGACGTATTTGATAAATAAGCAAGGCGATATCTGGTTTACTTATAAGTCCAGTAGCCACACTGGCAATTTTTTTTTAGATATTTCTATTGCCGAAATTCAGCCTGCACTTGAACATTATGAATGGCAACAATTATGGAGTGCATTAACTGGACAAAGCGGAGGTAACATACAGCAGCATTGGTTACCCGAAACTATTAAAGCACTTGCTTATGTCCCATCATCTGTTCCTAAGATTGAAGTTATCCCAGCTATAAGAAAAATAGGATCAACAGGAAGCGAAGCGTCTGATTATAGTGGTGAAGGAATTATAGAAAGATTAGCTAAAATACAAAATCCACCTTTATCAAATCAAATACAAAAAGAGAAATTTGTTGCCATTAACAACTTCGTTCAAGAAGTTCTTGAAAACGCCAGTGCAGAAATAGAAATACCCTATGAACGGGATATGATTTTGATACATATGGATGGAAAAACTCTACCTCTTGAATCGTTGGGCACTGGTGTACATGAGGTCGTTATTTTAGCTGCTGCTGCAACCATTTTAGATAATACTGTTATTTGTGTAGAAGAGCCTGAACTGCATCTTCATCCTTTGCTCCAGCGAAAATTAGTTAAATATCTTGCCGATAGAACAAATAATCAATATTTTTTTACAACCCATTCCGCGCATTTATTAGATGCAATTGAAGCTGAAATATTCCATGTCACACAAATCAATGGCGCTTCCAAAGTTGATGCCATATCAAGCACTAAGCAACGATCAAATATTTGCAATGATCTTGGTTATAAAGCTTCTGACATATTACAAGCTAACTGCATAATATGGGTTGAAGGACCTTCCGACAGAATATATCTAAACTATTGGTTATTATATAAAAATCCCAAGCTTGTTGAGGGGGTTAATTATTCAATTATGTTTTACGGTGGGAGATTATTCAGTCACTTAACAGCAAATGATGATGATGAAATTCAAGAAAAAATAGAGGATTTCATATCTATAAGAAATCTTAATAGAAATACCGCAATTATGTTTGATAGTGACAAAGATAGACCCAGAGCTAGACTTTCTGCCACTAAACAGAGACTAAAAAGAGAATTTGATTCCGGTGTAGGATTCGCTTGGGTAACTAAGGGGCGAGAGGTTGAAAATTACCTTGATTATGACAAAGTCGAGGAAAGTGTTCTAGCTGTACATCCTTCGGCAAGTCACATTTTAAATAAGGACGAATGGGCCAATCTTCTGAAATACAAAAAAACAAGTGGGAATGTTGAGCGAACGGCTAGCAAGGTTAAGATTGCCCGAAACTATGTCAGTAATAATGAGCCCAACCTTAATGCTCTAGATTTAAACGACAGAGTTGAACAGTTGTGTGAGTTTATATCACATGCAAATGGCTATGAAATCTAACCAGTCAATTGCATTAAACGTTTGTTTGTCTATGCATGGTATATTTTTTGTCGCATTGCATGCAAAAGTATAACCTTTACTTATGTTTAGTATTATTGGACGGGCTGTTATTGAACCTTTACAGTAAGCAACCTTCAGCAAGTGAATGAGCTATCTTTACTGATCAGCTATTGATCAACGCAAAAAGCACCTACCTCAAAAAGAAGTAAGTGCTTGTATTTATTGGTGCGCCCGGCCCGATTCGAACGGGCGGCCTACGGATTAGAAGGCAGTTCAGGCCCCTTTTACACAGGTTAAACATGAGTAGAAAAGAGTAGTCAAAACAAATAAAATCATTGTGACTTTAAATAATTAAACAACATTTTTCTTCTGTTGCTATTTAACCTTCATTACTCTGATTTACTCATGCTTTGATCTGTTTTGGCAAAATTTTGGCAAAATTCCTGGGGCCTATTTTACTGAAATTATGCCTGAAAAACACTTCGACATTATTTTTTTGGCAAAATTTTCGCAGTACAAAAAGAGATAAAAGATGGCACTCAGCCAGGCTTTATTCGATGGTGGAAATATATGGTGGATTAATCTCAAAAAAAACCTGTATTTTATGTCTTGTTTCTGTATAAAATGATATTGATAATGTATACTTTTTGTAAGTATATAGTTGGTGTGTTAAGATTTAAATATTACTAACAATTTTATGGATCCATTTTAAAAACAGAAGGAAGTCCTTATGACGAAGAAATACAACAAAGAGAAATTGGTGTACGCATCGCCGATCCTGATTCCTCTCGGTGAACTGGCCAAAGGGTCGGGACAGTGTACTGCGGGAAGTTCGGTTATTCCAGGTGATGATGGTGGCGATGATGGTGGTGGCGGTGGCGGTGGTGGTGGCGGTGAGCCGGGCATGTGTGTTAACACCGGCACGGATTGCACGGCGGGTTCGACGGCCACAAATGATTGCACCGCAGGCCCTACCGCATGTCGAGATTGCTCGGCCGGAACGGCTGCAGTCAGAGGCTGCACGGCTGGAACGGCTGCGACGGCGGGTTGCACGGCCGGCAGTGGTTTATAGCTGATTGCACGGTTGGCGCTCTGCTCGCGCCCTTGGCGCAATTCGGTATACCCAGGCCGTCGCTATAACCAGCGAGAATAATCTTCCATGACGTAAAGATAAAGAGCGTTGGCAAAACCAACCTCGCCCAATCCGATCAGTTCCGTCCTGTTGGCTGGATGGCAAGCGATGTTGCGCCCACCCATGCGGGAAAAGGAGAAAATATTCGATGAATACCACAGATAGACCGATTGCCAATCCCATTGTTGTGCTCCGGGAGGAGTTCGACGATTGGGCCGTACTTTTCAATCCCGACACTGCCGATGCCGTGGGAACCAACCCCGTTGGCGTGGCGGTATGGAAACGGATGAACGGCAAGAGAAACCTCACAGACATTGTATCGGAAATCCAAAACGACTTTAAGGATACTCCTGACACCGTCTTCCAAGAGATCACCGCCTTCATTGACAGGCTTGCCAAACACGGTTTTGCCGGGCTGGAACTGGAAAGCAAATAGCGGATGGATGAGGAACTCCAGAACCAGACGCAACCTGGGAGTGCCAGGGTCATGCGGACGCCGCGCAGCCTGTCTCTTGAAATCACCGCACGATGCAATCTGCGCTGCCGCTACTGCTATTTTTTCGATAACCCGGCGGTAGAGTACCGGGACCTTCCTACGGACGAGTGGCTTCGGTTCTTCGACGAACTGGGGTCGCTCGGAGTGATGAAGGTTACCTTGGCCGGCGGCGAGCCGTTCATCCGGAATGATCTGCCGGCCCTGATCGAAGGCATTGTCCGCAACCGGATGCGCTTCTCCTTCCTGTCCAATGGCGGGCTGATCGATGAGGAGATTGCCGCCTTCATCGCCGGCACCGGACGCTGCGAGTATGTCCAGGTATCGGTGGATGGTTCCTGTGCGGAGGTGCACGATTCCTGTCGCGGGAAAGGCGCCTTTGACGGGGCGATCCGCGGCATTCGCATCCTGCAGCGCCATGGAATTTTTGTAACCTCGCGGGTCACGATCCATCGGAACAATGTCCAGGACCTCGATAATACTGCTCACTTCCTTCTGGAGGTTCTGGGACTGCCCGATTTCAGCACCAACGCGGCCGGCTATATGGGTGTATGCTGCGCGAATGCGAATGATCTGATGTTGAACATCGAGGAACGCAAGGACGCCATGGCGACCTTGCTGCGCCTCGCGGCGAAATACCCCGGTCGCATCTCGGCCAACGCGGGTCCCTTGACAGATGCCCAAATGTGGCGCCGGATGGAAGACGCCAGGGCAAGTTACGCGCCAGCATTTTACAATGGCGGCGGCCTCACCGGCTGCGGCTGCCCGAGCAATAAAATCTCCATACGCGCCGATGGTGGCATTGTACCCTGCAACATGCTGGAGCATATCGAACTGGGGCGCATCAACCGGGATTCACTGGCGGAAGTATGGCAATCCAGCCCGGCGCTTAACCAGCTGCGTAACCGGTCAGCGATCCCGCTGACCAGATTCGAGTTCTGCGCCGGTTGTTCCTACATCCCCTATTGCACCGGCAACTGTCCGGGATTGGCCTATACGTTGACAGGCATGGTAGATCACCCCAGTCCGGATGCTTGTCTTCGACGCTTTCTGCAAACCGGGGGCGTCCTCCTTTAAACTCTCCACGCAGCGCGAATCAGTAAAATATGAGACAGACTCCATTACGCATGATTAATACTTTGTATTTCTACCTGACCGAAGGGTGCAACCTCGCCTGCCGCCATTGCTGGATTGGTCCCCGATTTGATGCCACAGGACGCCATTACCCTACCATGCCGGTCGAGGTGTTTGAAACGGCCATTCGCGAAGCCAAGCCCCTGGGCCTTAGCGAGGTCAAACTGACCGGCGGCGAACCTATGCTGCATCCTCACTTCAGCCGTTTGCTGGAAATTGCCAGAAATGAAAACTTGGGGCTGACGGTTGAGACTAACGGACTGCTGTGCACGCCGGAGATATCTGCTCAAATTGCCGATTTTCCAGATAAATTCGTATCCGTAAGCATCGATGGGGCAGATGCCGAGACCCACGAATGGGTGCGCGGAGTACCGGGATCTTTTGAAGCGGCTCGACGGGCGGTCCGCTATCTGGTGGCTGCCGGCATCCGTCCCCAGGTCATCTTCTCGCTGATGCGCAAAAACGCCGGTCAGCTGGAAGCTATGGTACGTATGGTCGAAGAACTTGGGGCGGGCTCGCTCAAGTTCAACGTGGTGCAACCAACCGCTCGCGGTCAAAACATGCATGCATCGCGAGAAACCATATCGATCGGAGAACTCATCGAGCTGGGACGGTATGTGGAAAATGAATTGGCGCCAAACACACAGTTAACACTCGTTTTCCATTATCCTCCGGCTTTTCGATCCCTCCAGCGCATCGCCAGCAGGGAGGGGTGCAGCGCATGCGGAATCTTCGGCATCATGGGCGTCATGGCCAGCGGGCACTATGCCCTGTGCGGGATCGGCAAACATGTGCCGGAACTGGTCTTCGGTGAGGTTGGCAGGGATCGGCTGGAAACAGTATGGCGCGAAAACGCCCTGCTGAATTCGTTGCGGGAGGGACTGCCCGAGCGGCTGGAAGGAGTCTGTAGCCGCTGCCTGATGAAAGGGAGCTGTTTCGGCTCCTGCATCGCCCAGAACTACCATGGCAAGGGCAGCCTTTGGGCGCCCTATTGGTTCTGTGAACAGGCGGAAGAAGCAGGCCTCTTCCCTGTTTCTCGACTGACGGCACCTCCCCCAAAGCCTTCAAATGTAACGATCGAGAGTGCCGCTGCAAAATAGCAATGTGAAAGATTCCGGAGGTATCCTATACGCTGCCTATGTAGGCCCCAGCATGAATCCAACCCTGCGTGAGCCTGAGGTCATGGAGATCATGCCCTACTGCAACAGGCCGATGCATGCGGGCGATGTGGTTTTTTTTCTACCACCCGAGGGGGACCAACCGGTCGTCCACCGCATTGTCCGCGTGACCCCTGCCGGCATATCAACCCGCGGGGACAACAACGCTCAGGACGATGCTTTTCTCCTGCATCCCGAGAACGTTCAAGGTCAGGTGATTGCCGCGTGGCGTGGCCAGAGCCGGAGGAGGATCTTAGGCGGATTGCGGGGCCGGCTGACAAACCACTGGTTTCGTTGGCAGGGCCGCCTGGACCACGGCGCGTCTCCTTTTTTACACCCCATTTATCATGCCCTGTCTTTCCGCGGGTGGTGCGCGTGGTTGTTACCTGCCGCACTCCGGCCGCGAGTCGTTGTCTTCCGCTCCCAAGGCCGGGATCAGCTTCAGCTTTTGTTGGGACAGCGCCTCATCGGGCGATACGATAACAACCGGCATCAATGGCAGATCCAACGGCCCTTTCACTTGTTTGTGGATGGAAGGGCGCTTCCAACCAAGCAGGATCGCGATCGGGTGAATCGGAAAGTGTCGGCCGATAAGCAGCAATCCATGGACCATTTCCTGACGCAGGGTATGCGACATGCGCTCGTTCTGGCGGATGGGACCCGGTGGGAAATCGCGGGAGGCGACGAGGAGGCTGCATCCATTGTTTCACAACTGGCAGGCGCGATGCGGTTGGGCGAAGCAATCTCCGCATCCGGACCTTCCCCGCGCGGCAATCCGTTCCGGCTTCTTGTCCAGGTGGACGCACACTCGCCCGTGGCGGATTGCTATGTTCCGCTGGCATCCGGAAATGACGGCACCGCTTCCTGCATTCTTTGCCCAAGCGATCACTGGGGCGGCCCACACGTCAATCTGGTTCGGCTCTCACTCATCTTTGCCCGCGAGGCTCATGCTCGCGGGGGCGTCCTCATCCACGGGGCACTCGCGGAAAAAGATGGCATGGGGGTGATCCTGGCCGCGCCGGGCGGAACGGGGAAGACCACGGCCAGCAGCCGTCTTCCTGCTCCGTGGCGATCGCGGTGCGACGACACCACGCTGGTGGTGAGGGACCAGCAGGGCCGCTACCTGGCTCACCCCTGGCCCACCTGGAGCCGTTTTTTGGAGGGGGGGCCGGGCGGTACATGGGATGTGCAGTGCGCTGTGCCCCTTCGGGGCATTTTCCTTCTGGCTCGGGCAGGTGATGATCACGTAGAACGAATAGGCCCCGGACATGCTGTCAGTCTGCTTGTTGAGTGTGTGAGGCAGGCCTCCCAGTTTATGCCCTTGGGCCTGTTCAAAGAAGAAATCCACGCCCTGCATCTGGAACGGTTCAACAACCTGTGCGCCTTGACCCGGGCGGTTCCCGCCCACATCCTGCACATCAGTTTAACCGGCGCCTTCTGGCAAGAGATCGAGCGGACGCTGGAGGATGGCGGGCAGTGAATCCTGAGCAGTTTCGGCAGAAAATTAGTCGTTTCCTGCAACTGAGACGCGCCGTGCGTTTTGTCTGGCAGAGCACCAAGGGGTGGACTCTTCTTAACTCGTTTCTCCTGGTGATCCAGGGGGTTTTGCCGTTGCTCCCGCTGTACCTTACGAAGCTCATGATAGACGCCATAACCACCGGGGTATCGGCCCCGGACAAGGAGGCCGCTCTCCGATACGTGCTGTGGCTTGTGGCCGCCCTTGCGGCCGTGACCTTGTTTTCAGCCTTTATTCGGTTGGCCTCGGGACTGGTCAGCGAATGGCAGTCTTACATCGTCACGGACCACATGAACGACGTGCTCCTCACCAAGTCGACCGAGGTCGATGTGGAGTTTTACGAGAGCGCAAAATATTACGACACACTCCATCGAGCCCAGCGTGAGGCCCCCTTTCGGCCCATCAGCATCGTGAACGGTCTCTCACAGATCGCTCTGCATGGTGTTACCCTGCTTGCGCTCGGGGCACTGCTCCTGTCCTTCCATTGGATCATCGCGGTCATCCTTTTTCTTGCTGTCAGCGCCTCGGCCGCAATACGAATCTTTTATACCGGCAAACTGTATCGTTGGCAAATGGAAAACACCGCCACGGAGCGACAGGCCGGATACTACCATGGTATTCTCACCAACAGTGGGTCTGCCAAGGAAGTCCGGCTGTTCGACCTCGGCAATCTGTTTATGGGCAGGGCACGTAATCTCCGCCGGAAACTCCGTGAGGGAAGACTGACCCTCTCCCGCCAACAGGCCTTAACTGGTTTCGCGGCGCAAACCTTCTCAACCACGGCCCTTTATGGATGCTATGGTTATGTTGCCTATCAGGCGATCGGGGGAAAATTAACCGTGGGTGATCTGGTGATGTATTTCCAGGCATTCCAACGCGTTCAGGGAACTCTGCAGGGGATATTGAGCAGCCTGACGGGCCTTTATGCGGACAATCTGTTTCTTTCCAATCTCTACGAATTCCTGGATCTGCAACGCACCGTCCCCGAACCTGCCGTGGCGCAGCCGGTACCGAAGCCGATGCAAACTGGTATTGTGCTGGACCATGTGAGCTTCGAGTATTCAGGAGGTACGCGAAAGGCGATCGAGGATGTATCTCTTACCATCCGGCCCGGCGAAGTGGTGGCATTGGTGGGAGAAAACGGCTCGGGAAAGACGACGCTAATCAAGCTGATGTGCCGGTTGTACGATCCGACCGGCGGATCGATCACCTTTGATGGTGTAGATCTGCGTCAGTTCGAAACCCATGCGCTCCGTCGCGAAATCGCCATCATTTTCCAGGACTATGCCCACTACCATTTGTCCGCCGAAGAAAACATCTGGCTGGGAAATGCTGCTCTCCCGCCCGACCGTGAACGAGTCGCAGCCGCAGCGCGCCGCTCGGGGGCCGATGAGGTCATTCGAGGGTTGCCTCGCGGGTATGACACGATTTTGGGAAAAAGGTTCGCGGACGGGGAAGAACTGAGCATAGGGGAATGGCAGAAAGTGGCCCTGGCCAGGGCCTTCATGCGCGATGCGCAGATCCTAGTGCTGGACGAGCCGACCAGTTCCATGGACGCAAAAGCGGAATATGAGGTCTTCCAGAGTTTTCGCAAATTGGTGGCCGGCCGTACCGCCATCCTGATCAGCCATCGTTTTTCAACCGTCCGAATGGCAGACCGCATCTATGTGCTTCAACATGGAAGAGTTATCGAAGGAGGCAGCCATGATGAGCTTATTCGTGCAGGTGGAACCTATGCCCGGCTGTTCGAAATGCAAGCCCGGCATTACCGCTAAAGCATCTGGATATAGGAAAATAGTGAATGAACTGCGATCAAATCGATGAATGGCTCCTTGCCTGTCTGCAGTCGAGTCCGACCCCTTACGGGGTTGGCGAGATCGGACTCCCAGCGGAGGGGGATTGGGAGGAACTCTTTCGACAGTCGGATCGGCACAAAGTCACGCCCCTTCTGTACCATCGCCTCAGGACTTGTTATCCTGATCTTCCCATCCCGGACGGCATCACGGGGAAACTTCGGCAAGCCCATCTCGACAATTCCGCCCGTAATCTGAGGCTGTACAGCCATCTCGGCAAGGTCCTGCGGCTCCTGCGGCTGGAAAACATTCCAGTGATTGTGCTCAAGGGGGCGTATCTGGCCGAGTTTGTTTATGCCCATCACGCCCTTCGGTTCATGAACGATCTGGATCTTCTGGTGCATGAGGACGACTTAATGAAGGTGGACGCCCTGCTGTTGGAGATGGGGTGCACTCCGACCGCTTATCACCGAACCGTCGATGGCAACTGTGAATTTTCCTATATTATGCCGAAGCGAGACGTGGGTCTGGATATCCACTGGAGCATTCTCTCCCCCCAATTTCCCTTTCCCATCGATACCGATGGACAATGGGGAAGGTCGCGGCCCGTAATCATCGCGGGAGTGGAAGCCGCGGTCTTCTGTCCAGAAGATCTGCTGCTGCATCTCTGCCTGCATGCCAGTTACAAACATGGGTTCGAGCCCGGACTCAGACTCTTTACTGACATCATCGAGATTCTCCAGCAACACGAAGCGGATATTAATTGGCCGCTTGTCCACCGCCTCACTCGGGAATGGGACGTCGGAAAATCAGTCTATCTCACGCTGAAACTCGCCATGGAACTACTGGGAGCGAGGTTGCCGGAAGGATTTCTCGAAGACCTTCGCCCGGGCGACTTCGACGAGCGGTTTGTCGTTTTGGCCAAGAATCAGATCTTTTCGCGAAGACCGCAAACAACCAAACCACCGTGGTCCATGGCTCTGGCGGTGGCACAATTCTGGGGGGCCTCTCGGTTCCGGGACAAGGTGACTCTTTTCTGGAAAAGACTTTTCATCTCCCGGAAAACCATGGCAAGGGTGTATCCCACCCCGTCCGACTCCCTGCGCATATATTTCTACTACGTTGTGCGTCTGCGAAACCTACTGAGAACCTATGGCCCCGACGTTTTGCGGTGGCTGAGACGCGACCAGGAAATGCTCGATTATGCGCAGAAAGGAAGGGACCTCGCCACACTTAAAAATTGGCTGAGTCATCCTGTAACGTCCGCTGATGACAAAAAAATGTAAGGAGCACACGGTAGAAGCGAGTGGTCATATCCAGGGTCACTTCTGCTATTCATGATAGTATTATCCTCTCGATGCAAACCGCTTCTAAGTCTTTATCTGCTGTTATTAATATTGTTTTTGACTCACCTTCGGGGGTGGGCGGATATGTACTTTGACAGCGGTTCTGCTCCTTCCCCGAGCCCGGAACTAACTGGCGTCTGCCTGGACAGACAGCCTGACTCTTTGAATGGAACGGCATAGGGCACGATATTGTTTTTAGGTCGCAAAGAGCTGATGCTTTCTGCTGCTGCCCAAATGGGCAGTTGAACCTCGATAAGTGTTTGGCAGAACGCTTCTGTCGCCGAATCGGAAACCCAAGTTGGAGCATGTTGTCAAAGAAATTAAAAAGTTGGACAGGGTTGGACAAAACAGGAACCAAACAAAAAAGCACCTACCTCAAAAAGAAGTAAGTGCTTGATTTTATTGGTGCGCCCGGCCCGATTCGAACGGGCGGCCTACGGATTAGAAGTCCGTTGGTACCTGTGTGTAACTATATGTTTATGCATAACATAATTAATAAGAAAAAGCTATTCGTTCCATTTTTGTTCCATTTCTTCGAAAATGAAAATACCAAATCAAAACGGCTTGGCGCTACTCACAAATTCAACAGCATTTTGAGATCGCTCTCACATACCTTTACATATACCAAAGCCATCTCGAATTGTA
>DIKU01000005.1 GCA_002424645.1 Pelobacter sp. UBA5610 | reverse complement strand
TTCAGTATGAAGTGGCAAAGGATGACTATAATAGAATGAAGCCATTAAATGAACGAGGCTCGATTTCCAAGCAGCAATTTGATAAAGTGAAAGCCGGATATGAGACGGCGGAATATGCGTATAAATTATTATTGGCCAATACGCAATTCAAAGCTCCATTTTCAGGAGTAATAACCTCGAAAAAATTAAATGAAGGCGAAGTGTTTCTTCTTGCTCCAGGCGGAAGTGGGGCACCGGCAGTGGTCACGCTCATGCAGTTGAATCCCCTTAAATTAAAAGCCGGTATAAGCGAGATGAACTTCAAGGACATCCAACTGGGACAAAATGCGGATGTACAAGCCGATGCCTATCCGGGAATTTTGTTTTCCGGCGTCATCGACAAAATCAATCCGACCATTAATCCCGCAACCAGAACTTTTGATATAGAAATAAAAATACCAAACGATGAAAGAAAGCTTAGACCTGGGATGTATGTAAACGCAACCATTCATTTAGGGCAAGTATCCGTATTGGTTGTTGATCGCTCGGCGATTTTGAAGCAAATAGGCACTTTTACTTTCTATGCATTTGTAACCGAAGGAGACAAGGCGGTCAGAAGAACGGTAAAAACCGGAAAAGAATTTGAAGATAAATTGGAAATAATTGAAGGATTAAACGAGGGCGATAATTTAATTGTTACCGGGCAAGTACGTGTCAAAGATGGTTCAACTGTGGCGATCAAAAGAGCAGGAGAAACCAAATGACTTTATCGGAAACATCCGTAAAAAGACCGATTCTGACAATTATTCTCTATCTGGGGATCATTGTTTTAGGATTTGTCTCTTATCAAAGATTGTCGATTGACCTGCTGCCGGAAATTGAACTGCCGATGATCAGCGTTTTGACTTCCTATCCCGGGGCGAGCGCGCAAGATATTGAAATCAATTTATCTAAAAGAATCGAGACCGGCCTCAGTTCAGTCAGCAACTTGAAAAAAGTAACTTCCACTTCCATCGATAATGTATCCGCGGTTATCTTGGAATTCGAATACGGCTCCAATTTAGACGAAGCGGCGAATGATATCCGCAATGCGTTGGAATTGGTAAAAGGAAACCTGCCCGATGATGCCGATGAGCCGGTAATTTTTAAATTCAGTACCAATATGATGCCTATCGTCATGCTGGGAATCACGGCGGATGAAAGCTATACCGGCTTGAATAAATTAGTAGAAGATAAGATCGCGAATCAGTTGAAGAGATTGCCTGGTGTCGGCACGGTTCAGACCATAGGTGGTCCGGTAAGGCAAATTGCGGTTGATATTGACCCCGATAAGTTGGAGGCATTTAACCTGAACGCCTCGAGAATCGGCAATGTTTTAGCAGGCGAAAACTTGAATATGCCCGCCGGTTCAATTAAAATGGGCAAAATCGAATACAATGTCAGAACGGTAGGCGAATTCAAAAGCGCCAAAGAAATGGAAATGGTTGTCGTCGGTCAACAGGGCGGAAGAATCGTCTATCTTAAAGATGTAGCCACGATTCGCGACACATTGGAAGAAATCACGCGAGACGTGAGGTTTATGGGTGGCAAGCGCGGGTTGATGTTAATGATCCAGAAGCAATCCGGGGCGAATACAGTTGATGTAGCCAGGGAAGTTTTAGCTAAAATTGAAACGATTAAGAAAGAGTTACCCACCGATGTAAACATAAACAAAATCATGGATAGCTCTGAATATATCGTCGATTCCATAAGTAATCTTTCTAAAACAATACTTTACGCGTTCATTTTTATTTCAATTGTAATTATAGTTTTTTTAAGAAAATGGCGCGCCGCTTTAATTGTTCTCTTGACTATACCGGTTTCATTGATCGGCGCGTTTATTTATCTGTATTTTTTTGGCAAAACCATAAATATTATATCGCTTTCTTCGTTAGCCATAGCGATTGGCATGGTTGTAGACGACGCAATTGTAATTATAGAGAATATAACTTCACACATAGAAAGAGGAGCGAGACCAAGGGAAGCCGCAATTTTCGGCTCTACTGAAGTGGGTTTGGCCGTTATGGCATCCACCTTAACTATCGTGGCCGTTTTTTTTCCATTGGTATTTATCACAGGGCTATCGGGCATTTTGTTCAGCCAGCTTGGTTTTATGGTTACCATAACTATTTTAATCTCGCTTTTTGCCGCCTTGTCAATAGTGCCCATGCTCTCTGCCAGATTATTGAAATCCCGAAAAGATGAAAACCCAATTAAAAATAAAACCTTGAAAGCAGTGGATCGTTTGTTGGGAAACGGGCTCGATTCGTTAGACAACCTTTACCAAAAAGTGCTGATTTGGGGTTTAGGACATAAGAAGACAACGATAGTTGTTGCGGCCGCAATTTTCGCGGGTTCACTTGCTTTAATACCCATTGTAGGGACAGAATTCATGCCGAAATCAGATGCGGCTTCTTTGAACATTTCCATGGAACTGCAGTCAGGAACCCGGTTAGAAGAAACCTCGGCATTGATTGCCAAAGTTGAAGATATTATCAAAAGAGATTTTCCCGAAGTAATTTATTATTCCGGAAGCGCTGGAACCAGCAGTAAAGGTTTCTCTACTATCCTTATAGGGCAAAGCGAAGGCTCCAACATAGCCAGTATTAGAGTGAGAACTTCAAAAAAAGATGAAAGAGAAAGATCGATTTTTGAGATGTCAGATTCCTTAAGAGATAAAATATCTGTTATACCTGGCATAAAATCTTTAACAATATCAACTAGTGCAGGCGCGGCCATGCTGGGCGGTGCGCCAATTGCCATTGATGTGATCGGCGCGGATTTAGACGAAACCGGAAGGATCGCCAATCAGATAAAAGAATTTATGTCCAATCTGAAAGGAACCAGAGACGTGAAATTAAACGTTACTGATCCAAAACCGGAATTACAAGTTACTCTGAATAGAGAAAAATTGGCATTGAACGGATTAAATACAGCCATGGTTGCAAATACAGTTAGGAGCAATATATACGGCTTGACTGCTTCAAAATATAGAGAACTTGGCGACGAATATGATATCTTTTTGAGATACCCACCAAATAAAAGAACTTCAATTGGTCAAATTGAAAACCTTCCCATAAGCACACCCATGGGAGGAATTATTAAATTAAAAGATGTGGGGAGAGTGGTTGAAAAATATTCTCCTTCGGAGGTAAAAAGAAAAAATCAGGAGAGAGTAATCAGCGTCGTTTCTGATATTCAAGGCAGACCTTTAGGAGACGTAACCGCCGATATACAAAACTATGTCATAAAAATGCACATTCCCAGCAGCGTATCGATTGAATATGGCGGGCAGATCGAACAGCAGCGAGATTCATTTAAAGACCTGGGTTTATTATTGCTTCTGAGTATAGTATTGGTTTATATGGTGATGGCTGCGCAATTTGAATCATTCCTCGACCCGTTTATCGTCATGTTTTCTCTTCCTTTCGCCTTCACTGGAGTCATCCTGGCATTATTGGTTACCGGCTTCCCGATCAACATTATGTCTTTATTGGGAGTGGTCATGCTGGTCGGCATCGTTACAAAAAATGCCATCGTTCTTGTTGATTTTATCAATATAACCCGCGCGCGAAATATTCCCCTATATGAAGCGATTATCTATTCGGGTAGAAGCAGGTTAAGACCAGTACTTATGACAACTTTAACTACTTTGCTTGGTACGTTGCCATTGGCTTTAAGTAGGGGCCAAGGGTCTGAAATGTGGCAACCATTGGGAATCGCTACAGTTGGCGGATTATTCTTTTCCAGTATCATAACCCTGGTTCTCGTGCCTGTACTTTATTCGGTTTTCGAAACGAGAATCAAACAAAAAAAAGAAATTGATTAAGGAGAAATTATGAAAGCA
The DNA here is from genome assembly GCA_002424645.1 of Pelobacter sp. UBA5610. Taxonomy (GTDB): domain Bacteria; phylum Desulfobacterota; class Desulfuromonadia; order Desulfuromonadales; family Syntrophotaleaceae; genus Syntrophotalea. The sequence continues at coordinate 12,783 of DIKU01000005.1, read as the reverse complement.
GTGATGATCGTATACAATCACGGGATTACGGAAGAGGTGGGGGAAGCTTTGGAAAATTTAAACATCCGCGGTTTCACCAGATTTTTAAATGTGCACGGACAAGGGAGTGAAAAAGGTGAACCGCATATGGGTACGCACATTTGGCCCAGCCAAAACGCAGTGGTCCTTACGGTTATTAATGATGATCTGGTCGACCCGCTTCTTGAAAAGGTAAAAGAAATAAATGCCGAGGCTGAAGAACAAGGAATTCACGCTTTTGTCTGGAACATTGAAAAAATGATTTAATCCTATAAGCGGGGGCAATGAAAACGCGTTGCAGCCAACCCGGCCGGGCGAAGAAGACCGCATATAGTGCGGGGAAACGGCTCCAGGAGTTAAGAAGCTAATAGGATTACCGAAAAGCAGCAAGCCCGAGGTTAAAAGATCAATCACTTCTTTTCCATCTTTAGCGTGCTATGACCTTTGGAAGGTATCCCAGTACTTTATCATTTCTCCGAACCTTTCTGGCGGAATAGTAATGAATAAGCCCTCGGATTCGGTATATAAAGTTTCGGCTTCATCATAAATTTTCCCTTTGGTTAATATTTTCTTTCCGTTAACCGATGTAACTTTTGCTTCAATTGTGGTGATTGTACCCAGAGCAAGCATTTTGCGGTAATGCACCGTCATCTTTGCTGCAACGACAGTATATCCAAGAATCCACGCGGCTGATCCCATAGCCTCATCAAGAACAGCTGCCATGCTGCCGCCATGAACAAATCCAGCTGGTCCCTCAGTCGAAGGTCCAAACCAAATACGTGCTATAAATGAATTATCACTATCTTTTATAAAGTATTTCACTTTTATACGGTCACTACTTTTATCTCCTGTAATAAAGGCTTGTCCATTACCGTATGAGTCAGGAATTTTAAGTTCTGTCCATCCTTTTTCGCCAGACAACTCAGGAAGAGTAAAGACATTTTTGTCCTCATTGCTCATATTATTAAAAGCTCCTATCATAAATTAATTAAGACAGTAGTGTGTTTACCTTACGAGTATAAGGTTGATGTTCTTTTTGTCAAGAAAATATAAATAATAAAAAAGTGACCGCTGGAGACCGGAATATTTCACTTTACATATTTGTATATAAGAATTGGGTGTAGCCTAAACTTACATTTCAATCTAACCCTTATTCTGTCAGATTAGAAATGATTTTCCCTATTCTTGACAAATGTAAGATGATATTATAAACACTAACCAAGTATTGGTACTAGGTCTTTCATTATTACTTTTTCCATTCCACTTACAGCCTGGTGCAGTTTTTGGGATCACGGAACTGGGCACTCTGCCGCTGTGTTTGTGTATGGTCAGTCATTCGATCTCAAGTATTGGTATAAGGTTTCGCGGCTGATGCCGAATTCGCGGGCAAGGGCGGCTTTTTGTTCACCGGCAGCGGCCCGCCGGCGCAGATCGGCCACCTGCTCGGGCGATAGCGCTTTCTTGCGGCCACGGTACGCTCCGCGTTTTTTGGCAAGGGCGATTCCTTCGCGCTGGCGCTCGCGGATCAAGGCCCGCTCAAATTCAGCGAAGGCGCCCATGACCGAGAGCAGCAGATTGGCCATGGGCGAATCCTCGCCGGTGAAATGCAACCCTTCCTTGACGAACTCGATCCGGATACCCCGCTTGGTCAGCATTTGGACAAGCCGCCGCAGGTCGTCCAAGTTTCGCGCCAGGCGATCCATGCTGTGCACAACAACAACAGTATCGCCCTCGCGTGCGAAGGCAAGGAGCGCCTCGAGCTTAGGTCGCTTGGTATCCTTGCCGGAGGCTTTGTCGGTAAAGACCTTATTGAGCGAAATGTTCTCCAGTTGCCGTTCGGGATTCTGATCGAAACTGCTGACCCTGACATAACTAATGCGTTGACCTGGCATTTAACCCTCCCATTAGGGGTCAACGAAGAATTTGAAAAAAATCGTATGCTAAGCTTTTACTAATTCTACAAATCCTTTTATACCGGTACTCTCAAGAACGTGATTATTGCTGCTCTTACTATCATATCAGAAAATTAATCTCTCTGGAAAGATGCTTAAGAAGCCCATCAAATCAGTATTTATAAAGATCAATTATCCTTAGCGTACGATTTTTTCCGTTTTCTCTCTTCTCCCCTAATTGAAAGCCAGAATAAAGCGGCAAAGTTCAAGCATTGCACAGGGAGATATCCCTCCATGATAGGGATAAGGCCAGCAGGAAGATCGAAAAGAATGCCAGGATGGATTCCAGTGATCGGGCGGATTTCCTGATGCTCTGAGCTTCATTTTTTCTGCCTGTACTCCTGCAGGATCTGCAACAGCTTCTCGTAGATCTCTCTACTGAAAAGTTTCCCGACCAGTTCATCCATCCCCTTATCGGCCGCCTCCTTCCATTTCGTCAGGCTGTCGGCCGGCGCCTCGTGGATGATCAGACCGTTCTTTTTCATGGAGTCCAGAGCCTTTGTTTCCAAGTCAACCGTTTCCCTAGCCAGTTTCCTTGAAACCCTGGCCACCACCTCCATCATGGGTTGCTTGAAGTTTTCCGGGATCTTTTCCCATATCCGGTCCATGATCACTAGACCGCCAACCAGGGGAGCCACCTTTAGCGAACACATGTGAGGGGCCAGGGCGAAGTATTGGCCCGATCCCGCCACCAGCGGCGGGAGATAAAATGCGTCGACCATGCCGCTTTGCAGCGCCACCATCAGTTCCGTTAATTCGTTGGGGATGATGTTGTAGCCAGACTTTTTCCACGCCTGCTCCATCTCGGGAACGCCGGTGTTGAACGACAATTTTTGCTTTTTCAGGTCCTGCGGGTAGAGGACGGGATTCTTGGAAAAGAAGTTCACCCAGCCGGTCATAGTCCAGATAATGACCTTGAATCCTTTTTTCTCGATCTGCTTTTCGAAGATCGGGGTGAGCCGCTCCATGACATAGGCCATCTCTTCCTCGGAATGGAACATGAATGGGGTGCTGAGGACGAAGGCGTCGGGATCGATCTTGGACAGCCCGATATTGGTCAGGATGGCGCCGCCGAGGGTCCCCATTTTCATCTTACGGATCGTGTCCTCTTCGCCGCCGGCGATGCCGCCCGGATAGATCTTCAGCTTGACCTGGCCCTGGGTGATCGCTTCCCATTCGCGGGCGATCTCTTTCAAAGCATCATGCCAAGGCGATCGGTCTGGGGCGACGCTGCCGATCTTGATCACCTGTGCCGGCATGGCCATCGCGGTCAGCAACAAGAAAACGAATATACGCGTCAGTTTCATGGTCATTCCTCCTATAAGCTATTACTTGAAAAACCTGGTGGTGCCAGGGAAACCAATTCCCGAGCAATCGCGTACATTGCTCAATTAAAACCGCCGTTCGATAGTTATCGACCCGACAAGTTCTTTCTTTTCTGCCGCGGTTGCCTTGCGGATATCCACAACGGTGCTGGATGCCAGTGTATAAAAATGCACTCCCCAGTGCCTGATCTCATAGTGCAGGCCGGCGCCGATTTGGCCAACCAAGGGTTTCCTGTCAATCCGGTGGCTGTCCCGGAAGGAATTGCCGTCGAGAAAGATGGTATGGGCCAAAGCCGTCCCGCGCAACACCAGCGACCCATAGAAAGAACCTACACCGGGCCGGGCCGGCTTCAGAGTGGCCTGGTAATGCATGCTATAACCTATCGGGTCGGGCACATAGATGAAGCCCCCGGGCATGTTGTGCCCCAAACGCAGCTCCAGAGCGGCGCTCGCCTGAGTAAACAGGTTGCCCAAGCCGACATTTCCATTGATCGCGGTATCGAACGAAATGTCCGCCGGCCTTCCCTCATGCCAGATTTTCACCTTGCGCATGTAGTTGAGATTGATCAGGGGTTCGTTGGCCAGTTGGTTGTCCCAGCCCTGCGGGACCGAACAATGGAGCAGCTTGTGAACCACTTTCTGAGCTGGTCCCGCCAGCGAGAGTGGCCCCACGATGCCGGCCGTGATCTCGAAGCCGCGGAACTCGTCATTGTTGTAGGCGTACCAAGTCGCCTGCAGAGTAAGCACTCCTGCATATGGCACATCTTCTTTGATCAAATCCCTGCGTGAGAGGTCGTCCGGCGTCTGGATGACATGACCGATTGCTAAACCAGCGCGGTAAACCAGCCCCTTTCCCGTCAGCGTTGGAATGCGCTTGCCCAAATGCCTGACGAATTTTGGCACATCCGCCAACGCCTCCCAACTGGACGCGCCAGCTGAATGCCATTGCAACGACAAGCCGCTGGAAAAGTTGTTGTCGCTTTTAAAAAAGATATCGTTGTCGAACTCAAAGCGCCAGGTTGCCTGCTCCTTGTCAGCTACTTGCTGCGCATTGGGAAATGATGGGCTTTGCCCATAAACCAAGCCGCCGGCAAGGAATAAAGCTACCACGATGAATAAAAATATCTCGAATTTCTCCATTGTCGATTCCCAATTACTCATCACGCCAGTCGACCGGTCTGCCCATGATAGCGACCATAGCTGTCAGATCAGCCCCAACAACTTTCCGCCCTGCTTGAAACCTTCCAGAATGAAATCCAGGTCATTGTCGGTATGGGTAGCGGTAAATGACGTTCTGATTAATGAATCTTCGGGCGGTACGGCCGGGGCGATGACTGGATTGGTGAAGATGCCGAAATCCCGTAAAAACTTCCACAACATGAAGGTTTTTTCTATATCGTGAATGAAAACCGGAATAATGGGAGTTTTGGTGTTGCCGGTATGATAGCCCATGGCACTCAGTTCCTTGTTCACGATACGGGTGATTGCCCACAAGCGCTTGCGGCGCCAGGGTTCGCTTTGAATGATCTCCAAAGCCTTATGAGCGGCTCCCAAAGCGGCAGGAGTGATGGAAGCGGAAAACATCATGGCGCGGGCATGATGTTTGATATAATGGATAACCTTGCTATCTCCGGCCACAAATCCGCCCAAGGAGGCGAATGACTTGGAAAAAGTGGTCATTACCAAATCGACCTCATCGATAAGGCCGAAGTGTTCGGACGTTCCCCGGCCTTTTTCCCCCATGACACCGACACCGTGGGCGTCATCGACCATAAGCCGGGCATTATATTTCTTGGCCAGCTTGACGATTTTGGGCAGGTTGGAAAGATCGCCTTCCATGCTGAACACGCCGTCGACAATGATTAATTTCCCCTTGTCCTCCGGCTGGTGCACCAATTTTTCTTCCAAATCCTTCATATCATTATGCTTGAATTTGGCAATATGAGCATAAGAAAGACGTGCCGCATCCATGATCGAAGCGTGGACCATGCGATCCAGGATGATGACATCATCTCTACCGGCCAAAGCTGATATAGCCCCCAAGTTGGTCTGCATTCCGGTAGAAAAAGTCAGGGCTTTTTCTTTGCCCATAAATTGGGCTAACTTATTTTCAAGTTCTACATGGAGCGAATACGTGCCATTTAAAAACCGGGAACCGCAGGTTGAAGTGCCATATTGCTTCACCGCAGCAATCGCGCTTTCCTTGATTTTGGGATCATCAAAAAGCCCCAGATAATTGTTGGAACCGACCATAAGGATTTTTTTGCTGTTGACCCAAACGAAATTGTCTTCGACTTTTTCAATTTCGGTAAAATAAGGGTACAACCCGACTTTTTTGAGTTTTTCTGCCTGGGTATACCCATAACACTTATTAAAAACATCCATATTACACTCCTCATTTATTTATTTTTTAACCAGGAACTCAAGTAGCGCCTTGCGAGTGGCCATTTCCCCTGTTTTAATGATTTCATCGGATTTATAGAAGTGAAAGGGGCCATAAGAATTAACGGGGATATTGATTCTAATGTCGGGCGGATACATCTCCATCGTCAGCACAGAAATTCGCTGTATCATCAGACTGGCCGACTTGGACAACAATGTATAATAGTTGAATTGATACCCTTTGATGTTAGGCATAAAGTGGTAGAATTTTTCTCTTATTAATGAAAGATAATTCAATTCATTTTCTTCTTGCTTTGATGATTTTTTATTGGTTGCTTGCTTTATTGATGATATTGGAGAGTTTACATCAACGGCAATTAGTAAATCATTTTTTCTTCTCTTGATATGATTAATAGGTATTGGATTCAAAACGCCTCCATCTATTAAAAGCATTTCATCTAACTTAAAAGGAGTAAGAATGGTAGGGATCGAAATGGAAGCGCGGATGGCATCATAAAGACTTCCTTTTTCAAATATGACTTCTTTTCTATTTTGAATATCCGTTGCCACGGCTGTATAAGAAATTGACAAATCTTCAATATTTACATCGGGAACCATTAAAAAGGGTTCTTAATATCAAGTCCTGGATTTCCTCTATTTTTTTAAATTTTTTTTCGACGATCAGATAATAGTACTCGATACCGCGTAAGGCAGCACGAAAAGCAACCATTGTGCTCTTGACATGATCGATTGCAAACACGCCGGTTTTGATCCCCTCCTTCAGTATGCCGGCGATGATCTTCATTTCCTGTGCATCAAACGATTTGCGTAACCCCTCGATATATAGATAATATTCAAAGTACTCATCCATAATCGCGCGATAGAAATTGGTTGCATTCTGCATGGCATGTAAGCGGGATCTGAAAAATGCCCGTAATTTCTCCGGCGGCGAATTCTCCGCCATAACAGCCTGACTCACATCGGCCATGAGCGTTTGCATCTCCTGCTCCAGAATCGCCTCGAAAATCTTCTCTTTGCTGCGAAAATAGTAATATAGGGAGCTCTTCGCCAAGTGGGTCGACTTGGCAATCTCGTCCATGGTCGTTTTCTTAAACCCGTACCGGGCTAAGGTGATTTGCGCCGCCTGGATGATGATGCCCTTTACTCCACGTTGCGTTCTGTCCAAAATTGACCTCGCACAGTTTTATTCGACTTATCGTCCATTATCGTCCACTTATATAACATCATTTTTTTGTCTTGTCAATACCCTGTAAGCTGGCGTTACCTCATTTTTTCATAATCCATACTTCATGTCATAAGCAAGTGAAGTCGGGTTGACAAGGAATGGGAGCATGGGAGGGCAGGTACCAAGCAAAGCCTTTCTGACTCTGTGTTTCCAGCGGAAAAGAAACATTCTTTTCACCCCGGCAAAGTCTTGATGCTGCCATACTTGCGCATGGTCGCCTTCTCGATGCCGAACTCATGCTTCTCGAAAACGATATCCTTGTTGCGCCGGTCTTTGTAAGAAACCAACGTCACTGGATACCCCCGGCCTTGCAGCCACAGAGTACATTTCACTGCTCCAAAGCGCGCATAACTGCTGAACTACACCCTCCGGTTCACCCCTTCGGTCACCTCGCGGACATTGCGCCTTCGACCTCTCACCCAGATATCGCGAACATCCTTCATCCGCACCATGAATGACAACTCTTCCTGAAAAAAATACTCCAATACCCTGCCGTTGTCGTACTCACGATCCGCTACCCACAACCCTTTGCGGCCTACCAGGGCCATCACTTGCCTGATCATCTCCAGCGCTTCGTTGGTCTTGCTCAACCCCCCTCTCCTTCATGCTGAAAGTGCGGTCTTCACCAACCTTCTGCACGATCCGGGTAATTTCCTTTTTTACTTCCTGTTGGTTTTGTGCTATCATTAATCGGTGCTTTCTCATGGTTTGATGCGGATCTTCGAACAATCTCATTACACCAAGTTGTGAGGCGCCTTTCCATATGTAAATACCCCAAAATCAAGATTGGTTAACGCTTTCCAGACTTCTATTTAAAATAAATGGGGTGATACCAGGAAGAAAAAATCAAGCGTCTTTTTGCCTGCGTGGTTGCTGTATCAATTGCGATATGGAATATATTTCATACACCAGGCCCATGGAGACAAAGATGCTGGTGGTCCATAGGACTACCACGGCCAAGTCCATGATGCACCAGGCCATGGCGTATAGGGAGATGAATTCCTTGCGGTACATGAAACCCAGGCGCACGCCCAGCCACTCCAGCCAGCTGAGCGGACGCCCGCTTTTGTTCTTCTCCTGCACCTGCCGGGCCACTTCGGCGATGTTGCCATGATGACCCGACAATTTGATCCTGGCCAGCAGCAGGAGGTAAAAAAGCGCGATGGCGAGCAGCACGGCAACTCCCAGTGCCAGATAGGAAAGATTCGCAGTGGCGGCATAAAGGCCAATGGGCAGGTTGATGAAAAAAACGACCAGGGTGATGAAGTCGCAAAGGTTGTCCAGCTTGGCTCCCAATGCGGAGAAGCGGAAGGTCAGGCGGGCGATCTCACCGTCGCAGCCGTCGAAGATCGAGACGAACTGGAACAGCAGCCCGGCGGCCAGGGTATTGCCGTAGCCGCCGCGGCCAATCAGCCAGCCGCTGAGCAGCCCCAGCGCCAGGTTGGCCACGGTGATATGGTTCGGCCTCACCCCCAGGCGGATGAGGAGGCGGCTCATGGGCCAGGAGAACTTTCGATTCAGGTGCCGCGAGAAAAACCCGTCGCTGGGCTTGAACATGGAAAGGCGCAGCAGGCGCCGCGCTTCCTTCTCGCTCTCGCGGGAATCCACCTTGATCCAGCCGTGGCCCGGCACCACCAGCGGCGAAATGGGCGCCAGGATGGCGTCGACGACCCGGTCGCGCCGGCCGTTTCCGATCTCGGCCTGCAGGCGTTGGAACGAAGCCGCCTGGCATAGGGCCAGGCCCGAGAAGCGGGACAGGGAGCGGTGGTTTTCATCGGGGACCAGAAGGCGGTCGCTTTCGACCTCAAATTGGCGGAGGCTCTGCGCCAGCGCGGCATTGAACACGACCATCCCTCCCAGGAACAGGAAAGGGGCTTCCGGCAACGGCAGCTCCGCCTTGCCGGAAACAACCAGCTGCACGTCGGCGCCGGAGCGCCGCCAAACTCCCGTGCCGGATGCCAGGTCATTGAGGCTCTTCCCCTCCTCCCCGACCAGTACCAGGATGCGCTTGATGCCGCCGTGGGCCAGGGTCATGACCATCCGCTGCAAGAGGCTGAGCCCAAGCAGGACCCGGCGGGGGTCGCTGGGGACGATTCCATTGGCCGACGCCGCGGACTCGACAAGGATGACCGCCTGCTCAACCATGACCGTTCTTTTTGGCGGCGAAGCGGGCGCGCTGGTAGTAAAAGAGCATCAGCATGCCGAAGGCGGCGAAGGCCAGCTTGCGGATGCGCTTGATGATTCCCATGCTGAGGCCAACCAGCGGCGGGTAGCCCATGCTGTGCAGGATGAAGAGATGCGACCCTTCTGAAATGCCCCACTGGCCGGGCATGAGGAAGAAAACGGTGTTGATGCCGGCGACCATGGCGGTGATGAAAAGGGCGCGGCCAAATCCGACCGGACTCCCCAGCACGTGCATGATCAGGATCGTCTCCAAAACGCCGGTCATCCGGGCCAGGAAGTGGAACCCCCACGCCGCCAGCGTCCGCGAGCGCGGAACGCGGTACAGGCGGACCAAATGCACGCCTAAGCCGCGGATCTGCCTCTCTTTTTCCTCGATCAGCCGCCGCAGCGGCGGCACGAAGCGCGAGACGGCGGCCAGCAGCGGATGCATCCCCTTCAGCTGGAAGCCCATGAAAACCAGGATCCCGGCCAGCGAGATGATCAGGCACAAAACGGCGGGCAGGACGAGTGGCTTGGCAAAGTAGCCGCCCGCCCAGGCTACGAGGAAACCCAGAATCATGAAGGGGATGCCGGCACCGTACTCGAAGGTCTTGTCGACCATGACCCCGGCCAGCGCCTCCTTCGTGGACAGGAAGCCGCTGGTAAAGTACAGGCGGGCCGTCTCCCCGCCCAGGTTGGCCGAGGGCAGCAGGGTGTTCAGTGCGTCACTGATGAATTTCACGTTGAACAGGAAGCCCAGCCGCACCCCCCGAAATTGCTCGCGCTGCATGATCCGCCAGGCCAGCGTCTGGAAGAAAAGCCAGCTCGCCCCCAGGACGCAAATGGCAGCGAACCACCAGCCGAAGCGGGACAACTGGGCCATGATGGTGCCGGCGCCCATGTCAATGACCAGGTAGCAGAGGAGGGCGATGCCGAGGAGCACAAAGGCGGTCTTCAGCGATGTCTGCAGAATATGGGAGCCCTTGCCTTTCGGGGCTTTAGCAGCCATCGTCAGGAGCGCGGGGGAGCGTCGGCGCAGAGATTCTCGGCCAAGGCGAAGGCGCGCTCATCGTCGACATCGATCCAGAAGCGGCCGCCGCTGTCCAGCGCCAGCGCGTCGCCCTTCTCGGCCAGGACGCGGATGCCGCCCGATAGGGAACCGTCGCCGCGGCTCATGCTCTCCTCCAGGGCGGCGAACAGCGCCGGCGTGCAGCGAAAAATGCCCGTGTCGAAGGCGTTGTACTCGGCAAGACGCTTGCCGATGTCGACGATGTGGCCTTCGCGGACAAGGACCTTGGTCACGTCGTCCAAGTCGACATGGGGATGATCCGTGACGCGATAATCGACGGCAAGCCATACCTGGTTCCCGCCGACGGTGAAAGCCATCGCGGCGCCCAGGAGCCGGCCGTCGAACAGGTGGTCGGACATCAGCATGACGAAGTCGCCCCGGATAACATGCCGCGCCGCCAGGACCGAGTAGCCGTTCTCCCGGCGCCATTCCGGGTTGTCAATGACAGTGGCGGAGAGTTCGCGGCGGGCGGCGACATCACGGACGAAATGCTCAAGTTCCGGGCAACGGTAGCCGCCGATGACCACGAACTCGCGGATGCCCTGCCCGGCGGCCAGGGCCATGATCCTCTCGATGAGCGGCGTGCCGACCACCGGTGCCAATGGTTTGAGCGGGAAGCGATGGGCCAAGCGGCTACCCTGTCCGGCGGCAATGATCAGGCACTGCAAAGATCACTCTGCGTCGGCACCGTTGATGAACTTCTCCACCATCTCCCGGGCCACGTCATCGGAGAACTGCTTGGGGGGATGCTTCATGAAATAGGCCGAGGGTCCGTAGAGGATCCCTGACTGGCCGCGGTCGATGGCCAGCTTGATGCAGCGGATGGCGTCGATGCCGACGCCGGCCGAGTTGGGGGAGTCCTCGACCGAGAGGCGCAGCTCGAGATGCATGGGCACGTCGCCGAAGCCGCGGCCCTCGATGCGCAGGAAGCAGAGCTTGTTGTCCTGCAGCCAGGGGATGTAATCGCTGGGGCCAATGTGGATGTTGCGGCTCGCCAGCGGCTGCCCCAGGACCGACGTCACGGCGCTGGTCTTGGAGATGCGCTTGCTCTTCAGCCGGGTCTGGTCGAGCATGTTCAGAAAGTCGGTGTTGCCGCCGGTGTTGAGCTGGTAGGTGCGCTCGATCTTGATGCCGCGGTCGGTGAACAGCTTGGCCAGCACGCGATGGGTGATGGTGGCCCCCAGCTGCGACTTGATATCGTCGCCGATGATGGGCAGGCGGTGTTCGGCGAAGCGGTCGGCCCCCTCGCCGGAACTGGCGCTAGCGATGAACACCGGCATGTTGTTGACCAGGGCAACGCCGGCGTCGAGGGCGCACTGAACGTAAAATTTGACAGCCTTTTCTGAGCCCACCGGCAGGTAGTTCATCAGGACCTCAGCCCCGCTTTCCTTAAGGACGCGCACCACGCTGTCGTGGTCGGCCTCCTTAGCGGCAGAGGGCTGGAAGACACAGTCGGTATCGTAGTTTTTCATGTGCCCGGCCACGCCATCGAGGATGCGGCCCATGCGGACCTTCACCCCGCTTTTGCGGACGTTCGGGCAGAAGACCTTTGTGCAGTTGGGCTTGGCGAAGATGGCTTCGCTGACGTCGCGCCCCACCTTTCGGCGGTCGATGTCGAAGGCAGCGACCACTTGGATGTCGCCGGGGGCATAGCCGCCCAGGCTCCAATGCATCAGGCCGGTGGCGTCGGAGGCTTTTTTACCGCGGTAATAATGAATGCCCTGGATCAAAGCGCTGGCGCAATTTCCCACTCCCACGATTGCGATCTTTATTTTGTTCATTATTCTCTCACTTAATTGATATGCAACGCTGCCGCGAATATTACCAACAAGACGCGCTTTTCACCGATTTTTTGACAGGTCATCTGCGCCCTCCCAATTGACATATTCGACCCAATGAGCTTTATATTCGATTTCATTGTAAAAAAAATTACCTTATTAGAATTCCTCTGAAAAGAACTCTCAACAAGGCATCCTGGATCTCCGCTATCTTTTCGACCCTTTTCTCGACGGCCATATAATAGTATTCAATTCCACGTAAAATGGCATGAAATCCGACCATGATGGCGTCAATATCTTCGACAGCAAATTCTCCGGCTTTGATCCCTTCTACCAATATCCCTTTAAGATATTTCATCTCCTGGGCGTCCAACTTTTTTCTCATTCCTTCGATATAAGAGTAATACTCGAAATATTCATCGAGAATCGCGCCATAGAAATTGGTCGCTTTCTGCATGGCCTGCAGGCGGGTCTTAAAAAAAGCCCGCAGCTTCTCCTGGGGAGCATTCACCGTGTCGATGGCTTGGTGCAAATCCTCCATGAGCGTCATTATTTCCTTTTCGATGATCGCCTCGAATATCTCCTCTTTGCTGCGAAAATAGTGATATATAGAACTTTTCGCCAAATGAGTCTCCTTGGCAATCTCATTCATGGTCGTTTTCTTAAACCCGTATCGGGAGAAAATGATTTGCGCCGCCTGGATGACGATGCCCTTTACTCCACGTTGCGTTCTGCCCAAAATTGACCTCGCTCAGATTTTATCGACTTCCCGTCCATTTTCGTCTACTTACATAGCATCGTTTTTTTATCTTGTCAATACCATGTAAGCTGGCGTCACCCCATTTTTTCA
>DIKU01000113.1:3253-4424 GCA_002424645.1 Pelobacter sp. UBA5610 | reverse complement strand
GAAAAAGCTGCCAAATGATCGAGGAAATGGAAAAAGGGCATATCGATATGCGCCTTAACCTGGATCGCGGCGATGAAATCGGTCAAATGGGTCGGACCATGGACGCCTTTGCCGACAGTCTGCAAAAAGAAATGGTCGGCTCCCTGCAAAAACTTGCCGCCGGCGACTTGACCTTTAAAGTTGCCCCGAGGGACGAAAGAGACACCGTAAGGGGAGCGCTAAAAAAACTGGGCAGTGATCTGGGAAGCCTCATCATGGAGATTCAGGCAGCCGGTGAACAGATCGCAAGCGGGTCGATGCAGGTTGCCGATGCCAGTCAAAGCCTGTCGCAGGGATCCACCGAATCCGCCGCCTCTCTGGAACAGATTTCCGCTTCCATGGTTGAAATGGCAAGCCAGACAAAACTCAACGCCGAGAATGCCGAACAAGCGAACGCACTTGTCAATCAGTCAAGAACGTCAGCGGAAAAAGGCAATCAGCGCATGCAGGAAATGGTTGCCGCCATGGCGGAGATTAACGCTTCCAGTATGGATATATCCAAAATCATCAAGGTCATCGATGAGATCGCCTTTCAGACTAATCTTTTGGCATTGAATGCCGCCGTTGAAGCTGCCCGGGCCGGTCAACACGGCAAAGGTTTTGCCGTGGTAGCCGAAGAGGTCCGAAACCTCGCCGCCCGCAGCGCTCAGGCCGCAAAGGAAACCGCAGAATTAATCGAAGGCTCTGTAAGCAAAGTTGAAAACGGTTCGCAAATTGCGTCCGAAACCGAATTGGCCCTGCAGGAAATCGTCAACGGAGTTATCAAGGCAAACGGCCTGGTCAGCGAAATCGCTGCGGCCAGCAACGAACAATCCCATGGCATCGGTCAAGTTAATCAGGGACTTGGCCAGATCGACCGGGTTACCCAGACAAACACCGCCAGCGCAGAGGAAAGCGCCGCTGCCGCCGAAGAACTCTCCGGTCAGGCTGAACAACTCAGACGGATGCTCTCCCGCTTCAAGCTCAGCAACCAGAGTGACAAATCCGCACAGATGTCCCGGGCAACACATGTACTCACCGCAGGCAAGAACACCAACAGCTCAAGACAGCAAACCCGCCCTGCCCTGCCTTCCGGGTCAAGCACGACAGGATCACAACGATCCCTTGGCGATAGCGGAGACCAACCGGATGG
>DIKU01000113.1:0-3177 GCA_002424645.1 Pelobacter sp. UBA5610 | reverse complement strand
CTCCGATTATTTACATTCATTTTGCACCAAACTCTTGTCCGGCCCCCTGAATTCGGGATCCCCATCCGACTCAAATCCGGACAATTTTCCACGTTTTTAATATCCGTTCCTCATATTATCCCTTTAAAAAAACAAAACAATGAACTCTTGGAAATTATATTCCTTGAATAATTTGGCGGACGATGATAGCCTGCCTTTAATGTTGACAGTTTTGGTTATAGTTCAGCAAAGCATGTAGTCCAAAAGGAAAATCAGTCAAACAGACAAGAAGACGAAGCATTTCACCTTACTTGAAAAATACCTAGCCGGTGATAATGTTAGAGCAACATCTTAAAATAATTGTTTCAAATGTAAGTCCGTCCAAGAGGTTTTTTTCAATCAACATAAACCTTTATCTGCTCCAAAAAGGTTACAAGGTCGCGACCATAACGGAGCACGATTTAAATCAACCCCATCTGATGGAGGAAAACATGAAGGCTTGCAACAGCAAAAAAACCATTATTCTCAGCTTGGGCCTCCTGGCTCTGACGGGCTGCGCTCCATCCATGCAACCTCCCACAAGCCAGATGGCCCTCGCCCAATCCGCGGTGGACAAAGCTTCAGCCTCAGGGGCTTATGAGTATGCCCCTCTGGAGCTGAAATCGGCGCAGGACAAGGTTGAGCAGGCAAAAACAGCCATGCAGGTCAAAGATTATGTGAAAGCGGAGCGTCTTTTGGAGCAGGCCGAAATCGATGCGCAGCTTGCTGAAGCCAAATCGACGACGTCAAAGTCCCAAAAAGCCGTAGATACCTTGCAACAAGGCATCGATTTGCTGCGTGAAGAAGTTCAGCGTAAGCTTCCCCAATAATCCTTGACTAAAACAATAATCAGGAGGCAACCATGTCCATAAAAAATTGCGGTTTCAAAACCTTAGCCGGAATTGCCGGAATCATGATAGCGGCAATGGCGCTCTCGGGCTGTGCCCCAAAAATAAGAAGCAACGCAGCCCTGGATGAAGCAAAGGCGGCTTACCAGGCGGCCCAGGCTAATCCGACGGTAATGCGCAGCGCTCCCCTGGAGCTTAAAAAAGCCGAAATGGCGCTGACTAAGGCTGAAGATACCTTTCAGCAAAAAGGCGAACTGGCTATTGTAGAACATCAAGCATACCTCTCCAAGCAACACTCGGCGATTGCTCAGGAAATCGGCAACCAGAAAATGGCCGAAGCCGCGATAGAGCAAGCCAGCGCCGAACGCAACAAGGTTCTTCTACAGGCCCGTTCCACCGAAGTTGACCTCGCCCAAAAACAGGCGGCAATGGAAAAAGAGGCGGCCCTTAAAGCTCAGGCGGAAGCTTCCGCTGAAAAAGCCACGGCATTGAAGGCGATGGAAGAAGCTCAGGCTCAGAAAGCCGCCGCGGAAAAAGCTGCCATGGACGCTGAGGCACAGCGCCTGGCCGCCGAAAAAGCGATGGCGGAAGCCACTGCCGCCCAGGAAAAAGCTGCCAAACTTGAACAGGAAATCGCGGATCTGCAAGCGGTAAAGGCTGATCGGGGTCTGGTCATGACCCTTGGCGATGTCGTGTTCGACGTCAATAAAGCCCAACTGAAACCGGGCGGTGTTGTAACCGTCGATAAACTGGCTGCCTTTTTGGCCGAATACCCCACCCGCAGGGTGATGATCGAAGGGTTCACCGACAGCACCGGTTCCGCGGAATACAATCAGGGATTGTCCGAACGCCGCGCCCTTGCAGTTCGCAAAGCCCTTCTTGACAAAGGTATTGAATCCACCCGTGTAGATTTGCGCGGTTACGGTGAAGATTTCCCGGTAGCAACCAATGCCACCGCCGCAGGCCGTCAGATGAACCGCCGCGTGGAAATCATTATCTCCGATGAAGCAGGCGTTATCCCTGCACGCACCAAATAACGGACAATAAAGCTTGCCGACGGGTTCGGCAGGAACGGTACAAAACGGGGCTGGTTGCGTAAGCAACCAGCCCCGTAGTCATTCGGACGGACAATTCACAGAACGATTATTTTTCTGGTGAAGCCTTCGCCCCTGATTCTTCCTCGTTGAATATTTTAATTCCCTCTACCCATGGTTCCATCCGTTGCCCAAAGGCAACCTCCACCTGATACCGGATGCGAGCCGGACTCTCCACATTGTAGTAGGTATATCCGGGCTGGATCCGGGAATTTCCGGATAAAGACTGCAACCCACGGGTCAAGTTGCGTGGTACGTGCAACCGATTGACCAGGATCTGCTGGACACGGCCGAAAACAAACCTCACGCTTTGCCTGCCCGATGATCTGGCGTGCCAGTCCGTTTCCATGCGTACCTGGGCCGGCACGATGATATAGCGGCCTCTATCGGGATACCGATCACGCAAAACCACGGGATCCAATCCGGCGTCTACACTGAATAGGCGCGATGCTACCGACAGTTGAAAACGCTTTTCCCTGATCTGGCTTTCAGCATTTTCAGACTCCAGTTTGCCCTGCGCGACTTTCCGGGGGATAGCCGCAATCTCATCGATTTGACGCTGCCGGTATCGCTGCCATGCATCCCCGTCATATTCCAGCACCACATAGGCTTTTTTTGGCAAGACCCGCTTGGCGTAGCCCGATTTCCCATCCCTGTCATAGCGGGTATCAAAACCGAGTTCCACCAATTTACTTTCGTTGAACCATTGCTGCTCCCCGGAACCGACATTGACATTGAGCTGCAAAGAGACGCCGGTATTTTCCTGATCCCTGAAATTCCAGGACAGGGGCAATTCACGTTCGCTAAGCGTAAGGCTGGCGTCCGGAACGCCGCTGCGATTGCGAGCTACACCGACAAGCACCACCATATTGACCACTAACAGCAAACCCAGAGCGACATACAGATATTTACGATTCATGCCATACCTCCCCGGGCGGTAGCCCGCAATCGCTTGAGTATCAGCAAAATCAGTATCGCGCATAAACCGAGGACCAGGAAGAACAGATACTTAGGCATCCAGTCCCACCACCAGTCAAAAAACTTGGTATACAGATAAAGCACGAAAAAGGTGCTGCCCAGATTGGTCAGACCCGGCCAGTTACGCCGGATCCCCACTGCGATGACGGAACCGGACAAGAAAAACCCGAGTATTTGGTAGCACGATTCGATAACGCCGGAAGACCACGGAAGATAACTGCCCTGCCCCCAATTTGACA
>DIKU01000101.1:8154-9204 GCA_002424645.1 Pelobacter sp. UBA5610 | reverse complement strand
GATGTCGTCATGACTCTGCGTATTCAACAGGAACGTCAGGGAAAAACCATGCTTCCGTCGCTGAGGGAATACGCCATGTTTTATGGAATCAATCCCGAAAGGCTCAAGTTAGCAAAACCGGATGCAATCGTCATGCACCCCGGGCCTATGAATCGTGGAGTGGAGATTTCTTCGGTCGTTGCCGACGGACCTCAAAATGTCATTCTGGATCAGGTCGAAAACGGTGTCGCTGTTCGCATGGCACTGCTTTATCTCGTATCCGGTGGTGACAAGCTTGATCAATCGGCCCAGTAAGTACTCTTGCTCAAAGAGGGGGAACAATGAAAATTCTGATTAAGAATGGACGGGTGCTTGACCCGGCGCACGGCATAGACGGAAATTTTGATGTCTTGATCGAAAACGATCGCATCAGCAAAATCGCGGTCGGCATCGATGCAACCGATGCTGAGCTCATCGATGCAAAAGGGTGCCTGGTCGTTCCCGGACTTATCGATATCCATGTACACTTGCGCGACCCCGGGTTTGAATACAAGGAAGATATCGAATCGGGTACCAGGGCAGCTGCAGCGGGTGGCTTTACCGCTGTTGCTTGCATGCCCAATACTGCGCCGGTCAACGACAACAAGGTGACCACCCAGTATATCAAGCAAAAAGCNNGCCCAGGTGGGTCACGCAAAAGTCTATCCTGTCGGGGCTATTACCAAGGGGTTAAAGGGCGAGTCTCTTGCTGAAATGGGGGACATGAAAAGTGCCGGTTGCGTTGCGGCTACCGATGATGGTCACCCCGTGGCCAATGGCGAGATCATGCGCCGTGCTCTTGAATACGCCAAATCCTTCGACCTGCCGCTTATCAGCCATGCAGAAGATCTTTCCCTCGTCGGTGACGGTGTCATGAACGATGGTTTTGTCGCCACGGAACTTGGACTCCGCGGAATTCCATGGGTTGCCGAAGTAGCTGCTGTGGCACGCGATGTGATGCTCGCGGAATATACCGGCGCACGCTTGCATGTTGCTCACGTTTCAACACGCGGTGCGGTCGAGTTTATCCGT
>DIKU01000101.1:6347-8144 GCA_002424645.1 Pelobacter sp. UBA5610 | reverse complement strand
GCCGAAACCGCACCGCATTATTTTACGCTTACGGAAGATGCTGTGCGGGGCTACAATACCCAGGCCAAAATGAATCCGCCGTTGCGATCAAGCGATGATCTGGCTGCGATTCGCGAAGGTCTGGCCGATGGGACATTAAGCGTTATTGCTACGGATCATGCTCCCCATCATCCTGATGAAAAAAATGTTGAGTTCAATCTTGCGAATAACGGTATCATCGGTCTCGAAACAGCTTTACCGTTGACCTTGCGTCTGGTTGAGGACGGGGTGTTGACCCTGTCTGACGCCATTGCCTGCTTGACCATCGGTCCTGCCAGAGCCTTAAGTTTACCTGGCGGCACGCTTGAAGTCGGNNCGCCCGGCTGACGTAACGATCATTGATCCTGAGGCCAAATGGACGATGGATCCTGAAGCGGGGCAATCGCGTAGTAAAAATACACCTTTTGGCGGTTGGAAACTAAAAGGTCTGGCTGCCTTCACGATCGTCGATGGTCGCATAACCCATCGGCGATCATGATACAATGAAAACGGGCGGCGCATCCGGAAGGTAGCGCCGCCACCTGCATGAAGATTCGACAGAGTTGATAGTATTTCTTAGAACTGTAAGGAGTAAGGCCCCATGAAAGCAATTTTAGCCCTTGCCGATGGCAGGGTTTTCATCGGCAAAGCATTCGGCGCCAGAGGGGAAGTTACCGGCGAGGTGGTTTTTAACACCAGCATGACCGGGTATCAGGAAATCCTGACGGATCCTTCCTATTGCGGCGAGATCGTAACCATGACCTATCCCTTGATAGGGAACTGTGGTATCAATCCTGAGGATGTTGAATCCAACCGTCCGCACCTGTCCGGATTCATTGTCAAGGAGGCTTGTCCTTACCCCAGCAACTGGCGCAGCACCACGACCCTTGATGACTATCTGAAGCAAAATAATATCGTCGGCATCCAAGGCATCGACACGCGTTCTTTGGTACGGCACATNNCGTGACAACGGCGCCCAGACCGGTATTATTTCATCCATTGATCTCGATCCTGTATCCCTGGTTGAAAAAGCGCGCAAAGCACCGTCGATAGTGGGCCACGATCTGGTCCAGGAAGTTACCTGCAAAGAAGCTTACCACTGGACGGAAGGACTCTGGAAGCTCGGCGAAGGTTATCAGCCCGCCGGCGAAATGCGTTACAAGGTAGTGGCATACGATTTCGGCATCAAGCGCAANNATTCTGCGCAACCTGGTGTCCATCGGTTGCGATGTTACGGTGGTGCCCGCATCCACACCGGCCTCAGAGGTTTTGGCTATGAATCCTGATGGCGTGTTTCTCAGCAATGGCCCCGGTGATCCCGAACCGGTGACCTACGCACAGGAGAATATCCGTCAACTGCTTGGCAAAGTGCCTATCTTCGGGATTTGCCTTGGCCACCAGCTTCTAGCGCTTGCCCTTGGCGGCCGGACCTACAAACTGAAATTCGGTCATCGAGGCGGAAACCAGCCTGTTCAGCGTAAATGCGATGGGCAGGTTGAAATNNACCTCACAGAACCACGGTTTTGCCGTTGATGGAGATGCCATTAAAGATGCAGTCGTGCTGACTCATATCAACCTCAATGACAATACGATTGAAGGTTTGGAACATTGCAAGGTCCCGGCGTTTTCCGTGCAGTATCATCNNGAAGCTTCTCCCGGACCGCACGATGCACGCTACCTGTTCGATCGTTTTGCCGCTTTGATGGACAAACATCGTGCAAGCCAGGCCTAACAGCGCCCATTGAAGGATAGCTTAAGCCCGTAAAATATTGCCGCCCT
>DIKU01000101.1:5689-6188 GCA_002424645.1 Pelobacter sp. UBA5610 | reverse complement strand
CCGGCTACCATCATGACCGATCCGGAGACTGCAGACCGAACTTATGTTGAACCGGTTACTCCCGAAGTCCTTGAAAAAATCATCGAAAAAGAGCGTCCTGATGCCATTCTCCCTACGCTTGGTGGCCAGACCGCACTTAATACGGCTGTCGCGGTAGCCAAAAATGGTGTACTGGAACGTTATGGGGTTGAACTGATTGGCGCCAGCCTCGATGCGATCGAAAAAGCTGAAGACCGGACATTGTTTAAGCAAGCCATGGCTAAAATCGGAGTCGATGTGCCGCGCTCCGGCCTGGCCCACAGTTACGAAGAGGCAATGGAAATCATCGAGTCCGTTGGATTTCCCGCCATTATTCGCCCATCTTTCACCATGGGCGGCAGCGGAGGCGGTATTGCCTATAACCGCGAAGAATACGAAGCGATGGCTTTGGCAGGCATCGACGCATCACCTACAAACGAAATACTGATCGAAGAATCGATCATCGGCTGGAAAGAATTCG
>DIKU01000101.1:0-5597 GCA_002424645.1 Pelobacter sp. UBA5610 | reverse complement strand
CCCTGACCGACAAGGAATACCAGATACTGCGTGATGCCTCTATAAAGATCATCCGTGAGATCGGTGTTGATACCGGAGGTTCCAATATTCAGTTCGGCATCAATCCCGTCGATGGGCGCCTTGCGGTTATCGAGATGAACCCTCGTGTATCGCGTTCTTCCGCTCTGGCCTCGAAGGCCACAGGGTTTCCTATCGCGAAAATTGCCGCCAAACTGTCAATCGGTTACACTCTGGATGAAATCCCGAACGATATCACCAGGGAAACTTTCGCATCCTTTGAGCCGACCATCGATTACGTGGTTACCAAAATTCCGCGATTTACCTTTGAAAAATTTCCTCAGGCGGACAGCACCCTTACCACTCAGATGAAATCCGTTGGTGAAGCCATGTCCATTGGACGGACCTTTAAGGAAAGTCTACAAAAAGGGCTTCGTTCCATGGAAATCGGTTCTTATGGTTTCGAAAGTCGCCTGTTCGAGTCACCGCAGGAATGGGGCCGTCCTCTCAGCGATGCCGAGCAGGAATTACTCAGCACCAAGTTGCATGTTCCCAACTGGGAACGCATCTGGTTTGTCGCCGACGCCTTCCGTGCCAATATGGATATTGCACAGGTTCATGCAGTGACCCGCATCGACCCTTGGTTCCTGTTCCAGATCCAGCAAATCGTTGAGATGGAAGAGGGACTGGTTAAACTTGCGGACTTGCCCATGGATGATGCCGAATGGCCTGCCTTGCTGCGCGATGCCAAGCAAAACGGCTTTTCCGATCGACGCCTCGCGCAATTGTTTGGTAAAACCGAAGCCGAAGTACGCCAACTGCGTATCGGTTTTGGCATCCGACCGGTATACAAACGCGTCGATACCTGCGGAGCCGAGTTCGTTGCCCATACTCCGTATCTCTACTCTACCTATGAAACCGAATGCGAAGCCATGCCTACCGATCGTAAAAAGGTCATGATTCTGGGTGGCGGCCCCAACCGGATAGGGCAAGGTATCGAGTTTGACTATTGTTGCGTGCACGGTGTCATGGCATTGGCTGACGACGGGTATGAGACCATTATGGTCAACTGTAACCCGGAAACGGTTTCTACTGACTATGACACGTCTGATCGTCTCTACTTTGAACCTCTGACCTTTGAAGATGTCCTCGAAATCGTTCATATCGAGAAACCACTCGGAGTCATCGTTCAGTTCGGCGGACAGACCCCTTTGAAGCTTGCTGTCGCGCTTGAACAGGCAGGCGTCCCCATTCTCGGCACGACACCCGATGCCATCGATCGCGCAGAAGACCGGGAGCGTTTTCAGGCATTGTTGTTCAAGCTCAATCTGCTGCAGCCTGACAATGGCCTTGCACGTTCTTTTGATGAAGCCGAGAAAATTGCCGAAAGGATCGGTTATCCGGTTGTTGTCCGTCCGTCCTACGTTCTCGGTGGACGTGCCATGGAAATTGTTTATCATGTCGACGCACTGCGCAGCTACATGCAAAATGCTGTACAGGCTTCGCCCGACCATCCGATTTTGGTCGATAAATTCCTTGTACATGCCATCGAGGTTGACGTCGATGCACTGAGTGATGGCCGCGATGTTGTCATTGGTGGGATTATGCAGCATATTGAGGAAGCCGGTATTCATTCGGGTGATTCCGCTTGTGCGCTGCCACCGTTCTCCCTTAAATCGGAAATCGTCGATGAAATCCGTCGCCAGACCCGCGAGTTGGCCCTGGAACTAGGCGTAGTCGGGTTGATGAATATACAATTTGCCGTCAAGGATGACACGATCTATCTGCTTGAGGTTAATCCCCGAGCCAGTCGCACCGTGCCTTTCGTTTCCAAAGCCACGAATCGGCAATTGGCCAAATTGGCTGCCCAGGTGATGGCTGGAAAAACCCTGAATGATCTCGGCATTAAGGATGAAATCATTCCTACCCATGTCTCCGTTAAGGAAGCCGTATTTCCTTTTGTTAAGTTCCCCGGGGTCGATACACTGCTCGGACCCGAAATGAAATCGACCGGCGAGGTTATGGGCATCGACACCAACTTCTACCAGGCCTTTGCCAAATCACAGCTGGCTGCCGGTGTGCATTTGCCTGTAAAAGGTAATGTGTTTGTCAGCCTTAAAGACGGGGACAAGGAAACTTTTATCGAGCCCGCCCGACGTCTTGTCGCAGGTGGATTCAATCTGGTCGCAACCCGTGGCACCGCAGCCTTTCTGGAATCCAACGGTTTGCCCGTTACCGCTATCAACAAGGTCAAGGAAGGCCGCCCGCATATCGTTGATGCACTGAAGAGCAAAGAAATCGCCATGGTATTCAACACCACATTCGGTCCACACTCCGTGGCGGATTCCTATTCCATTCGACGTACAGCTCTGATGAACAACATTGCTTATTACACAACTCTGGAAGGCATCATTGCTGCAGTAGACGCTGTTTTATCTCTGGGCCGAGAAAAACTTGACGTGGTTCCCCTTCAAGAGTATTATTCGAGGCAATAGCCGCCACTTACCTGGCGGCATTTTGAGTATATATTAGTCAAAAACACTAGTTGATTAACAAGTCGGGCGGGTTTACCCGCCCGCTGATTTTTACAGAAAAGGGTTAGATCGAATCATGTCCCAAAGCATTCCAATGACTGAAGAAGGATACCGCAGCCTCCAAGAGGAATTGAAACGTCTTATTCGTATTGAGCGCCCCAAGGTTGTACAGGATATCGCAGAAGCACGCAGTCATGGCGACCTTTCCGAAAATGCCGAATACGATGCCGCAAAAAACCGTCAGGGTTTTATTGAAGGACGCATCAAGGAACTCAATGACAAAATTGCACGGGCCGAAGTTATCAAGCCCGGCTCTGTCGTTACCGACAAGATCGTCTTTGGAGCTCATGTCACTTTGTTCGACGTGGATACCGAGAGCGAAGTAACCTATCGCATCGTCGGGGAAGATGAAGCTGATCTTAAACTCGGCAAAATTTCTGTTACCTCACCGGTAGGTAGAGCTCTTATCGGGCATCGCATGGATGATGAAGTCCGCATCAAGGTGCCTTCCGGCTTGAAAATCTATGAAGTTGTCAACATTCAATACATGTAAATGTACGTTGTGCATCCGAGCCAATTCACAGGAGAGCTAACATCATGAGCCAGAAAATCACCAAGGATATGAAGTTCAACGAAATTCTTGCCCACGGTCAAAAGGTGGTTCAGGTTTTCACGAAGTATAAAATGGGTTGCCTTGGGTGTGCAGCCGCCAAGTTTGAAACTCTTGAGCAGGGTGCCAATGCCCACGGCGTTAATGTCGATGATCTTCTAAAAGATCTCAACGCCGCACTCGACAATTAATAGGAGGGCAGGGGACATGTCCCTTAAGCCCACCTATGCACAATGCCACACCTACCTCACCACCCCCTTGGATGCAATCCGGGGGGTTGGACCACGTCTGGCGGAAAAACTCTCTAAAATGGGTCTTTCCACCGTTGAACATGCCCTTTACACGCTGCCATTCCGCTACGAAGACCGTCGTCAACTTATCCCCATCGCCAAAGTAAAACCGGATTCGAGGGAGCTTTTTTTCGGAGAGGTTCTCACCTCGGGTGAAAAAACTACCTCCCGCTCCCGCCGTAGGCTGTATGAGGTAATTGTCGGAGACGGAAGCGGCACCATCAGTCTCAAGTGGTTTCATTATAGAAAAAACTGGATTGAGAAACAGTATCCCGTCGGCAGAAGAGCCATATTTTGTGGAGATGTAAAACGTTTTGGAGGTGTGACCGAAGTTCACCACCCTGATGTTGAATTCCTGGCTGACGGGCAAGGGCCATTAGAACTATTACAGTCCGATCCTCTCACTTTTGGTCACATTCTACCGGTTTATCCTCTTACAGAGGGGCTGACTCAAAAAACCGCCCGTAAAATCTGGAAACAGATTGTCGATCGTTTTGCCGAATTTGCTGTATCGCCGCTGCCGGATGAAGTCTTAAAAAGACAGCCACTTCTGCCTTTGGCCGATGCGCTGCGCCAGGTACACTTTCCTGACACCGATTCCTCATTAAGTGAATTGGAAGAGGGCAGAAGTCCGGCTAAATACACCCTGATTTTCGATGAGCTGTTCTATCTGGAACTTGGGATGGCCCTTAAACATCGAGGTGTACTGCTGGAAGAAGGTCATGCGTTCCAGGTCGAACACTTATATACAAAACCATTGGCAAAGATGTTGCCTTTCAGGCTAACCGAAGCACAACGAAGGGTCCTTGGCGAAATTAAGCGGGATATGATGGCGCCACACCCCATGAATCGTCTTTTACAGGGTGATGTCGGCAGCGGAAAGACCGTGGTTGCACTTATGGCCGCGCTGGTCGCCATAGAAAACAATACTCAAGTTGCGGTTGTCGCTCCTACAGAAATTTTAGCGGAACAGCACTTTCTGCAATTTCACCAATGGATGGTAGACCTTGGCTTAACCGTTGTCTTTCTGACCGGATCCACCACGGTGGCTCAACGGCGAGAAATTCTGCAACAACTGCGTGATGGGTCTGCTCACATGGTTGTGGGCACCCATGCAGTATTGCAGGATGACGTCCAGTTCGCACAACTTGGGTTAGGCATTATCGATGAACAGCATCGCTTCGGAGTTCTACAGCGCGCCTCTCTCAGGCACAAGGGCAAACATCCCGACTTATTGGTAATGACCGCAACACCTATCCCTCGAACTCTCGCCCTTACCGTATACGGCGACCTTTCTTTGTCTGTCATTGACGAATTGCCCCCAGGGCGCAGTCCGGTTCTAACCAAAATCGTGACAGAAAGCCAACGCAGAAGTGCTTATCATAAAATTTCGGATGAACTTGCCAAAGGTCGACAGGCTTATATTGTTTACCCCTTGGTGGAAGAAACAGAAAAAAGTGACCTCATGGCCGCCACCGAGGGAGCTGCGTACCTGCAGGAGCATGTATACCCAGACCGACGCATTGGCGTGCTCCATGGCAAAATGCGTTCAGACGAAAAAGAAGGTATCATGCGATTGTTCAAATCCGGCGCCTTGGATATCCTTGTCTCCACAACAGTTATTGAAGTAGGCATCGACGTTCCCAATGCCACGGTAATGATGATCGAACATGCGGAACGCTTCGGTCTGGCGCAGTTGCATCAGTTACGTGGCAGGGTCGGTCGTGGTGGTCATCAGAGTTATTGTTTGTTGATAAAATCGCAACGATGCAGTGACGATGGTCAAAAACGACTCGATGTCATGGCAGCTACCACGGATGGCTTTAAAATCGCTGAAGCCGATTTGGAAATCAGAGGCCCCGGGGAGTTTTTAGGAACCCGGCAGTCAGGGTTACCCGATTTCCGCGTTGCAAATCTATTGCGTGACGGACGCATATTGGAACAGGCCCGACAGGAAGCCTTTGCCATTGCAGAAGATCCTGCGTTTTTAACATCCGATCGTTATGCAGAATTACGTCAAGCCCTTAAAGACCGCTGGGGCGACCGACTGGAGCTGGCAAGTCTCGGGTGACAGGTGCCATCGTTCCTTGTCTAAAGTATATAATATATTTTGGTTTACATAATATATCTTATCCGACTCAAGGTTTAATCCTCTGCGGGGAGGTC
>DIKU01000136.1 GCA_002424645.1 Pelobacter sp. UBA5610 | reverse complement strand
GTGGAGCACAGTCCCACCACGTAGGGAGCCAGTTGCGGCGCTGCTTCCAGAATGCGCACTTCATCGCGAAACGGACTGCGGGCCAGTACCAGTTCCGGGACGATGCCGATGCCGCAGCCGAGGCGCACCATGGCAATGATCGCCTCGTTGCCGGAGACCTCCGAGGAGATGTTGGGGGTGATGCGCCGTGCCTTGAGCCATTGATCGAGACGCCGCCGTGACAGCCCTTTTTGCGGTAGCACCAGGGGTGTGCGCCGCAGGTCGATTTCGCCGTCGCGCACCGGCAGGGGGGGCGCATCACCCTGCCGGGGGGCGATGAACAACAGCGGGGTGTTGATAATGGGCAGGAATTCGAGCTGTGATTGTTGCCGGTCGGGCAGGGCGGCGACAGCGAGGTCGATTTCACCGTTTTGCACCTGGGCCACCGCCCGCTCGGCGGCGCCGGTGCTCAGTTCGAGCTGTACCTCGCGATAGGCCCTGCGATAGGCTTCCAGCAGTCGAGGCAGCAGGCTGTAGACCGCTGTGATGGAGGCGTAGATGGACAGGGTTCCGCTGATGGCCTCCTTGCCTTTCACGGCGCCGCGAAAAGCCTGCCAATCCTGCAGCGTCTGACGCGCATAGCTGCGAAACTGCTCACCGGCGGCAGACAGCGTGACGCGGCGGTTGTCCCGCACAAACAGAGGCTGTTCCACTTCGTCTTCGAGCCGCTGAATGGTACGGGTCAAGGCTGAAGGGCTGAGGTTGCAGGCCTGGCTGGCCCGGCCGAAGTGCAGCAGTTCGGCCACGGTCAAAAAGATTTCAAGTTCGCGTATATCCATTTCGACTCCATGTTGCGTTATTTGCAATACAGTATTCTGAACAAATCAATTTACGCAATAGGCAAAATCGGGTATGGTCATTTATTCTCTGACTTTTTTAACAACCCACATAAAGGAGACACCGATGGGACAGAACTATTTCAACTCGCTGCCGCTTCGCCGCCAGCTGCAGGAACTCGGTACTTGCCGTTTTATGGACGCCTCTGAATTCGCCAACGGTTGCGAATATGCCAAGGGTAAAAAAATCGTCATCGTCGGTTGCGGCGCCCAGGGTCTCAATCAGGGCCTCAACATGCGCGACAGCGGACTGGACGTTTCCTATACGCTTCGCAAGGGCGCCATCGAGCAAAAACGTCAGTCCTACCTGAATGCCACCGAAAACGGTTTCGCCGTCGGCACCTACGAAGAAATGCTGCCGACCGCCGATATCGTCATGAACCTCGCTCCCGACAAGCAGCACACCGACGTGGTCAATACCGTTGTGCCGCTGATGAAGCAGGGCGCGGTCTTTTCCTATGCTCACGGCTTTAACATTGTTGAAGAAGGCACCCAGATCCGCAAGGACCTGACCGTTATCATGGTTGCTCCCAAATGCCCCGGATCCGAAGTCCGCGAAGAGTACAAGCGCGGTTTCGGCGTGCCGACCCTGATCGCCGTGCATGGTGAAAACGATCCCAACGGCGACGGTCTGGAAATCGCCAAGGCGCTTTGTTCCGCTCAGGGCGGCGACCGCGCCGGGGTACTCGAGTCGTCTTTTGTCGCCGAGGTCAAATCCGACCTGATGGGCGAGCAGACCATTCTCTGCGGCATGCTGCAGGCCGGTGCGCTGCTGTGCTTCGACAAGATGACCCAGAACGGCATCGACGCACCCTATGCCGTCAAGCTCATCCAGTTCGGCTGGGAGACCATTACCGAAGCCCTCAAACACGGCGGCATCACCAACATGATGGATCGTCTCTCCAATCCCGCCAAGCTGGTGGCTTTCGGAGTGGCCGAAGAACTCAAGGACATCATGCGTCCCCTGTTCGAAAAGCACATGGACGACATTTTGTCCGGCGAGTTTTCCCGTACCATGATGGAAGACTGGGCCAATGACGACATCAAACTGCTGACCTGGCGCGAAGAAACCGGCAAGACTGCTTTCGAGCAGACCGAAGGCGCCGGCGAAATCTCCGAGCAGGAATACTTCGACAAAGCGATCCTGATGGTGGCCATGGTCAAGGCTGGTGTTGAGCTGGCCTTTGAAACCATGGTTTCCTCCGGCATCGAGCCTGAGTCGGCTTACTACGAGTCGCTGCACGAGACTCCGCTCATCGCCAATACCATTGCGCGCAAGAAACTGTATGAAATGAACCGCGTGATTTCGGATACCGCTGAATACGGCTGCTACCTGTTCTCCCACGCCTGCGTGCCTTTGCTCAAGGATTTCATGGCCAAGGTCGGCACCGATCTTATCGGCAAAGGCCTGACGATCAAGGACAACAGCGTCGACAACCATACCCTGGTTGCTGTCAACGCCGAGATCCGCAATCACCTCATCGAAGAAGTGGGTCAAGAATTGCGTGCCGCCATGCAGGGCATGAAAGCTATCGTTTAAGCGGTGTAACCTAGATTAAACGACAGAAGGGGCAAGCTGCTGATGCAGTTTGCCCCTTTTTTCATGGGCGGCAGGAAATGATCGCTTTGAAACAACGATGGTTTTGGAACCAGCTGTGCGTCAGCCCGGTGAATAGCCCAGAGCCCCCAGTGTCTTCAAGAGAATTCCCTTGCGCTGTTTCAGGACATCGCGATAATCCTGACTGTCCGTATCGGCAATTTCCATTCTCAAGTCGGATAGGCAACTCTCCAAAATGCTGACCAGGGTGTCTTTTTCTTCGGAGTTAAGATCGAGTTGAAACATGCAACACCTCCTGTTCCGGTAGGTTGTGACCGACGTCCAAACTTTTAATCACCCGGTGTTATAAGTTTACCCTGTATTCATATCTTAGAGCATTTTTGCGCAGAAGCAATTCCGGCGGATGTTGCCCCTTCTGTTGGCCACCTGTAGAGCCTGCCGGGTTTATCGTTGACCTTCGCGGGTTGTCGCATGAGGAAATCGACCGTGTTTGAGTCTCTTTCCGGGTGATTACCGATGGGTAAAATCAAGCTCGGTAAGGTTCGTCAATTGACATGATCGGTCAGGATCGTTGTCGTTTCTCCTTAATCGGCTGTGCGTGGGGCCATGTCTTCAGGTTTTTTCCTACCGTTTATTCAATTTTCTTGTCTCGTAGCGTGCGATCGCCTCGCTCAGGCGACGTTTGTCCTCATCCGTTTCGCTGATCAGTTCCGGTGCCTGGGTGGGCAATCCATCCGGGCTGAGTGCCACGAAAGTGAGGTAAGCCGATGCTGTATGCCGGATTTCCCCGGTCATGATATTTTCCGCTTCGACCCGCACGCCGACTTCCATGGAGGTGTTTCCAACACGGTTGATGCTGGCTTTGAGAATAATGAGATTCCCCACGAATACCGGGTGGTGAAAGTCAAGCCTGTCGATAGAGGCGGTGACGATATTGCGGCGTGTGTGGCGCATGGCGACCACCCCGGCGGCATTGTCGATAAGTTTCATGATGGCGCCACCATGGACATTGCCGGCCGGATTGGCATCGTCAGGCATGGCTACCTGGGCCAGTTCAACGCGGGATTGCGAAACCTTTTTGGCCTGTTTAGGCATGAGAACCCTCCTGCATATTTGGTGTGGAGGCAGTATAGCGTAAACGCCTATGAAATAGGAGGCTTAGATATTGGGGGGGCGTGAAGGAGGAGCGCGGACTGCTTCGTCAGCATGGTTTGCGACGAAGTTGAATGGATGATGGAAAGGAATGTTTGGCTTGGTAATGAGCCAAGAGCGCGGTGTCAGAACACCGGGAGGTTCAGCGCAAATCGGTTCGAGCCGGCATGCGGGTTAATAGGGCGGATGGACATGGTCCATGAAAACATGACCGGATACCACTTTGTTACGGCCGGTTTCTTTGGCCTGATAAAGGGCTTGGTCCGCAATCTCGATCAGCCGATTTGCTTGCATATGCTGGGCGGGGACCACGGAAGCCACCCCCAAACTCAGGGTGACGATCGGTTTTACGATGGACCCGGCATGTTGAATCGCCAATTTTTCGACCGTCCGACGCATATTTTCGGCAACCCGCAGGGCTCCTTCCAGAGGGGTCTGCGGTAAAATCAGCACAAACTCTTCACCACCGTAGCGCGCTACGAGGTCAGCGGCTCGTTGGGCGCAGCTTGCCAGGGCTTGCGCAACACGGCGAAGGCAATCATCTCCTGCCTGGTGTCCGTAATGATCGTTGTAGTTTTTAAAGCAATCGATATCGCACAAAATCAGAGAAAGAGGGCTGTCTTCGCGGGCCAAGCGTCCCCATTCCTTGGAAAGAGTTTCGTCAAATGAACGGCGATTGGGTATCTGGGTCAGCCCGTCCACCCTCGCCATGTGTGACAACGCCACATTGGCTTGTGCCAGCGCATCTTCGGCACGTTTGCGCAGGGTGATATCGCGAAATTGGCCAACGATGCCAGGTGAACCGTCAAGGGTTATCAGAGAAGATGTGGATGCCATGTAGAACTCGGATTCCCCACCGGAAACCGGCCGTTCGATATCCCATTCATGAAAAGATTGCGGCTGGTGCGCCGAGGTCAGAGGGCAGGATGTGTTGTGACGGTTACAAAAAGAGAGGATGTCGTGGCATGGGTGCCCCACCACTTCATTTTGAGAGCGGCCTAGAAAACGAAGCATGGCACTGTTGGCCCGCACCACAATTCCGTCTTGGCGCACTACCCAGATAGGATCGGCACAGGAAGAGAATATCTGTTCCAGTTCCATGCTCTGCATTTCCACAATCAACTGTTTCTGGGTGGCTGTGGCGACGATTTCTTCGAGGGTGTTTTGCGTGGCGGCTAAGCGTTTACAGTCCTCTGCCAGAGATTTGTTTTCCAGTTCAAGGTTCCGGATGCGTTTTTCAAGCATGTCCAGTGTTGTGGGATCTATCACTATCGCCTCCACCTCTGCGAAAAGTCGTACTCGGGAACGTTTGATGTGTTTGCAGATATAAGATCGTCAACACGCATTTCCGAGTATACGATTAGAGGGCATTTTCTAATTTGAGGGCAGGGATGTCAATGCCAAAAGCGATATTCGAAGAGATGGTGCAGAAGGATGAAGATTATTGCCGGCTTCAGCATAAAAGCCAAAGGCTGAGGTTCTCCTGGTAAAAGCGATGAGTTGGGGCGAATGTCGATAAGGGCAAGGTGCTTTCCTTGCCGTTCACTTAAATGAAAATTGCCAACACGCAATCCGGTATTTGACCGGGAAGCATGCTGGCAATTCGATTTTTATGCAAAGCAGAACTTATTGTCGTGCCGTAAAGTTTATCGATCCGTTTTATTGCGGCGGCGGCCTCTTTGTTTTGCTGGGACGGGTTTTTCTACCGGTGGCGCGTTTGGGGTACCTGCAGGTTTTTGCGGTTTGGCGATAGTGACCGAGATCTGGCGGTTGGTAATGCGCGCATCGTCCAGGCACAAGATGGCTTCTTTCGCTTCGGCCTCGCTGGACATTTTGACATAGGCGTATTCGAGAAACTGACCGGTTTTAGCATCCGTTCCCATGTGGATGTAAGAAACCTTGCCGGCGACGGAAAAAAGCTTGCGCAACTCTTCCTCGGTGGTTTCGGGGGGAAGGTTTTTGACGTAAAGATCCTTGCTCATGATGTGCCTTTTGTTTTGGATAAGTGTTTTATATCTGCCGGCTTTATACGGCTTAGGGCAGAAGGTTATGCGTCAGTCATTCCGTGATTCAATGGCATGTACCCGTCCCACCTGTCCGTCGACAAGCCGTACCTTGATGCCCCTGGAATGATAAGGGGCTTTGGTCAGCAGGGAACCGACAATTCCGTGCGTCAGTTTGCCTGTTCGCTGATCTTTTTTGAGCACGATAGCCACATGCAGCCCGGGATGGATGTCTTTGCGGTATTCTCCTGCCATAGTTCTGGGTTTTTCCTTTACCTTTATATATTTGCGATTCCGCTTTACTTTACCACCTGTGGTGCTAAAGCTCAAAGTCGACTTATGACGTAATTAATTCTCGATGGTATTGTGCGTTGCGGCCCTGCAGGCATGGCATCGGAAAATATTGTTATGGTAGCATTTTTTGAGCAGGTCTTGTTCAATCTCACCGTTGCCCATACAGGTTTCCGGTCCCGCCAGACCCTGGCATGTGACATGAAACAGCAGCGGCTGGAGAAATTTTTCAAACGTTACTTTTTGCTTGGCGGTGAGCAGGTTGACGTCACCGTCGTGGTCCAGCAGGAAAGTCCCGACTCCCAACACCGTGCGGGGCAGGTATTGTGTTCCGGCGACGGCCTGTTTAATGTAATCGGTATCGGTGTAAACCAGAAATTCGAGAAGGTCCAGATCTATTTCTTCCATCGTTGTTCTCCAAAGAAATCGTTATCGGTATTCGGTTTTGGCTGTTTGCAGGGTGTTCGGCCGCATCATGGGGGTAATCGAAATGGAATGCCAGTCTTTTTTATGACGGCCAACGGGAAAAGTCGCCCGGCGGACCGTCGTTCGCCCGTTGTCGCAAATCCTTCTTCGTCGGTGGGGTGCCTGCAATGCGGATTTCCCAACTGCCGGGTCCGTCCTGCTTGATTTCCACCGCGACATCAAGGAACGCTTTGATAACCTCGACATTGGTGAGGAAGTGTCGGGTTGGTCTCAGCGTTCGAAACGATCCGCCACCGGACAGGGCCATGGGCAGTAACAGTTGGTCGGCCAGATAGGTGCCGACCGGGACCCCGGCTGTCAGGTATTTCCGAGCTTGTTCGCAGGCTTGGCGGGCTACTTGCTCAGCGGGTATCCTGCGCTCTCCGAAGCCGGTAAAAATTTCGGTTATATGCTCGCTGGTGATTTCGATAGACAGGACATTACCCGGACTCTGTGTCCCGGTAATGTCCTCGATAGACAGATGTTCTGCTTCCCATCCCAGCAGATCCCCAACCGTTCGAAGTTCCCTCTGCGCGATGTGGCGTGGCAACCTTGCTACCGTCGCACATGCGTGATAGGCGCGAATGTCGCCCCGGTGGGGTATGTCGATCGGAGCAAAGCAGGGTGCGGGCTCGATATGCACCGTAATGTGCCCGCCTCCGGCCGGGTAGAACCCATGTTTTTTCAGCCCGGCTGTCACCCTTGGCCCCATGCGTCTTATCAGCGGGAGAAAGGCCCGGGCCATAAACTCAAAGGGTGGTGCGAAGGGATTGTGGGTGCCGCCTTCCAGTATGAGGTCGGAACCTCCGGATGCCAGACAAAGGGCCGGCAAAACGGTTTGCAGTACCAGCGTGCAACTGCCTGCCGTGCCCACGCTGAAGAGGTAGCGGCCTGACCGAATGGTTTCAGGGGAAAAAGTCAGGACCCGGGAACCGAGATGGACGCCTTCGATTTGAGCCGCGCCGACCTCGGCTGCGGCTTGCACCGCGGCAAGATGTTGTTTCATGAGACCCGGCTTGCTGCGCTGGTGGCGAATCCTGTCTATGCGAAAGGGTTTGCCGGTGACCAGCGAGAGGGCCAGGGATGTCCGCAGGATCTGACCACCCCCTTCACCTTGAGAACCATCGATGGTAAGCATGCTCAACTCCCGGAGGTCTGGCGGCTTTGGCGCGGCAGGTGGTACCCTTCACGTTGACCGATCTTATCTCAGCATACCGTCATCCGGTACGGCTGACCATCCTGTCGGAGATTTTTTCTGTTTCTCGGGCAAGCGGTTGTAGCCCTTGCGGTCACCCAAGGCCGTTGCAAGAAGGGCTAGAGTAACTCCGGTGTAAAAGCCACGACCTCGTCGATGGTTGACGCGTTGGTCAGAAGCATCACCAGTCGGTCAAGTCCCAGGGCGATGCCGGCGGCTTCGGGCATGGCTCCTAATTCCTGTAGAAATTTTTCAGGTGACGGGTAGGCAGGCTTGCCGGCCCTTTGACGGGTGGCTTCTTCGTCGGCAAAGCGCTGACGCTGCTCCAACGGGTCGGTCAGTTCCGAAAAAGCGTTGGCCAGTTCAAGCCCGGCGATGTAAAGCTCAAAGCGTTCCGCCACATGAGGGCGCATCGGGTGGCGGCGTGCAAGTGCTGCCAGTTCGCCCGGGTACTCGATAAGAAAGGTCGGACGCTGAATGCCAAGACGGGGTTCGATCTCCAGCGCGATGATTTCGTCGAAGCGGTTTTCGGCCAGCGCCTGTTCCAGTGAGAGCGAGCCGAACCGGTCAAAGGCCTCGGCCACGGTGATGCGTTCCCAGGGGGGGGAGAGATCGATGGCTTGTCCTTGGTAATGCAGCGCGCCAAGGGGGAGCAAGGCTGCGAGCAGGGCTTCGCAGTGGTGCATGAGGGCGTGGTAGTCGCAATGGGCGGCGTACCACTCAAGCATGGTGAATTCCGGCAAATGACGGCTTCCGCGTTCCTCGGCGCGCCAGCACCGGCAGATCTGAAACAGGCGTGGATAGCCGGCCGCCAGCAGGCGTTTCATGCAAAGCTCGGGGCTGGTATGCAGAAACCAGCCGTCACTTTGCACCGCATCGATATGCGCCTCGGGGGCGTTGCCGGGCAGACGATGCGGGGTTTCGACTTCGAGGAAGTTATTTGAAACGAAAAAGGACCGGATCGCTTGTACGATCCGGGCCCTTTGTTCAAGTCCGGGGCGCTTTTTCGCCAGCGCCCAGTTGCCTTGCATGATCATTTATTCCTTTACGCGGGTAACGTATTCACCGGTGCGGGTGTCGATCTGGATCAGGGTTCCCGATTCGACAAAAGACGGCACCTGCAGGTTGTAGCCGGTTTCCACGGTGGCAGGCTTGTTGTTGCCGGCGGCGGTATCCCCCTTGACCCAGGGATCGGCCATGGTCACACGCAGGTTGACGAAGTTGGGCAGGGTGATGCCGATGCCGCGGTCGCCGAACATCAGAATCTTGACTTCCATGTTGTCGACCAGGAAGTATTTCTGGTCACCCAGGGCGTCTTCGCCGAGAGTGGTCTGTTCGTAGCTTTTCTGGTCCATGAACACGTACCCGGTTTCGTCCTGGTAGAGGTACTGCATGTCGCGTTCATCCAGAGCGGCAGGCTCGAAAGATTCACCGGAACGATAGGTGCGATCGAACAGGGAGCCGGTGATCATGTTACGCAGTTTGCACTTGTAAAGGGCCTGGCCCTTGCCCGGCTTGGTGAAGTCGAACTGAACGATGACGTGGGGTTCGCCGTCGATCATCAGCTTGGAGCCTTTGCGCAGGTCGGAACAGTTCAGCATGGTACATTCTCCTCAAAAATTTATAAGCCGTGTGAACGGCGGATCATCCAAACACAGCATTAAAGCACAGGAAAACGGCTGTTGTCATGGAAAAAGTGGTCGCAGATAATGATCTTGAAGCCTACCCATAAATCTTGG
>DIKU01000052.1:5298-10570 GCA_002424645.1 Pelobacter sp. UBA5610 | reverse complement strand
AATTTACTATGAAGGGTCGACAGGATAACGCGCATGGCCGCCAGCATAACGAAGGATGCTTCGCGAGAAAAGAGGAAAATCGCTGCCGCCAGCACTTAAGGGCGAATGCCTGTTGTGGTGAGGCCGGTGCGCCGTCCAGTACCAAAGCCGTTTTTATGACGACATTTTTTCACCATGTCCTTCGTGGTAAAGACAGGATATTTCCCCCTGCAGCAGGGGGCTATTCCCTCCGTCGGCTTGATTATGGTATGCTTGGCAGTCTAAGTGACTATCGCACCGACAGAAAAGGATATTTAATAGCATGAAACGCAAGAAGACCATCCTGGCCGTGGTGGCGGACGCCTCCGGTGAAGTATTTGAACATCCCGATCTGCTCATGGTCGGCATGAACGGTTCCCATGCCCGGCCGCCGCGTTCGGAAGAACTGATCCCCCTGCCGCCGGGCAGTCGTCTTTTCACCATCCCCGACACCCCTCCCATCGGATTGGACGGCCGCAACAAACGCATGGTCACCTTGCGCAAATTGCCGCGTCATTACGGTGGCGGCAAGGCTCAGGCGGTGTCGGCGTTTTTGACGCCGGGCTATACCCGAACCCTGTTGCCGGCTGCAAGCTACGGGGATAAACAGGTGCAATTGCCCCTGTGGTCCTATACGGCGGTGGGTTGGTGCGTCGAAGAAGAGCGCTTTTACGCGGCAGCGGTGCGCGTCGACCGCAACACCCAGTGGGAGCCGGATCATTTCGATGATCGCAAACTCGATCCCCTGGTAAAGAAAGCCTTGCGCGAGCATCCCGACAACCGCCTGCTCGAGCAGTTGGCCCGCTGCGCGCTGGACTATCACTGTTTCGCCGCCAAGAACCTGTTTTTCCGTCGCTGGGAAGCGCCGCTGCCGACCTCGCCGGTGTGCAACGCCCACTGCCTCGGCTGCATCTCCCTGCAGGAAGCCCCGGAGTGCTGCCCCTCCAGCCAGGACCGCATTACCTTTGTGCCGACGGTTGAAGAGCTTTGCCAGATTGCCGTGCCGCATCTCGAACAGGCGGAAAACGCCATCGTTTCCTTCGGTCAGGGATGCGAGGGGGATCCGATCCTGCAGGCGGATACCATCTGCAAGGCGATACGCGAAATGCGCCGCAGCACCAGGCGCGGCACCATCCATTTCAACTCCAACGCATCCGATCCCGATGCCGTCGATCGTCTGGCGCAGGCCGGTATCGATTCCATCCGGGTATCGATGAATTCGGTGCAGGACCATTTTTATCAGGCGTACCATCGCCCTTGCGGTTATACCATCGAGCAGGTGCGTGAATCCCTGCGGCGGGCAAAGAATCATGGCCTCTTCACCATGATCAACTATCTGGTCTTTCCGGGACTCAACGACCGGCCCGAAGAAGTCGAAGCCCTCGGCGATCTGGTCGAAGAAGCCGGCGTCGATCTGATCCAGATGCGCAACCTGAGCATCGACCCCGCGTTGTATTGCGAGGCATTGGCGATTGAAGGGGAGGGGATCGGTATGGTCGAGATGCTGACGCGTCTTAAACAACGTATTCCCCGGTTGCAGTACGGTTATTTCAATCGCACGCAGGAAAATTTCTATCCCGAAGGTTATCAGACCGATTGGCCGCTGCCGGCTTGACCGGCAACGCCCAGCGAACGGCGGACTATGCATTTTCTTCGTCCCAAATCGTTTCTATCCCTGGTGTTGATCGGCTTTGCGATGGTGGCCCTGCCGTTCAACCTGGCCATGATCAATGCCGAGTTTTTCATGGATCGCCTTGCCCGGCGTGGCTCCCAGGCGGTGTATCGCTCGGTCACGGTGATCCAGGAAAGCCGAAACCTGGTAGAACAACTGCTGGCTCTGGAGCGTCGTGTGCGCCAGTATCAGGTGCTTGAAGCCGGTGAGATGCTGGCCGGTATCGAGGAAAAACATAAGGAGTTCGTGGTGTCCGTGGAACACCTCGGCACCTTGCCTTTGCAGCAGGATCAGATGCAGCGCTTGCAACGCCTGGCATCGGGAGAGCAGCAGCTTTATACCAGCCTGCGCAGCAATGGTCACAACACCACTGATGACAAGGCGTTTCTGGCGAGGTTCGACGAACTTAACGATCTGGCGCGGGGTCTTTACGAAGAGAGTCAGGAACTCATCGTTCGCGAGGTTGATGCGTTGCGTTCCTCCACCACACGTGCACGGCGAATACTTCTGTGGCTGGCGGTACTGCTGGTGCCGGTGACGGGCTTATTCGCCACTTTTTTTGCCCAGCGGATTGCCAATCCGATCAGGCAGATAAATCTCGGTATCACCCGTCTCGGGGAGGGGGATTTTACTTCTCCCATAGAGGTCGGCGGACCGGACGATTTGCGTTTTCTCGGCACCCGGCTGGACTGGCTGCGTCAGCGCCTGGATGCGGTGGACAAGGAAAAAAGCAAATTCGTATCGCATGTATCCCACGAGTTGAAAACACCGCTGGCCTCCATCCGCGAGGGCACGGAACTGTTGGTTGAGGAAGAAGTCGGTCCCCTCAACGATCAGCAGCGGGAGATTGCCTGGATCCTGCGTAAAAATGGTGTGCAGTTGCACAAGCTTATCGATAATCTGCTCGGTTTCAGTCGCATGCAGGCCAAAATATCCCCCTTTCGCGGCACCCAGATCGACTTTTCCCGTCTGATAGAGGGGATTGTTGCGTCGCAGCGGCCCGCTATACTGAAAAAGAACCTGGATTTAAAGCTCGATATAATGGCGTTGCAGCTTTACGGAGACCGCGAACGGCTGCGAAATGTGGTGGATAATCTATTGTCCAATGCTGTCAAATACACGCCGGTCGATGGGGTGATTCATCTTCATCTTCGCCGGCAGGGCAATCTTGCCGTGCTGGAAGTGGCCGACTCGGGGCCAGGGATTCCTGAAAACGAGCGGCAGAAAATTTTCAAACCCTTTTACCAGGGATCGGCGCCCATGGTCGGGCCGGTGCAGGGAACGGGGATAGGCTTGTCCATAGTGCAGGAATATGTACGGGATCATGGCGCCCGTATCGAGGTGCTGGATAGCCCTCTGGGAGGCGCCTGCTTTAAAGTGAGTCTGCCGCTGTCGATTCAGGAGGAAACGGCATGATGCCAAGACGTATGCCTGGAACGGTCATAGGGGTTGTATTGCTGGGGCTGTTGGCCGCCGGTTGCAGCAACTTTCCGCACGTGTGGTGGCCACAGTTGCCGAGTGACGGGGTACAGGCGGAAACGGTACTCGGCTACTACCGCAAGGCCAGTACGCTGAGCATTGCCGCCGGCAGCAAAGAGTTGATCCGTTTGCGCCAGGCCTATCGCAAAAATCCGGACGATGAGACCCTTTTTCAGTTGGTGGCGCTGGGGTTGCAACCCGGGCGTTCTCTTGCCGACCGGCAACTGGCATCCGATTTGCTGAAGGAATTCCGCCAGCGCGATAAGGGGGAGGGGCCTTTGATGTCCCTGGTGTCGTTGCTGCAAGATCAACTCGGTGACCAGTTGCGGCTTGCCGGGGAGCGTGACAAGGCCCGGCAGCAGGCTCAGGAGCTGGAAACCACCTCCCGGGAACTGCAGGACAAGCTGCGGGCTCTGGAGAATATCGAAAAAATTCTGCGCCAGCGGGAAAAGTGATTCTCCCCTGCTGGCAACCTGAGGACATTGATGGAAACGAAGAAACAGCGCCTGTTGTTGGTAGATGACGACACCGATCTTCTGCGGTTACTGTCCATTCGCCTGCGCGGGGCGGGATATGACATCCATATCGCGGAAAGCGGCGAGGAAGCTCTGGCCAAAATTCCGGCGGTGCGCCCTCACCTGGTGATTACCGATCTGCGTATGGCAGGGATGGACGGCATGGCTCTGTTTGATGCCATTCGAACCCGGCAGGCGTCCTTGCCGGTCATTATCCTTACCGCCCACGGCTCGATCCCCGACGCGGTCGAAGCGACCCGGCGGGGGGTGTTCAGCTTTCTTACCAAACCCCTGGACAGTAAAGCCCTGCTTGAGGAAATTCAGCGAGCATTGCGTACTTCCGGGGATGCCGCCGAGCAGGAAACGCCGGGCGAGGAGTCCTGGCGCAGTGAAATCATCACCAAAAGCCCCATCATGGAGGAACTGCTGGCCAAGGCACGCCTCGCTGCCGAGAGTGATGCCGCCGTCCTGATCCGGGGTGAAAGCGGTACCGGCAAGGAATTGATCGCGCGTGCCATTCACCGCGCCAGTGCCCGAGCCGACAAGCCTTTTGTCGCCGTAAACTGCGGCGCCATTCCGGACACTCTTCTGGAGTCGGAACTGTTCGGCCATGCCAAGGGCGCTTTTACCGGCGCGCTAAAGGATTATCCCGGTCTGTTCCGTTCGGCCGCAGGGGGAACCCTGTTCCTCGATGAGATCGGTGATATGCCTCTGCCGCTGCAGGTTAAACTGCTGCGCGTGCTGCAGGAAAAACAGATGCGGCCCGTCGGATCGGTAACCACCTGCGCCATCGATGTGCGAATCATCTCCGCGACGCATCGTCATCTCGAAGACGAAATCACCGCGGAGCGGTTTCGGGAGGATCTCTACTATCGGCTCAACGTCGTGTCCCTTGATTTGCCGAGTCTGGCCGAACGCCGGGAAGATATCCCTCTGCTGGCCAGTTATTTTTTGCAAAAAATAGCGGCCCGCAGTGGCAAAAAAATTACAGGATTTGCACCCGAGGCCATGGAAGCCCTTTTGGCGGCCTCCTGGCCGGGGAATGTGCGGCAACTTATCAACGTGGTCGAACAGGGCCTGGCACTGACTACCACTCCTTTGATTTCAGCTTCTCTGGTGGCGGACGCCATTCACGAAAATGTCGAAAAGATTCCCTGCTTCAGCGAAGCCCGCCGGCAGTTTGAACAAGACTATCTGGTGAGATTAATGCAGCTCACCCGTGGCAATGTCGCTCATGCAGCGCGTCTGGCCGGACGAAACCGTACCGAATTCTATAAATTGTTGGGGCGGCACCATATCGTGCCGAGCCTGTTTAAAAACGTCTAGGTATCCATGTCTCTAAAAGGAGACATGGATACCTCCGCGAAAGATTGCGCTCTGCTGGCCTTTTTGCCTCCCCGGAAGGGGAGGTTTCAGGCTTACTCCCGAATAATTGTCGCCATCAAGCAACAAGATCCCCGATAATCCCCTTTTCTCTGTCCTCCCCGATGTCTAAAGAAGCCATTGTAAGCGCCTTGGGCAAAATTGGTGCGGGCTTTGCTCATGCATAGGGCCAATCTTTAACTTTTTCATGTTGGCAGGATGCGGA
>DIKU01000052.1:1702-5261 GCA_002424645.1 Pelobacter sp. UBA5610 | reverse complement strand
ATGAATGGATTTCAGCGTGTTCTGCTGCTGGTGGTTTGCGGTGGTCTCATGGCCCTGGCCGCTTTGGCAGGGCAAATTGGTTACGGCGATGATTACGGCCGGGAAACTTTTCGCCATGGCAACAGCGATGCGCCGAGGTTTTCGCAGAAGCAGATTCATGGGATGACCATCGGGCACCAAACCCAAACAGGGATGGAATGACCATGAATCGACCGGCAACCAGAGTAGAACTTCCGGTGCGCTACCAACGTATCGATCTGTCTCTTTTTGAGTCTGGCCGGGAGGTGAGGTGGATTGGCCAGGCTACCACGGTGTCGATGCCGGGAGCGTGGCGGCGTGGTTTGAAGCTGTTGCTGATGGTGTTGGTATTGTTCGGGGCGAGTCTTTCAACTGTTTGGGGAGCCTATATTACCGATCAGATTCCTGTCACCCTGAGGCGCGGTCCGGGTACCGGGTACCGCATCCTTAAATCGCTGACCAGTTCCGCAAAAATTGAAATCCTGGAAGATGGCGATGACTATGTCAAGGTCCGCACCGCGGATGGAACCGAAGGGTACGTCCTTAAACAGTATGTTTCCAGCCAGGAACCCCATGCCGTCATAGCAGAACGCCTGCAACGCGAACAGCTCGCCTTGCGCAAAAAACAGGAAGAGTTGACTGCGCAGAACAAAAAGTTACAGGGCGTCGAGGCGGAACTGCAAAAAATAACAGGTCAATACGAGCGCCTGCAACAAGGGGCGCGGAATATCACCGAAACCATGGCTGAACGAGACCATTTGCAGCAGGAAACCGAAGCGCATCTGCAAAAGATTGCTTCGCTTGAGGCGGAAAACCATTATCTTTGGCGCAACAATATCCTGCGCTGGTTTTTCGCCGGAACCGGCGTGTTGTGTCTCGGGTGGCTGCTCGGTCGCCGGCCGCCGCGTCGTACCCGGTCATTTTGACTTTGGCCCTGTTCCCGATCCCGGTAAAAACCTTTCCTGATCCAGATCGTTCCCTCCTTGTTCTGAACCCGCTGTCATGCTAAAAATGGCGCAAACGCAAACGCCTGAAGGCCAATTAAGGAGGATGGTATGCTCGATCTGGTGATAGACGGAGACAAATGCACCCGATGTGAACAATGCGTCAGGGACTGCCCGTTAATGGTTCTGGTCATGGACCAGGGAGTGCCCTACGTCGGTGAAGACAAAGCCGAAAAATGTATCGAGTGTCAGCATTGCCTGGCGGTTTGTCCGACTGGCGCCCTCGGTATTTTCGGGCTTAAGCCGGAAGACAGTCTGCCCCTTGCCGGACATTTTCCCGAGCCCGCCCGGATGGAAACCCTGATCAAGGGCCGTCGTTCCATTCGCCGGTTTCAGCGCGAGCCGGTCGATCCCGCTACCATCGAACAATTGCTCAAAATATCCGCCCATGCCCCCACCGGCGTCAATTCGCGCAAGGTCCTGTTTACCGTGGTTGAGGATCAGCAGACCATGGAGCAGGTCAAGCACGCGACCATGGAAGGCGTTCGGAAAATGGTTCAGGACGAGAGCCTGCCCAAGGGCAAGGAGTTTTACGGCGGTATTCTGCGGGCCTGGGACAAAGGCGCGGACATTCTTTTCCGCAAGGCGCCGCATCTGCTGATCGTATCCGTCGATGCCAAGGCCCCGACCCCCATCGCCGACGGCTTCATCGCCATGACCACCTTTGAGATGATGGCTGCGACCCTGGGCCTGGGTACTCTGTGGGACGGTCTCGCCAAATGGGCGATGGTCGACATGAACCCTGAGTTGGGAGCCCGGCTCGGCATCCCGGCTTCCCATGAGATCGTCTACGTGATGCTGTTCGGTAAGCCCGCGGTGACCTATCACCGCACGGTACAGCGTGACGCGGACCTTAAAGTCAACCGCGTGGTGTGGGAGAAGAAATAGACAGGTTGCGAATTCGATAGAGGCTTCGTTACTCATACGACGGGGTAAAAACCGGGTGAAACCGCATAAAAAGGCCTTCCGATATAACGGAAGGCCTTTTTTACAGGCAACCTGTCCGGTGCAAGAGGTATGTTGCGGCCCCGTGTGGCTACGAATGATTATTTCAAAACCGCCAAAGGTTGTTGATTCTCAGTACATCCCCCCCCCCTTTTTTTTTCACCCGAAATCAGTCCACATACTGATGGAATGATAGTTATGTGCGGGCCTGACAGTTTTCTGGATGTGCAGGGTTGCATTCAAAACAACAAATAAGGCTGGTCGATTATGCAAAGTCGGATTGCGTCGTTTAGAAGTGTGAAAATGGCGGTTTTCTGGACCCTTGGAGTAAATCCTGCGGTTTCAAATGGCTCACCTGTTTTTCGCCCGACTGGCTCGTTTCCGGGTTGTATAGGGATTGCCGACCAAACCCGTGATGAATGGCCCCGGAAGGACGAAACCTCCTCGTCTCTGGAGCAAAAATCGCCGCCGACAAATTTCTTTTAAAAAGGCTTGCGCAAGAAGGGCAATTGTATTACTAGCTGAATTATTTTTTGACGATGTACGTTTCCCTAACCCCCTACTTTTGGGATCCAGAAAATGATTGAACCATTTAAAATGGCCTACACCGTATTAGGCGGACTCGGGATTTTTATCCTCGGGATGAAATTCCTGTCGGAAAGTTTGCAGATGCTTTCGGGAGGGGTGATTCGGAAAGCGATCGCCTCTGTCACCACCAACCGTTTTTTGGCGGTGCTGGTGGGGCTGGGCGTCACGTCCTTCGTCCAATCCTCGTCGATCACCACGGTCATGGTCGTCGGACTGACAAACGCCGGCCTGATGCAACTAAGTCAGGCGATCGGAGTCATTTTGGGTGCCAACATCGGCACCACCATTACCGGCTGGATTCTTGCGGTTAATATCGGCAAGTACGGCCTGCTTCTTGTCGGCATCGGTATCTTCCCGATGCTCTTTGTGAAAAATGAACGTATTTCGGGATTCTCCAAAGTTCTGGTTGCCCTGGGTATGATCTTTTTTGGTCTCGAGATCATGAGTGGGGCGTTCAAGCCGCTACGGGACGCCGAGGGCTTCAGGAACCTGATGCTCCTCCTTGATGCGCGTTCGCTG
The DNA here is from genome assembly GCA_002424645.1 of Pelobacter sp. UBA5610. Taxonomy (GTDB): domain Bacteria; phylum Desulfobacterota; class Desulfuromonadia; order Desulfuromonadales; family Syntrophotaleaceae; genus Syntrophotalea. The sequence continues at coordinate 2,187 of DIKU01000052.1, read as the reverse complement.
CCGAGCCTTCTCGGATGCGTCGCCATCGGATGTCTGATGACCATGATCATCCAGAGCAGTTCCGCGATGCTCGGCATCACCATAGCCCTTGCCGCTACCGGCGCCATACCGTTGCAGACGGCTTGCGCCCTGGTCCTGGGGGAAAATATTGGCACGACGATCACGGCCCAGCTTGCCGCCCTCGGCAGCACCTTTACCGCCAGGCGGGCCGCTATGGCCCACAGCATGTTCAACATCATGGGGGTAATCATCGTCATCTTCTTCTTTTCCCCCTACATCGGTTTGATCGAGACCATTGTTCCCGGCGCAGCCGATTTTGTTAACAATGAAGGGAGTCGCCCCTACATCGCGGCACATATTGCCTTCGGCCATTCCTTTTTCAATATTGCGGCGACACTTATCATGTTGCCCTTTCTCCAGTATCTGGAAAGGCTGGTTGTCAAAATCGTACCGGAGACCGGAGGGGCAGGAAAAGGGCCATTCAA
>DIKU01000052.1:0-1554 GCA_002424645.1 Pelobacter sp. UBA5610 | reverse complement strand
CGGATATCATGCAGAAGGAAATCACGACCTTCACCGTCTCCCTGATGCAAGCCGGAACGTCCGGGCTGGAACAATCGGATCGTGCCTATGCCTATATTCGCGCTGCCGACGAACTTGAAACGATTACGGACTATGCCGTCTCGATCAGCAACTATTTGAAGCGGCTGGAAAAGAACGAACTCGATTTCAGCGAAGACGCATGGAATGACCTGAGCCATTTCCACGCCAAGGTTTTTGCCTTTTTCACCCTGGTCGGAAAGACTCTCCAGGGGGAGGAAATCGGCAGTGCCGGTGTGAAGGAGGAAGCCGGTCAGCTTAACGAATTGGCCGACGCTATCCGTGATGCCCACCTCGCCCGGATGAAGGCCGGCTCCTGCGGCGCTCTTTCGGCCCTTATCTTTAGCGATATGGCGATTGCCCTGCGCCGGATCAAGAACCATACGTTCAATCTCTTCGAGGCGCTATCCGTTGAAACCCGTTGAGATGAGCTATTGCCTGGCCTTCATATCTTGCAGGTATCGGATGTCTGCCGATATTTGCAGCAGGAAGGAGAGGACGGATTTTTGATGGGATGTCCCATAAATCGTTCGGCGATATTTTCCAGAAGGTTTCAGCAAAATTGCAGGAATTCTTCTAACTCCTTAAATTTAGCGCATTGTCAGGAGTTCATCAGAATTGGTCGAGGATTTTACTCAAAGCGGGTTGTCGAAGAAAAGCGCTGCCGATAGGTGCAGCGCCGGCAAAGGTCTTCAACGACCTGCTGCCGGGAAAACCTGTCGCGCATGCGGCGGGTGCGGTCGCTGGCCAGGATCTCCCGCAGTCCCTGCCTACCAAGCCTGGTCTTTATCTCTTCAATGAATCCCATACCACCAACAGCGATACTCTCAGTCCAGAAACTTTCCCTTTGATGCTTTCTGTCGCGGATGGCCGCATCGACCCATTGTCGGTGCGGCCTGGAAAACTCCCTGGAGTCCGAAACTCCGCAAAGGCTCCTTAAGCCCGCCTGGTCAATCACACCATACCGTTCAGGCGGAGTCTGGATCTCGTTGTAGCCACACATATCCCATTCCGATGGATGATTCACCACACCGGCGCGGACCATGTTGAGGTTCATATAGACAAGGCATCTGACAAGGTGTTCATTCCGCTCAACAGCTGTAGCGTGATAACGGTCTTCCCAGAACGCACCCTTGCGTTTTTTGCGTTGATTGAACTCTTGGGCGGATCGGCTGGCAATCAGTTGCAGGCTTTTTGGAATGACATCCGGGCCATCATCAATGACCAATAGATGGATATGATTGGAGGTGACGACATAATTTAATATTCTCAAGCCAAAGCGTTTCTTGGCTTCAAACAGCCAGGACTACCAACGTCTTCTGTCCTTGGCGAATTTGAGGAGGAATTCTTTTTTATGGCAACGATGGGTAATATGCCATACCTGCCCGGGAATATGATGTCGGTTTGCTCTTGCCATTCTTAGGCATCTCTTTTTGCCAGTGAAAACGCGCTTCTAAGATCAAAAACAGGGAAAAATAAGCTATTTTCCAAATCATT
>DIKU01000071.1:1894-3757 GCA_002424645.1 Pelobacter sp. UBA5610 | reverse complement strand
CCGGAACCCCCATGTGCGCCGGCTGCGGCGGATTGCAGGCACTGCACCAGATTTATGATCTGGTGGGTGACAAGACCGTGTTCGTCAATGCCGCCGGCTGCATGACTCTGCTGTCCATCTATCCCTATACGCCCTTTTCGGGATCCTGGCTGTATACCGCCATGGCATGTGCCCCGGCGGGCGCCCAAGGGGTGCGGGATGCTCTGGATGTCCTGCTGTCCAAAGGGCGCATCGAACCGGAGCAGGATCAACTGCCGGTGGTCCTGACAGGGGATGGATCGGCTTACGGCATGGGGCTTTCCGCGACCTCGGGAGCTATCGACCGGGGGCTTGATTTTCTGTATATCTGCTACGACAACGAGGGCTACGGCAATACCGGACACCAGTATTCGGCGGCCACCCCTGCCGGGGCACACACCGCTACCAGTCGGGTGGCGGGCTACTCCGGCGTCAAAAAGGATCTGTTCGCTATCTGGAGCGCGCATCGACCGGCTTATGTCGCTACCGCCATCGGTACCGAACCGGCCGATCTGGCGCGCAAGGTGAAAAAAGCCTTGAGCCTGCGTGGGCCGCGCCTGCTGCTGGTGCTGGCACCGTGCCCCACGGGATGGGGTTTCGAGCCGTCACGCATGGTGGAAGTCGGCAAACTGGCCGTGCAGTCCGGCATCTGGCCCCTGAAGGAGTATAGCGACGGTCAGGTAAGGCATACCAAGGTCCCGGCTAAAAGAGTGCCGTTGGAGGAGTATTTGGGCCTTCAGGGCCGCTTCCGGCATCTGTTCACCCCGCAACGCGATGAGGCACGGCTTGCGGCATTGCAGCGGCAGATCGACGACTATTGGGAGCCTATCGACTGAAACCGGTTTTTCCCGCACCACATCGCGAACGGATGGCAACGAGGAGGTCGCGCATGAATAAGGGCAGCAGTTATTACCATTGCGGTGGCCTGGAACCGCTCATTGGTGAAACCATCCCCGAGCATGTGGCCGAGGTGGCAAGACGCTGTGCTGCCAGGGAAGCAATCGTCTCCCGTCATCAGAGCCGGCGGCTGACCTATGACCAACTGTGGCTCGAGTCCGGTCGTCTGGCCAGGGGGCTGCTCGGCATGGGATTCAGGCGTGGCGAGCGCATCGGCGTGTGGGCGACCAACAGCATCGAGTGGCTGCTGCTGCAGTTGGCCATGGCACGCATCGGAGTGGCGCTGGTAGCCATCAACCCCGGTTACCGGCAAAAAGAAATCGCCTATGCCCTGCAACACTCGCAAGTGCACGGGCTGTTTTTCATGCCGGCGTTTCGCTCCAGCGACTATCTGGGTATGCTGTCCGAGGTGGTGCCCCGGTTACATCAAAGTACCCAACCCTTGAGCCATCCTGAGTTTCCTCACTTGCGGCAGGTGGTACTGTTTGATCCGAAGGATGCCACGCATACGCGCAAGGTATTGCCGGGGGTGACCCTCTGGCAGGAGGTGCTGGCGGCAGGAGAAGGCGTGTCACAGGAGGAGCTTGAGGCCGCAACCGCCGCCCTCGACCGGGACGATACCATTGCCCTGCTGTATACGTCCGGCTCCATGGGGCTGCCCAAGACGGCGGTTTTATCCCATCACAACATCCTTAACAATGCCTGGTTTACCGCCCGGCGCATGGCCTTTACCGAGATGGACAGGTTATGTGCGCCGGTGCCCTTTTACCACTGTTTTGGAATGGTGCTGGCGAATCTGGTGTGCTTGGCGGTGGGGGCGTGTGTTGTCCTGCCCGAAGAATATTTCGATCCTTTGGCCACTTTGCAGGCTATCGAAGCGGAAGCATGTACCGCTCTTTACGGGGTGCCGACCATGTTTCTTGCCCAGGTCGAGCATCCGCAGCGTGG
>DIKU01000071.1:0-1844 GCA_002424645.1 Pelobacter sp. UBA5610 | reverse complement strand
CGCAGAGTCATGGAGGCGTTGCACTGTCCGGATATCCTCATCGGCTACGGCATGACCGAGGCTTCGCCTCTGACCCACCTGACCGCGCCGGAGGACCCTTTGCCGATACGACTCGAGACCGTCGGCCGTAATCTGCCGCATCAGGAAGTCAAGCTGATTGCCCCGGACAGCGGAGCCACTGTCCCGATATTGGTGGAAGGGGAGGTCTGCTTTCGCGGTTACCATGTCGCCAAGGGGTATTACGGCGATCCGGAGGCCACCGCCCAGGGCATCGATGCGGACGGCTGGCTCCACTCCGGTGACCTCGGCATCATGGATGCCGATGGGTATGTGCGTATCACAGGAAGGCGCAAGGAGATCATTATTCGTGGCGGCGAGAATATCTGTCCCTGGCAGATCGAACAGTGCCTTCTGACACACCCCCATGTGGCCGAGGTGGCGGTGTTCGGTCTGCCTGACGAATTTTATGGCGAGCAGATCATGGCCTGGGTGCGGCCAAAGAACGGTCAGCAGATAGACGAAGACGAACTCAGGGCTCACTGCAAAGCCGGGCTGGCCCATTTCAAGGTGCCACGATATATCTGGGTGGTGGACAAGTTCCCCAAAACCGGCAGCGGTAAATTGCACAAACCGCGCATGCGGGAATTAGCATTGGAAAGGCTGCAGGCAGAAAAGCGCTGATTAAACTTCTCAAAAAAGTTCACGGTTCATAAAGGGGGGGGCTTCGCCATGCGAAGCCCCCCCCTTTAAATTTTCCCAACGCAAAAGTGTGACAATGGGAGACTGGGTTTGCCCCACAATTGCCCACCCGGTTAGCTGGCGCGCAACATCCATGTCCCCTGCGGGGGTACATGCGGGCCGAAGGAAATTTTTTCCTGTTAGTTTTTTCATACTCTATTGGGGATGATTTACCATGAAAAACCGTGAGTGAAAATTGTCCGGTTTTCCTAATTCTGACAAAAAATGTAATATTTCCATGTTGTTGAACAGTTATTTCAATAATAAATTCATGTGACGCGTTTATTGGATGGTTGTAACTACCGTTGATGTCAAATTTACGCATGCATTCACTGTTTGGCTTCACAGCTTTTGTCCAGCGAACTGGCACCTATGTTGCTAGTTTGTGACAAAATTCAAAAATTGCTACATTATGTTTTATCTATGTGTTGAGGCCGCGCCACATGCTTTATATCGTTCGTTCGATTGAAAAACTGACCCCAATGGTTTTTCACCAGGTTGCCGGTCAACCCGTTTTGACTATTGCGGACAATGAGGAATCTGTTGATTCCGGCGGTGTTATGAATTTTGTCAAGGAAAACAGCAGTATTCGTATTGGTGTCAATCTGAATGCGGCAGAAGCTGGTCCGCTGCGATTAAGCGCCAGACTTTTCAGGCTGGCACGCCGTATCATCAAGAATGAGGCGGGGAGAATCGCATCATGAAGAAGGTATTTCGCATGATAAGAGCGTTCTCTATTCGCACCAAGCTGACGTTGATGATTACCGGTATCAGCCTGTTTGTACTGGTGTTGCTCTTCGTGTCCTTTGTATTGACTCAGCGTAGCATGTTGAGGGATGCCCTGCTTCAGGAGTTGCAGGTTCTGGCCAAGGACCTGTCGCAAAATTGTTCGGCAGCTCTGATTTTTAACGATGAACTCGCCGCAGAGGAAACCCTGGCAACTTTGCAGGGTAAACCGCAGATCTTTTTTGGAACCATCCTTGACAAGAATGGCAAGACTTTTTCGATTTATAGCAGACCTGGCAGCAAGTCTCCGGCGGATACTATTTTCCTTGTAAAGGGACACAGGTTTACTGCTGACGCCTTGGAAATTGCCGAACCCGTTA
>DIKU01000047.1:1762-7401 GCA_002424645.1 Pelobacter sp. UBA5610 | reverse complement strand
ACGATCCGGAGGGTTTGCAGGCACGGATTTCCGGTAAAAGCATCGATGTCGGGATGGTTCGAAAGCGTTTCCTCGATGACGAAACTGTCGAACCCGGTATCGGTCTGCATGCTATCGTATAGACCAGAGGCAGAACAAACCTTGCCGTCAGAGCTCCTGAAATCGTCTCCCTGACGACTAAACGCTCGAACACCGCGTCCCAGGGATCCTTCGGCCGGCTTGATTATAAATCGATCCGGCAATCCGGATTGGAGAACGTCTACCCATTCCTTGCGAGTGACCGGACTCAATCCGGTGCAAACCCAACCCGGCGTAGCCCGGAAAAACAGGGCAAAAAGTTTCGGCACAGCGATGCCGTGAGCCACGCAGTAACGATGAAAAATCCCCTTGTTTTTCAGCAGAGGTTCCCAGGCGACCGGGTTGAGAGCCCGCTGCAGCTTGGTCAGTTTTTTGCGGCTGACATAGCGGGAAAGATCCGTTGTGTCCAACGCCGGATCGAGCAGGCCGAGGCGATAGGCCTCCTCCGGCTCGAAACGGGCATCCCGGCACAGATGGCGAGCCCGTGTAAAAGAGGCCAGAAAGTTTGTCCGGTAGCGACATTGGGCCTTGCGCGCCAGCCGAACCAACGACCACGTAGCCCTGAATTTACGAAAAGTTTTCATTCGGCAAAATCACCTATATTTTAAACGGCAGTTTGTATTCGCGCTTTTCCGCATCCGGCCCGGTCAGACGGCCGATGTGATGTTGGAAAAACCTGCGGGTGCGTGGATCTGTCAGTAACGGTCCATGCATCTGAAACAGTAGAAGGTCCGGACCGTTGTTGGCTTCAATGACCTGAAAACCGGTTTCGGTGACAATAATGTCCCAGCCTATGTAGGGGATGAAGTGCAAAGCGGCAGCCATCTCCAACAGACGCTTTTGAATCTGCGGCCAGTGGGGAATGGTCACCCCTTCTATCTGCTGACCGGTTTCGGGATGGCAGGGGGTTAAACAGGGTGCTTGCCTGTACGGCTTGGGACCTGCCTTGGCCATGACCCCGGTATGCAAATCAATGGCAGCGCTTACGCCCCCACGGGTCCAACTATCGACCGGTGCGGTCTTGGCAACACCGAAGCGATGTACGGCACAAGCAATAAAGGGTACCCCGGCTTCTTTATCCCACAGTGTCAACAGGCGGATGGTGTTGCTGCTCTCCGGAAAGATCTTCTCCGCATAAGGGTGCTGTCGGACATAGTCGGTCACCAGGTAGTCCTGCCACTGTTGCGCATTGGTCAAAAATTCCCCAACGGTAATTGGTTTCCCGTCCAGGGTAATGGCCCCTTCACTTGCCTTCAACAGGTGAACGCCAACCCCCTGGGTGCCGGTTAGCGGTTTAAATACCAGGCAACCCCGTTGACGCAGAAAATCCGGAAGATCCTGCATGGCAATGTTTGCTGCATTCCCCAACAAGGACAGCTGTCCGTCTTTTAACACCCCATGGGTTTTCGGCAGGTGTTCGGCAAAATGGGTCAGAAGAAGGGTGTAATAAAGTTTGTCGTATAACGCCACGGCATAGTAGCCATTGAATCGAACCGCCAACCGATAGCGAACATAGTCCGAAACATAATCCCCCAGATCGTTCTGGGCGAAGTTGTAGATCAGGTACGCCTGGCTGAAAAAACCGTTACGCCACATCTTCCATTTATTTGCATGGCCAATCGACACCGGTACCGATTGCCGACGAAGAAAGCGAATGATTTTCAGTTTTTGACGAAATGAACGGGTTACCATAGGGGGGTCTTCTCCGATCTCGTAAACATTAGCGACGACCTGTCAACTGGTCATAGAACCTCGGTAGGCAACCATGCTGATTGGGAGGATCCCATTGGCGGTTGCCTTCCAGAATAAACAAACCCTGGGGCGTCAGGGCGACATCCCAAGCTATCGCCCGCAGAGGCAAAAACCTGGGCGCTGTGTCCACCCCAAGCTGGAAGGCTTCCTGCCACAGGGGCAGCTGAAAACCGGTAAAGGTCAAACCGGTCAGAGGGTGGTTCGTCACATGAAACAGTTGGTTGCGAACTCCTTAAACACCATTTTTCGTCGTGTTGCCGGGTTGTTTGTAACATAAGTTCAAGCTTATTTTAAACCCTTGTTCATCCTCTCTCTTGACTTTATTAAGAATTTATTAAAGGCTATGACTATTCAAAACGGTGTCTACGGTCGCACCATGCTTAATCCTTGCTCCGCTTACAAACAATAAATGTTGCACGAGGATTTATGAACCGCATTCTTTACCTTTCCCGCGGCGGAAACATCGGCGGCAGCCAAAAGCAGCTCGAATATCTGGTCGAAGACATGCAGCAGGACTTCGTCCCGGTTGTCGCCTGCACAAGTAAGGGACCCTTTGTCGATAGTTTAAAGGCCAAGGGAATTGCGACCCATGTAATGCCACTGCGCCCCTGGCGAAAGCTGGGAAACATGCTGTCGCGCTACCTCGATGCCAGGCGCATGCTCCGTTTTGCCCGGGCCAACCAGGTTGCGCTGATACACTGTTCGGATCTCTGGCTAAGCGGCTACATGCTCCGTGCAGCCCGAAAGTTGGGAGTACCGGCAGTGCTGCATGTCCGCACCCCGGTGACTCCACAGCAGGTGCGCAAGCATCGCTTTGCCGAGGCTACCGCGATCGTGGCTATTTCCCGCCGCGTGCGGCGCAATCTGGTTGAAGCCGGGATTGCCCCTCAGCGGATTACGCTCATCGATGACGCTATCGACGTCGAGCTTTTTCGTCCCACACTGCAACGCAATAACATACTGCGACGCGAATTCCCACATGGCAGACGATTTCAGGTCGGTCTGGTCGGCCATATTCGACCGGCAAAAAAACAACTTGAATTCTTGCTGGCCATTGAGCATTTTTGCCGCATCACCGATGGTAACGCGACTTTTTTTATCATCGGCGAAGTTCATTCGCAAACCTATCAAAGAGAACTCTTCCGATTTATCACGACCCACCATCTGGAAGATCGTGTGATCTTCACCGGCAACCGCATGGACATGCCCGAAGTGCTTAACTCTTTGGATGTGCTGGTCAGTCTCTCCGGCGGTTCCGTCATGTTTGAGGGGATGGCTTGCGGAAAGTGCGTCGTTTCAGCCGGCTTTACCTCCGGGGAGGATGCGGTTCACCTGCGGGATGGTGAAACCGGTATCCTGCTCGACTCCCAACAGCCGGAAATGCTGGCAACCGTACTGCGGAGCTTGCTTGAAAACCCACAACTTCGCGCGGACCTGGGACGCCGGGCCCGGCAGTGGGTTGAGAAAAAACTGGACCGCCGGCAAATGACCGCATCCATGCAACGCCTCTATGCCGACTTGCTGAAGACAGGCCTGCCGCTTCAGCTCACGGATTTGCCATACGATTCCCCCCGGATTCAATCAGAGTTGCCAAAGCCTGGAGTTCTTGCCGATACACAAGGGACAGCTGTTCCGCCATCCTGGGTTGCCACGAAACTTAATTCTTACAGTCATGGCAAAACACCCTGAGACAAAAAAATCCCCGCTTGCAGGCGGGGATTTCCAAGATAAACGACACCATTTGATCAAAGGTATTTCAGCGGATGCCCCTAGCAAACGCAAAACTCCGGTGAGCTCATTACACCACGATATCAGGCGTGCCAGGCCCCAAAAGATTGAGGATCTTTTCCAGTTCGAAAACAACCAGAAACTTGGTTCCCTGCAGGTGGTCCTGACTCACACAGCGCCGCGACAGGCTTTCGATAAGCTCGGGATCGGTCTCCTCCCGGAGTTTCTTCAAAAACAGCCTTACCCCCTTGTATCCTTCCCCCTTTTCCATGAAAAGAAAAGTTGCATAAGGATTGCTTTGAAGATTTTTGTGGGTCAACCGGTCGAGCATGATAAAAGCGGCTGTACCGTCTTCCAGCATATGGGGTCGGGCATAGATGGCCGCATCGACCCGACCTTCCGCATCTGCGGTAGCCAACACGCCGGTGCCCGCTGTATTCTCAAAATAGTCTTTTAAATTCATGACAGTCTCCCCTGTTGAGCGCCTTCCGACAAAGGCCCCCGCTCGTCAACGGGGGCCTTCAGATCAGAGCAGTTGTTTAACGGCATCCAGCGCCGCCTGATAATCAGGCTCTTCGGCAACCTCTCCCACCAGTTGGAAATAGCGCAGTTTATCGTCGCGATCGATAACCATGACTGCCCGCGCCAAAAGCTTGAGCTCCTTGATCAGCAGGCCGTAATCGAGACCGAATGAACGGTCCTGATAATCGGACAGGGTCCGGACTTTATCGATCCCTGCGTTGCCGCACCAGCGTGCCTGTGCAAAGGGCAGATCGACGCTGACGGTATAGACCACCACGTCATCGGGCAATTTTGCTGCCTGCTGGTTAAAGTTGCGGGTCATGGTATCGCAAACCGGGGTGTCCAGCGACGGAACCACGGTAAGCAGGCGAACCTTGCCGGCAGAATCGGCCAAACTGACCGGCTGTAGAGCATTGTCCAACAGTTTGAACGGCGGAGCGGCCGCACCAACTTTCAACGGGGCCCCCATAAGAGTGAGGGGGTTGCCTTTAAATGTCACCAGTCCTGTACGTTCTTCGGGCATGGTCATGCTCCTTTCATGGGTGTTAGATCACATGGGATAAGATTACCGTAACCCGATCAAGGGTCAAATTGATAATAACTCAGGTTTCATGACACAATCCACATCGACGACAACCTGGTCCACAGGCCGGGGTTAACTCACCCGCCAGTGCGCGCTGGTATTCCGACCACAAAAATCGACGTGGCACCCCCTGGTCAACAATTTCCCAGGGGAAGACCTCATCCTGACCACGCTCCCGCGTCACAAAAAAATCGGCATCGAGTTCTTCCTGACGGCAGGCCGCAGCAAGGTTGTCCCCACCTGCCAGATGCGGCAACAACCGGCCCACCCTGCGATCCCCCCGGGACAACAACGCTTGCAGTTCCGCCGATTTGAGCGATTCGCAGATCAAACTGGTGTTGGGCAGGCGTCCGATCCGTCGCCTGAGCTGTTGAACTTTCTTTTTCAGAGTCGAAACCGGCTCCATAGCCGCCCACTGCAAAGGTGTGAAAGGCTTGGGTATGAAGGGGTTGACCGACAGTGTCAGGTTGCCGAGTCGCCCGCGTCGCCGGCCTGCCTCAAGCCACGCATGACGGACTTTTTCTACCAGTTCCAACAGTTCCTCAAGGTCCTGCGCCGTTTCGGTAGGCAAACCGATAAGAAAATAGAGTTTGAGATTGGGAATGCCACCTTCGGCAATCAAGTGCGCCGCCGCAAGGATCTGCTGTTCATCCAGACCTTTATTGATGAGATCGCGCAACCGCTGACTGCCGGCCTCAGGCGCAATCGCTACGGTGCGATGACCGGACGCCGCCATGGCTTCAACCTCCCGGCCCGTCAGGGAATCAATACGCAAGCTGGCCACGGATATCTCACCACCGGAATCGATGATCTGCCTGCTGATGGCACCGATCTCGCTATGGTCGGCCACCGCCGGACTGACCAGGCCGACCCGCTGCCGCTGTGCAAGCCCATCGGTTAGTTCATCCTGCAGGGCTTCCAGACTGCGTTCCCGGGGCGGCAGATAGATATAGCCCGCGGCACAAAAACGGCATTT
>DIKU01000047.1:0-1561 GCA_002424645.1 Pelobacter sp. UBA5610 | reverse complement strand
ATGCGCCAAACTGCGAAGCTGGCTTGCTCTGTCCCCCCTTGCCTGCTGTAAAGACGCTATCAGTGATGGCAGCAAAGGTTCCCCCTCCCCGACGGCGAACAGGTCCATGATCTCGGCCAGCGGTTCAGGATTGAGAAACGCACATACCCCGCCGCACAAAACAGGGGGATAAGCATCGCCACGCTCTGCGGCCATCAACGGCATATGCGCCAGTTCAAACAAGGTGGGCAGATTCAGATAGTCGTTTTCAAACGAAATGGAAAACGCGATCAGATCGAATTCCTCCAGGAAACGTCCTGATTCCAGAGAAAAAAGGGGATAACCTGTCTTTCGATGCTCCTCCAGATCGTCCGCATCAGGCAGAAAAAACCTCTCACACAGGGTATCCTCCCGCCGGTTGAGCCACTCGTAAATAGTGTGAAACCCGAGGTTGCTCATAGCCTGATGATACGTATTGGGATACACCAGGGCCACACTTAAACGACCGCCCCAGGGGTTGGCAGGCAGACCGATTTCGGCGGCCCGCCGTTGCTGCGCTTTGTCCAGCAGCTTTCGTGACATAGATTGACTTCTCTCTGATCCGTAACATGTTAAGCAAAACAAAAAAGCTTCTAACCCTGTCATCTTAACCCAACGCACCTAAAGAAGGAAGGTGGCATTCAGACGGGAGGACAGGCAGGCAAGATCAAAAACAAAAAAATAACGATTACTCTATATATTTACTACCACATGGTCGATCTAATGAGTAGAATGGCAACGGCAAGACTGAACAACGATTGCCCTAAACGCAGTCTTCCATTTTTACTTTTTAAATCTCACGGGTCCTTTTCTTTTTCGCCAAATGTTGGCACATCATGGCGATCAAGAGAAGTCGCAACCCTCTATACATTGTTGGAGAAACCATGACCCCATGGCGCCATTTATCTGTTGGAGCCCGCTTGCTGGCCGGCTTTTCCGTCGTATTGCTCATCGCCGTGATCCTGGTGATGGTCGGATTGTCACGAATGACGGACCTGCACCATGATATCGACTACCTTGTCGACAACCGCATGGAATCGCAATATCTGGCTGAGGAACTGCGACGGGACATTTTCAAGGCCCAACAAATCGCTCTGCACATCATCCTCACGGGGCAGGAAACCGACAGCAGCAGTCGGGCCGCCATCGATCGGTTGCGTGAAAAGAATAACCAACGCGCGGCCGGCATTGAGGCTAACCTGCGCACCGATGAGGGGCAAAAGTTATTGAACGCCATGCAGGACAGCAAGAACCGGGCACGACCACTGATGGATCGAACTCTGAGCCTGGCTTTGTCCAACCAAAAAGACGAAGCCCGGCAGTTCTTTCACGAGCAGGCGGGACCGGCCCATACCGCCTGGGTGGAAACCATCGAGGAACTGGTGGCTCATCTCAAGCAAAAGGTTGCCGAATCCCATGCGGAGGCCGATGCCGCTTACCATTTTGGCCGCAATGTCATGCTGGCCCTTGCGGGGTTGGCGCTGCTGCTCGGGGCCTCTCTGGCCATCGCCCTGGCGCGGAGCATCACGCAACCATTGAATGC
>DIKU01000069.1:2230-2533 GCA_002424645.1 Pelobacter sp. UBA5610 | reverse complement strand
CCTTTAACTGGCAAGCTGGCGGAAGATAATTCGATCAAGGAACGCAACAGATCTTCTTTTCGGTAAAGCGGGTTCCTTCACGGCACATAATATGTGAGCCAGGGAGGCCCGGGGCCGGCGGATGTACGAAAAGCCTCCGCTCAGGAGTGCCTGCCTTTGGCAGGTCGGGGCAGGTATTTCGTCCCTCACTGGCCAAGGGATAAACGAACTTTGGCCTTGTTTTAAAAACAAACATACACGAATGTATTTTTTTCAGCAAATAAAAAACACCTCTGACCACCGTCAAATCTGGTGGCTATGAGG
>DIKU01000069.1:0-2053 GCA_002424645.1 Pelobacter sp. UBA5610 | reverse complement strand
ACAGTCATGATGCCCAGGGTGTAAGGACTGGACGAGGAGTTGAACAGACTCAGGCTATAGGCCGGATCGAGGCTGGATGGGATGAGGTTCGGAAACAGCCCGATGATGCCGGTCGCCACCACCAGGACGATGGCGGCGCAGGATGCAGCGAATGCTTGCAACCATTTGTTCTGAGCCACTAGCAGTCGTACCGCAACCAGTTCCAGAGCGGCCATCAGCGGCACCACCCAAAGAGTCGGAGTCGCGTTGAAATTACCGTACAGCCCGGTTGCCGTGGATGTAAACACAAGAAACGCCACCGCCACAGCGAGCATAAACGGCCAGAGTGTGCGGGCCGTGCGCCGGGCCCTTTCCTGTAAAGCGTCGCTGGTCTTGATGGCCAGGTACAGGGCGCCATGCTGCAGAAACAAGGCGACGAACAGCACGCCGGTCAAGAGACCGTAAGGGTTGAGCAGGGTCAGCAGGGAACCGTGATAACCTGCCGCATCCATGGGTAAACCTTGAAAGATATTGCCGAAGGCCACTCCGAACAACAGCGTAATGACAAGGCTCGAGAGCACGATCGCCCAATCCCAGCAGCGTTTCCATAGGGACGTCTCGTTGAGGCCGCGAAATTCAAAGGACACCCCGCGTATGATGAGTCCGAACAGCAAGAGCAGCAGCGGGGCATACAGGTAACTGAACATCAGCGCGTAGGTGGTGGGAAAGGCGGCAAAGGTCGCACCGCCGGCGGTAATCAGCCAGACTTCGTTGCCGTCCCACACAGGCCCGTAGGTGCGTATCACCTGCTGGCGCTGCAGATCGTCACGGGCAATGAATTTGTGCAGCATACCGGCGCCGAGGGTAAAGCCATCGAGCATGAAGTACAAAGCCCATAAAAGCCCCCAAAGGGCAAACCAGAGCACTTGAAGCGTCATCGTTATGCCTCCTGTTTGATGGTAACGGCGTCTGCCGGACCTTTGGCTGCTATTTTGGTCAACAGATAAAAATCAAGCACGCCCAAACCACCGTACAGCAGGGTGAAGCCAAGCAGCGAGCCGATCACATGTCCCGGTGTCAGGTTGGAGGAAACCCCGGCACTGGTTTTCATCAGGCCGTAAACGATCCAGGGTTGCCGACCGACCTCCGCCGCGATCCAGCCGAGCTGGTTTGCAAGGTACGGCAGCGGGATCGCGTAGAACATCATGCGTAAAAACCATCGGTGTCCAACCAGCATACCCCGCCGCGACAATGCCAGTGCGGCGATGCTTGCCAATACAAAGAAAACCCCCAGGCCGACCATAACCCGAAAACTGAGGAACACGGGCAACACCGGCGGACGCTCATCGGGGGGGAATTCCTTAAGGCCTTTGACTTCCGAGTTGAGATTCTTGTGCGCCAGGTAGCTCAGCATTTTGGGAATGGGCAAAGCCTGGACCAGATTGCGTTCGTTGGCCGCATCAGGCCATACGATAAGATTAAGGGGCGCGCCGGTACGGGTTTCCCAGGTCGATTCCAGAGCAGCAAATTTGGTCGGCTGAAAGTGGGCGACCACGCTGGCCTGCATATCGCCGCTGAACATGACCAGACAGGAGGCCACCAGGGCAAAGGGAGCGGCTATGCGGAAAGAGCGTCGGAAAAATTCGGTGTGCGAATTGCGCAAAAGGTGCCAGGCCGAAACGCCCATGACAAAAAAAGCGGCCAGCAGATGCGCGGAGATAACCGTGTGGAAAAATTTGATCAGGCCGTAAGGATTTGTCAGCAGGGCGCCAAAATCGACCATCTCGGCGCGGTTGTTGCGCAGGACGTAACCGACAGGATTCTGCATCCAGCCATTGGCAAGCAGAATCCACAAGGCCGACATGTTGGAGCCCAAGACCACCATCCAAATGGCAAAACAGTGCACTTTTTTGGACACCTTGCCCCAACCGAAGATCCACAAACCGATAAAGACCGACTCCAGGAAAAACGCAGCGGTTGCTTCGATGGCCAGGGGGGCTCCGAAGATATCGCCGACATAGCGGGAGTATTCCGCCCAGTTCATGCCGAACTGGAACTCAAGGGTGATGCCGGT
>DIKU01000135.1 GCA_002424645.1 Pelobacter sp. UBA5610 | reverse complement strand
TCTATCCCAGCCTTACACGGCATCGCGCAGTCGCCGCATGTACCGTGCCCGTTCGGCAATCAGAGACTTGATCTCCAGCACATCAGGCACCCGCCCCGCGATCCGCACCACATCATCCAGCATCAGCGCCGGCGTGACATACACCCGGTTATCAATCATCTTGCGCGTATCCTGGTAAAGATGGACCTCCGCATCAAGCCGCATCTGGTCCAGAGCCTGGCGTACGTTGGACAATGCTTCGCGACAATGATTGTCACAGTCCGGTTTGCAAATAATGTCGATGCGCATAGGAGCCTCCTTCTTCGTGACGAGGAACAGAAGATGATTCCGGAGAACATTTATGACTTTTTTGGTTATAATATACCTAAAAAGTGATTGCTCCAAGCTTTTTCGTATTATTGACGTTAAATACCCTCCTTTTCCCTTCAGCTTGCAAACCAAAAAATGATTGCGATTTGACCCCAACGGAAAACCTCTTGTTATAGTTTACACATGTCCTGCTGGTTTTCATCCGCACGCTCATGCAACCGACCCTGACAACCATGTATTTTGACTGAAATTCAGCCGCAACAGGACCTATCGAATTGCGGCTTGCCCTGTGACTACGCTGGAGGCCCCGATAATTCATGCTCGGCATCCTGTATCTCGCTGCCTTCCTGAGCAACGCCTTCCCTTTGAGCTTCTTTCCCCAGGGGCGCATTCTGCTCGCCGGCATACCTGTATTGATCATCGTGCGACTGTACGGTACTGGATGGGGGGCACTTGCCGCCTCAATGACACCCCTTTTCGCATTGACCCTGGGGCATGCGGCGATACCGGATCTACTATGGGTAGGAGAAGCCCTGTTCATTGGCATGTTCCTGCGCCACGGAGCAAAAAGCCTGCCGGTGGCCTCTCTGCTTTTCTGGGGGTTGGTGGCCTTGCCCGTTCAGTATTTGATTTACCGTTTTCTTCTGCATTATCCAAATGCCAACCTGATACACACCATGGGCTGGACGACGCTCAACGGTCTGGGCAATGCCGCGGTCGCCAGCTTGCTGATTTACATGATGCAACGCAAACGGCTGTATCAACACCCTGCGGTGTCCTTTCTCGAGTCCGAGATCAATACCATTGCCGGAGCTTTCCTGCTCCCCGGGCTACTCATCCTGGTCCTTAACCTGTCAGCTCCGCACGATTTTATTCACCCCGGCATCGAAACCGAATTAGCCAAACAGTGCCGGGCCATTCAACACAACATGAATGCTTTTCATGCCGAACTCGCGGATAAACTTTCCGGCCTGACAGCTAACGGGCCCCAGCGGGAGAGTCTCGAGACCAGGCTCACCCGCCTGCTGCAACAGGAAAAGGATGTGCGTCACGTTGCGCTCTGGGATAACAACGGCAATCTTCTCCTCAACAGGTGGAGCACTAGCGGCGAAAAAAACGTGTCCGACACACTTCTGGCGATTTCACCTGACGAGATCAAATCTCTTGCTCGGCGCAACATTCCGTTGCTGCTCGCCGCCACCATGCCATCAACGAAAAACAAAGGGTTGCTTTGCCTGGCATGCCCCCTGACCAAGGACGGAAGTCCGGTCGGAGTTGCTTTGGCCATCGTTGGTCAAAAAATCTATAAAAGTCTGCTGGATACTGGCGAGGATAATGGCACAGGGTCCCTGCTGGTAGGTGAAAACAACCGCATTGTGGTCAGCGGCACCCCTGCATGGCATGCATCGGACCTGCTCACGGCAAACCTGTTCGACCAAACCCCGCAGCGGCGACAATTCCTGCGTTGGGACCCACAATCGGAACGTGTCACCCGACTGCAACTGCAACTGCCTGCCCGGGCGTCGACGCAAATCCTCACTTCCCCACAGCTGGTCCTGAGCGTGCCGAACGCGCGTCTGCATAGGCATATCCACCGCATGCTCTTGAGCAGCATGGCGCTGATGCTCATCCCCTGCCTCATCGCCCTGACCATGGCCTTTCGCGTGCACAGAAAAATCATCCTGCCCATCAAAAAGCTGGCGACCGCCACCGGCGATCTCTCTGAGAAAGTCCGCACCGGAAGCTTTCCCACTTGGCCGATGGCATCCAGCTCAGAGGTTTACGATCTGACCCGACATTGCCAACAGGCAGCCCAGGCTCTGGCCAAATGCTATGCCGAACTGGATAATCAACGGCAACGCAACACGGACGCCCTCGAAAATCTACTGGCCCAGCACCGCTGGGAGGCCTTTACCACCAACCGACAATTGGAAAAAACCGCCCGAAAACTCGAAAAGGAGATACACCAGCGCCACAGGATTCAGGAACTGATCGCCAACATCGACGCGGCCGAAAGCCGTTACCAACTGCTTATCGAGAATAGTCTGGTCGGCATTTTCGTTTACCAGCACCATCGCTACAGCTATGTCAACCCACGCTTTGCTGAAATTTTCGGTTACACACCCGAAGAAATTACCAAGGCGGAACATCAACCGCAATTGGTACACCCCGATGACCAGATATTCGTCTCCGCCAACAACCTCAAACTCCTTGGAGGCACCCAACCCAACCATTTGCGTTACGAATTTGTCGGTTTGCGTAAAAACGGCGATACGATCCACGTCGAGGTTCTCATCGGACGGGGCATAAGCGAAGGACATACCGCCCTGATCGGCAGCCTGCTCGATATCACCGAGCGCAAGCAAGCCGAAAAGACCATCGAGCACCTCGCCTTCCACGACCCGCTAACCGGGCTACCCAATCGGCTGCTCTTCATGGACCGCCTCAACCAGGCCATTGCACGCGCCCACCGCCAGCATGAATCCTTTACGGTCATGTTTCTCGATCTGGATCGTTTTAAAACCATCAACGATTCCCTCGGCCATACGGCTGGCGACACGGCCCTCAAGGAAGTCGGCAAACGCCTTGAGGCCTCGCTGCGGGAAACCGACACGGTCAGCCGGTTTGGTGGTGATGAATTCAATATTCTGCTGACCCAGACCAGCCATGAAGAAGAGATCGAACTGGTGGCGCACAAAATACTCAAGACTCTGGCATGGCCGTATGACATTAACGGTCATGAAGCCTTCATGTCATGCAGCATCGGCATTGCCATCTATCCCAAAGACGGAACCGAGACCACCGCACTGGTCAAAAATGCCGATACCGCCCTGTACCGGGCCAAGGATCTGGGCAGGAACAATTTTCAGTTCTACAGCTCATCCATGAATTCCCGCGCCCTGGAAAGGATGGCCATGGAAAGCAGCCTGCGCCGCATGTTCGAGCGACAGGAATTGCGCGTGCATTATCAGCCGCAGATCAATCTTAAAGACGGTCGCATATCGGGGCTGGAGGGGTTGGTACGGTGGGAACATCCGGTCGGCAACCTGATCGCCCCCTCGGTATTCGTGCCCCTGGCCGAAGAGACCGGTCTCATCGTGCCCATGGGCGAATGGGTCCTGCAGGCCGGTTGTTACCAGCTCAAAACCTGGCTCGACGCCGGATATCCACCGATGCGACTGGGGATCAACGTTTCGGCCCATCAACTGCAGAAGAAGGATTTTGCCGAACTGGTGATGCAGGTACTCAAGGAATGCGATCTGCCGCCCAGATATCTCAACCTGGAAATCACCGAAACCGTCATCATGCACAACATGCACGAAGCCTTTGAAACCCTGCGCATGCTACGCGCGGTGGGAATCACCATCTCCATCGATGACTTCGGCACGGGGTTTTCTTCCCTCAGCTATCTCAAGGATCTGCCCGCCGATCATCTGAAAATAGACCGGGCCTTCGTGCAGAACCTGCCATTCAGCAACAACGAGGCCAACATCGCTCGGCATATCATTCAACTGGCCCACGGTCTCGACCTCAAAGTCATCGCCGAAGGGGTGGAAAATCATGAGCAGCTCGCATTCCTGCGCGAAGCCGGTTGCGACGAGATACAGGGCTTCCTGGTAAGCCGACCGCTGCCGGCCGAAGACATCAGCGAACTCTTAAGAGACAATAAACCGTTGATCATGACTGCAGGTGAACCGGAGACACGGGATGCAGAAGAAAGAAGCAAAGACTTTTTAAACACACTGGGGGAGATAAAGTGAGCAGCTCAGAGATAGCCTATAAATTGGCGGGCGGAATAAAAAAAGAGGGTTGCGGAAGAAGTTCCGCAACCCTCTTGAATTTTTGGCTCCCCGGGCAGGACTCGAACCTGCGACAAGGCGGTTAACAGCCGCCTGCTCTACCGACTGAGCTACCAGGGAATGGTATCACACCGAGCTTATTTCCTTGATAAACCAGGAATCCCGTGATGCGATGGGCTGGATTATACTGACGTTTGCGTGTATGTCAAGTTTTTTTTCGGCCGATTATTTTCAAACTGTGAAAAAAAACGGCCTGAAAAAACACTGCTGCGAACGGCTTTTTTGATGTGGAAGAATCAGGAAAAGCCATGGTTACCAAACACCGGGACCTCCTGACCGACCTGAAATCAACCACTGCCAAAATCACACGACCGGAGGAAGCCGCCCAGGGAACTAACCGGCCAGATATTTTTCGATCATCTCATAAAGACGATTCGAAGCAATGGGTTTGCTCAGATGATCGTCCATTCCTGCTTCCAGGCACATGATGCGATCTTGCATGGCGGCATGGGCGGTCATTCCGACGATCGGCAGTGGCGACGTGCCGAGAGCCTGTTCCTGCCGTCGAATTCTACGGGTTGTTTCGAGACCATCAAGGCGCGGCATGCGAATATCCATCAACACCAGGTCGAAGAGATTATGTTGCAAAGCTTCCAGGGCATGGAGGCCATCCGCCACGGAAGTAACAAGCCAACCGCGCTGCTGGAGGAGCAGTTCGACCAATTTGCGTATGGCATCATCATCTTCCACCAGCAGAATATGTGCCTGCGAGGCGCCTCTCTCGTTGCAGGGCAGTTCTTCTGCAACCCGTGTCTCAATTCCGGCCCTTTCGCACCCAGCCGGAAGCTGAATGGGTATGGCCAGCGCCTGAATAGGTCGATCAGCAGATTCTTGTGTCGGCCACAGAGCTCCACCCAGAACCGCAGCCAAGTTGTGTACCACCGCCTGCTTGAGTCCCAATTCCCGAAATGCGAGCAGGGGCACGGGGGTTAAACTCCCGCTCACGTGCAACAGATCCACGCATTCTTTTTCCGCAAGCATGACGCCAGGCTCGCCTATGGTCACCAGCAGGTAATGTACGCTCGCTTGCGTAGCCAAAGTTAAGGCAAGACAAAGCTCCTGGCTCCTGCTTTTTTTGAGGTACAAACCTGCACAACCCATGATCAGATGGGCAATGCGATCATCATCGCCAATCAGAATTTCCGGCACCTGCTCATTGACCACAACAGAAAGATTGATCCTGTTGAAGCTGACTATTTCCTGAACCATGTCGTCAGCCCAGGGGCGAACTTCGAAAGGGCTATCTTTCAAAGCCAGCCGCCCCGTTTCTATACGGGCAAGATCATGCATATCTTCAACAATGCGCAACATCACCCGGGCCGAGGCATTTGCAAGATCCAGAGCGCTGCGCTGGTCGGCCGGAAGGTCTCCGGCTAGCACCAAATCCAACATCCCCATGGTTCCGGTCAGGGGGGTACGCAACTCATGACTGAGCAGCGAAACGAATTCGTTGATTGCGGCATGGACCTTTTCCGGCTTATTGATGATTCCCGGATCGGGTTTGTCATCCAGGGATATGTTTTCCGGCAAAAAATCTGAAGGGTTCATATGCCCTCTTGGCATGGAGGTTACCGATGAGTTGGAGGCCATATCACCAGAGTGAACTACGACCTGCTATAAGCACTAGGCTTAGTATAACAGATCTATTCTGAATTAAATAATATCCTTCGCCACCTCAAACATGGTGTTTACGGGTCATTTGGCCATTTTCATCCACAGTAAATAATGCTAAATTGTCCGACGATTTTTCACACCTTTCCATAGGAGGAATTGCATATGTACCGCTCCATTCGTTTTACCGTCCGCCTCGGCGCTCTGGCCCTTTTCGCCACCGCCCTGATGCTGACTCCGGCCCTGGCCTCGGGAAAAGCCGCCAAGCCCAGCCCTGATGCGACCATTACCATGCTCAAGGAAGGCAATGCCCGTTTCGTCGCTGGCAAATCGATCCATCCCCATAGCGATGCCAAACGTTTGATTCTGGCAGGCAGCCAGAATCAGGGAGATTATGCCTACGCCACAGTCATCACCTGCTCCGATTCGCGCGTGCCGGTAGAAGCCATCTTCGATGCCGGCATCATGGATATTTTTGTTATCCGCGTCGCGGGCAACGTGGTTGACACCGACGAAGCCGGCTCCATCGAATACGGCCTCGCCCATGTCAACACACCGGTACTGGTCGTACTCGGCCACACCCAATGCGGCGCCGTCACCGCCGTGACCCACGCCGTTCACGGCACCGGCCACGCCCTGGAGCGCAACATTCCGCCTTTGGTGGACAATATTCAGCCTGCGGTCGAAAAAGCCATCGCTGCACACCCTGAAGCTCACGGCGACAAGGTTATTCCCTACGCCATTGAAGCGAACGTCTGGCAGGGGATCGAAGACCTGTTCATGACCAGCCCGGCCTCCCGCGAACTGGTCAAGAGCGGCAAGGTCAAAGTGGTCGGCGCCATCTACGACGTCGCCACCGGTAAAGTCGCATGGCTCGACGAAGCCCAGACCGGCAAGATCCTCACCAAGGTGGAGGCATCCCCGGACAAAGCCGTCAACGCCATGGCCGGCGAAAAGCACTGCCCAAAACCCTGTAAAAAAGACTGACTCCAACGATCGGCGGCTCTTACAACAAGAGCCGCCGATCGTCTCTTCTCAGTAATTCATTGCTCAATATTCCCAAGTTGTTATAATGGCTGGGTTATCGACGACATGTCGGCCCCTGCCCACGATACGGCATGAAGGTCCGGTGTGATAACAGGAGGGACAGTATGCCGTTTATTGCCAACCTCAGTCCGACCTGGGTCGAAGCCCTGTACCGCCAGTGGCAGGAAAACCCTGAGCAACTGCCTGCGGACTGGCAGGCTTTTTTCGATGGATTCGACACCGGGCGGCAGTCGGCGCCGATGCCCCCCCTGGCCTGCCTGACACCGGCAGTCAGCTTCAAACAGTCCGCGGTCGATGCCCTCATCAACCGTTACCGCGAACTCGGCCACCTGCTGGCCTGCACCGACCCGCTATCCCCCTGCAAAACCGACCATCCGCTGCTGTCCCTTTCGACCTTCGGCCTCGACAACGACGATCTGGACCGTTCTTTTCACGCCACGGGATTCGATAAGGGCACCGCAACCCTCAGGGACATCCTCTCCATCCTCAAGGAAACCTACTGCC
>DIKU01000118.1:4233-18327 GCA_002424645.1 Pelobacter sp. UBA5610 | reverse complement strand
AATTGATTGAACACATGGGAGGGCGAATTGACGTATGCAGCGCCTCCGGACGCGGCTCGCATTTCTGGTTTGAAGTAACCCTGTCCAAAGATCCCGCCTGTCACAAAGGAACGGGTACGAAGCTACCCGATCTCGTGAATATGCGCGCGCTGGTCATCGACCCTCACTCCCTGGCCCGCCGCAGCGCTAAACGGCAACTACAGTCATGGGGTATGCACGCCAAAACCGCAGCGAGTGGTGACAAAGGCTTGGCCTTGCTTCAGAGCCAAGATTTCCATTTTGTGCTGGTTACCGCAACCCTGCCCGACATGCAGGTTGAAGAATTGATTCGGCAGATAATTGCGACCTGCCCGGATCTTCCCCGGCGCATTGTCATACTGAATCGTACCGGACAGTTGGGTTTGAATGGCGCTATCGAGGGAGCCCCAACGTTGGGCTACCTGTGCAAACCGATTCGACCGTCCGAACTGCAGCTGCAATTGACTGAAGCCCCCCCTCCAATGTCCTCTGCATCGACCACAATGGACGGGGTCGCGTCATCGTCCCCCCCCCTGCCAAAAACATCGAAGACGCCACGGGTACGGGTGTTGCTGGCCGAAGACAATGTTATCAATCAGCAGGTTGCACGCGGCATGCTGGAAAAACTCGGTTGTGCGGTCGATGTGGTTTTCGACGGACTAGAAGCGGTCGCGGCAGTCCAGGAACGTTCTTTTGACCTGCTCTTCATGGATTGCCAGATGCCCAACATGGATGGCTACCAGGCCACTCGGTTGCTGCGTCAGATGGAAAAACAACAGCATAAAACCAGCCTGCCAATTATCGCCATGACCGCCCACACGCAACGGGGAGACCGTGAAAAATGCCTTGAAGCCGGCATGGACGACTACCTGGGGAAACCTTTCACCTTGCGTCAGGTCAGTACCATGCTGAGCCGATGGATGACGGTTCTGGGTCACAGGAAGGAATCGGAGTCTTGGAACAGGCCAACGCTGGGTCCGCCAGAACCTTACCGAAAAAAGGAACACTGCACGTCCGACACCCCCATAAATCGTGAAGCTTTGGATGCCATAAGGGCTTTGGAAGACCCCCAACAACAACAGGGATTGCTGGGTAAGGTCATCGCCATGTATCTGGATGAGACGCCTGGAGTGCTAAGGGATATGGAACATGCCTTGCGAAATGACCATATGGGTAGAGTATATGATCTGGCCCACAAACTGAAATCGAGCAGCGCCAATCTTGGAGCCCTGAATCTGTCGGATCTCTGCCGCAAAATGGCAGACGCCAAGGACGTATCGGCAGACAAGCTTGACCCGTTGATGGCTTTGATTCAAAACGAGTACAACCGCGTCGAGTTCGCCTTAATTCAGGAAGGAGCGCGGCCATGATCCCTCCGGTTCAAAAACGCCCACCCCTGATTCAGATCGTGGACGACGATCCCGCCATGCGTCTGCTCACCAGGGCCACACTCGAATCTGCCGGATTTGCCGTTATCGAAGCAACGGATGGGGCCATGGCCCTATCCCAGTTTCGTAAAGCGCGCCCGGATCTGGTACTGCTGGATGTGGTCATGCCGCACATGGATGGATTTGCCACCTGCCGTCGGTTACGTGGCCTGCCCGAGGGCCGGGAAACCCCCATCATGATGCTTACCGGACTCGACGATGTCGAATCGGTAAAACAAGCCTTTGATGCCGGCGCCACCGACTTTATCAGCAAGCCGATCACCTGGCTTCTGCTGCGTTACCGGGTCATGCATATGCTGCGCTCGGCGCGCCTGTATGAAGACCTTAAAACAAGCCAGGAGCGGCTCTCGCTGGCCCAGCGCATCGCCCGCATGGGGTACTGGCATTTCAACTTTGACACGAAACAGGTCGCCTGCGGGGGGGAAATCCGCACATTGCTCGGCATTGCCGAAAATGCCACCCTGGATAGCCCCGAAGCATTAATGGAAGCCTTGTTGCAAAATATCCACCCGGAGGATCGACAACAGGTGCAAAGCACCTTCTATCAAGCGATCAGCACCCGTCAGCCATACCGGCAAAATTATCGCGTCAACGTCGATGGCGATGAGCGCCATATCAATAACCAGATCGAAATCCAGACTACCTGCGATCGGACCCCCTGTAGCATGACCGGCATAATACAGGATGTCACGGCCATCCATCATGCCGAACAAAAAATATTCCGACTGGCCCATTTCGATGCTTTAACCGGCCTGGCCAAGCGCAGTTTTTTTATGGACAGCCTGAGTTCTGCCATGCTGCATGCCAAGCATGCCAATGGCCAACTGGCCGTACTGCTGGTCGACCTGGACCGCTTCAAACGTATCAATGAAAATCTCGGCCACGTCCTTGGCGACAAGGTTCTGCTGAGCATCGCCAATCGCATTCGCCGAAGCCTGCAGGGATGCAAGGTCCTTTACCCCAGCTCTTCGGTTTCAGATTATTGCGTGGCCCGCTTTGGCGGTAACGAATTTGCCATCCTTCTCCCCGACACCTATGGAGCGGAGCAGGTAAGCCAGATTGCGAGTCATCTCATCCGGGATATTTCACAACCGCTTTTGCTCGGCAATTGCGAGGTCCTGATTACCGCCAGCATCGGTATCAGCATGTACCCGCAGGGAGACGACGATCAGGAAAGCATACTCCGGAACGCCAACACGGCCATGCGCCACGCAAAGGCCGCAGGACGTGCCACTTACTGCATTTACCAGACTTCCATGGGAAGCCCCATCCAGGACCGCTTGATCCTGGAAAACGATTTGCGCAAAGCACTTACCAATGACGAGTTCGTCTTGTATTTTCAACCACAGGTCGACATGCGCAGTGGCCTGCTTACCGGGGCGGAAGTTCTGATCCGCTGGCAGCATCCCCGTCAGGGGATCAAAATGCCCGGCGATTTTCTACCTCTTGCCGAGGAGTCCGGACTCATGGTCGATATCGACCTGTGGGTTTTGCGTCAGGCCTGTCTCCAGATCGCCAGGTGGCAGTCAAGCGGCTTTGCAACCCTGCGCCTGTCGGTCAACGTCTCGGGACAGCTTTTCTCCCAGGATAATGTGGCCGACCTGATCGGCGACATCGTCCACCGATATGGCATACCGGCACGCAACATAGAGATCGAACTGACCGAAAGCACCATCATGCAAAACAATGACAAAACCGTCAGCAACATGTCCCGGCTCAAACAAATGGGTTTCGGTATCGCCATAGACGACTTTGGAACCGGTTATTCGTCTTTAAGCTATCTGAAGCATTTTCCCATCGACACCCTTAAAATTGACCGATCTTTCATCCGCGATCTGGCCAATTCTCCCAGCGATATGGCTATCACGAGGGCCATCATCGCTCTGGGTGACAGCCTCGGCCTCACCACCATCTGCGAGGGGATTGAGACCCCGGAGCAAAAAACATTGCTCCTGGATCTGGAATGTCATCATGGTCAGGGGTATCTTTTTGGCAGACCTGTCAATATCCGTGATTTTACGCAACGCCTGAAAACACAAAAGATCGAAACGCCCATGTTTGAAGAAGGGCCAGGCGGCCCAACGACGCATGCCGAAAAGGCATTTATGGATTATACTTTAAGGGGGTAAAGACGCGGAAGCGCTGTGCGGTAATGGTTAATTGCCACATCAATCAGGGATCGTGCCTCATGCCGGAAAAAATTTTACTCGCCAGAAAAGCCAATCCGACAAGTGACCATCTCTATCGCATGTTGCGTGACAAAGGCTACTTTATACTCAAAGCCGGAGATTTGCCCGAAACGGCACGCATGCTTGGTGAACGCCCGGACCTGCTCCTGTTTGACACCGAAATGGCCCATGAACAGCACCCCGAGCAATGGACGCCCATGGTCTTGCGCTGCCGGGACAATCCTTTGCCCTGCCTGCTGTTTTCGTCCAACGGGCGCAACCCCGTGCCCGTCAAAGCCCTCACGCCCTGGGTGGCGGACACCCTGACGCACCCCATCGATGACCGTGAAGTGCAATACAAAATAGCCACCCAGTTAACCATTCATCGCCTCCAGTACGAAGCCGATCTTGTCCAGCGGATGCTGCTCAACAAACAGATCGAACTGGAGGAGTATCGTCATTCCGCAGCTCTGATCCAACGCGCACTGTTGCCGAAATCTCTGCCGGATGTGCAAAATCTCGAATTCGCCTGGAAATTCATGCCCTGCGACAAAATCGGTGGCGACCTGTTCAATATAAGTCAGCTGACAGATGACACCATCATGCTCTACCTGCTCGACGTAAGCGGACACGGCGTCTCAGCCGCAATGGTAACGGTTTCCGTGTTTCAGAGTCTTTCCCCTGCAAATGGGAGACTTTTAAGACCATCGACGACCAAAGGCGAACGCCCCCAATGCCTCTCCCCGGCCGAGGTGTTACGCCAACTGGATCGGGAATACCCCCTCGAACGCTTTGGCAAATTTTTCACCATTACCTATATGTTGTTGCATACGCCGAGCGGACGCCTGCAATTCAGTTCGGCCGGTCACCCGCCGCCATTACGCATCCGTCGAAACGGCAGCTATGAATTGTTAACCTCAGGTGGTTCCATTATTGGCGCGGGCGGCAGCGTACCCTTCGAGGAAGGGGAGGTTACCCTCCAGCATGGAGACCGGATATACCTTTATTCTGACGGGATTATCGAGCACTGCGACCCCCAGGGCGACATGTATGGCCTGCAACGCCTCTACAACAAGCTGCTGAGGCAAAAAAAACGCACCCTGGCGAGCGCCTGCGACAAAACGATTGAATCTCTTCAGAGCTTTGGCAAAAAAACGCCCGTCAAGGATGATGTAACCCTGGTTGCCATGGAATATCGCGGCGGGAAGCATGCATCGCCCCTGCCTTGACTACCACTATGGAGCACCCTACGACATGCAACCTTCCTCCCATTACTGGATTGACAGTCTGGAACTTGAACGCCACCCCGAAGGGGGCTATTTCCGGGAAACGTATCGCGCGGCGGAAAGCATACCGGCAACCGCCCTTCCCAATCGCTTTCAAGGGTGCCGCCAGTTTGCCACGGCCATTTACTACCTGTTGCAAAGTGAGGATTTTTCGGCCCTGCACCGACTGGCATCCGATGAAGTCTGGCATTTTTACGGCGGATCTCCCCTGGACATCCACATTATCGACCCGTCAGGCCGCTATAGCAAACCACGCTTGGGAAACGATCCAAAAAACGACCAGTCTTTTCAGGTCGTTGTTGAGGCAGGCTGCTGGTTTGGCGCTACAGTAGCCCTGCCGGGGAGCTATACCCTGGCCGGTTGCAGCGTAGCTCCCGGTTTCGATTTTGCCGATTTCGAACTGGCACACAGACAGGCCCTCATAACCCAATACCCCAAACACAAAAACCTCATCGAAGGACTTACGCGCCGATGAATTGTTGCCCCCTGGCACTTGACAAGATTTCAGTCATTGGGCATATTGCAAGCCCATTATATTCGAGGAACCAAGACCTTACCCGCGGGAGGAAAAAATGATCGGGACCCCACTGAAAAAATCCGCCACCAAATTGCTGATGCTCGGCTGTGGCGAACTGGGCAAGGAAGTTGTCATAGAAGCCCAACGCTTTGGCATTGAAACCATCGCCGTGGATCGCTATGCCGATGCGCCGGCCATGCAGGTTGCCCATCGCAGCCATGTTGCCAACATGTTAGATCGCGATGCTCTGGAGCGGATCATCAAACAAGAGGCCCCCGATCTTATTGTTCCGGAGATCGAAGCTATCGATACAGTCTTTCTGCTTGAGTTGGAACAGCAGGGATTTCGCGTCATCCCTACCGCCCGGGCCGCCAACCTGACCATGAACCGCGAGGGTATTCGCCGTCTGGCCGCCGAAGACCTGCAACTGCCTACCGCAAACTACCGGTTTGCCTCCAACTATGAAGAGTTCTGCCAGAGCGTGGAAGAGATAGGTCTGCCTTGCGTGGTGAAACCGATCATGAGTTCTTCCGGCAAAGGTCAAAGCACCGTCAAAACAACGGCCGACATCGAGAAAGCCTGGAACTATGCACGTCAGGGCGCCCGTGGCGCCGGTGAGAGAGTCATCATCGAGGCCTTTATTGCCTTCGATTACGAGATCACCCTGTTGACCGTGCGCCACATCGACGGTACCAGTTACTGCCCCCCCATCGGTCATCGTCAGGAGGGCGGCGATTACCAGGAATCATGGCAGCCGATGCCCATGACGGACAAGGCCCTCAACGAAGCGCAACGCCAGGCCAAAGTGATTACCGATGCCCTGGGTGGAGCCGGCCTATTCGGCGTCGAGTTTTTCATTCAAGGCGACAAGGTTTTCTTCAGTGAAGTTTCGCCGCGCCCTCACGATACCGGCATGGTCACCATGGTGACCCAAAACATGTCGGAATTCGAACTGCATGTACGGGCCATTTTGGGTCTGCCGGTTCCCGATATCGAACTTCTGTCTCCCGGTGCCTCCCACGTTATTCTGGCTGACGCCACCAACGATGATGTATGTTTCTCCGGCGTTGAAGACGCCTTGCGCGTACCGGGCAGCAAAGTCCGCCTGTTCGGCAAACCCGATACCCGCCCCGGCCGCCGCATGGGCGTAGCCCTGATCGTCGCCGGAGACGTGGATACCGCCCGCCAGTTGGCCGAACAAGCCGCCGGAAAAGTTAGTATCCAGCCGGTTAAATAACGGCGCAATCCTATACGTTCAAAAAAAGCGGCCGAGGTTCATACGAATCTCGGCCGCTTTTTTAATCGCTTTTCCGGCGGCCTTTTCCACAGATAGAACTTCAAAGCCCCCCCTGACAGGATTATTCATAACCACACCTTGACGAATCGCGTTTTCCCGGCAAAATTATCAGAATTAAGAGTGCCATACACCCATGACTCGAGAATGATAATGGACCAGTATCTGGAACAGATACGCAATCTATTGCAAACACAT
The DNA here is from genome assembly GCA_002424645.1 of Pelobacter sp. UBA5610. Taxonomy (GTDB): domain Bacteria; phylum Desulfobacterota; class Desulfuromonadia; order Desulfuromonadales; family Syntrophotaleaceae; genus Syntrophotalea. The sequence continues at coordinate 11,398 of DIKU01000118.1, read as the reverse complement.
CAAGTCCTGGCCAATTACCAAGCTTACAAGGATGGTGCCCAGATCCATCTGACTTGCGCCTGGGGAGATTTCGCTCGGTTGCGGCCAGACGCGCAGAGCAACAGCTGGAAAATGGATTTTTTCCTCCATCGGGACCGGTGGCGCCGTTTTGAGTTTACCGGCACCATTGAAGAGTGTCTGGAACTTTTGCGAGAGGCGCCCCATTATCTGTTCTGGGAAGGCTGATTCCATCGATTAATCAGGCAACATAAACAAAAAGGGCGCGCTCCAGCTAGCTGGAGCGCGCCCTTTTTGTTCAATCTAAAAAAACCTCAGGGTTTTTGTCCGGTAATACGGAACAGCGCCTCGAGATATTTGTCCGAGGTTTTCAGGACGATATCATCGGGTAAGGTCGGCGCCGGAGCCTGCTTGTTCCAGTCCAGGGTTTCCAGGTAGTCCCGCAGGAATTGTTTGTCGAAACTCGGTTGCGAGCCACCCTGACGGTATTGATCCTGCGGCCAGAACCGCGAGGAATCGGGTGTTAATGCCTCGTCGATCCACATCAGTCGACCGTCTCGAAGTCCGAATTCGAATTTGGTGTCGGCAACGATAATACCCTTGGCTGCCATGGCGTCACGTGCCCGGCCGTAGATGGTCAACGCCACCTCACGAACCTGATTGGCGAGATCCGCGCCGCAGAGTTCGGAGGCACGCTCAAAGGAGATATTTTCGTCATGGGCACCAAGCTCGGCCTTGGTCGACGGCGTAAAGATCGGCTCCGGCAACTTCTGGCTTTCGACCAAGCCCGACGGCAGCGCGATACCGCACACCGTACCCTGCTCGCGATACTCTTTCCAGCCCGAGCCGGCCAAATAGCCACGCACGATGCACTCGATAGGCAGGGGACTGGCCTTGCGCACCAGCATGCTGCGCCCTTCGAGCTGATCCCTGTAGGGGTGGGTTTCCACCGGGAAATCATCCACTTCGGTGGCCACCAGATGATGGGGCACGATGTCCGCAAAGGTATCAAACCAGAATTTGGAAATCTGGGTCAAAACAAATCCCTTATAAGGGATCCCTTCGTTCATCACCACGTCAAACGCGGAAATACGATCGCTGGTGACAATCAACAAATGCTCGCCAAGGTCATAAATGTCGCGCACCTTGCCTTGGTTAACCAGTTTGAGGCCGGGGAAATTGGTCTGCAGTACTATCGGTATCATAATGCTTTTTCACCTTCCAAAATATTTTTCAAGGTAGGCTCGATCTCTATCTTGGCTTCACTCTTGAGGGTTTGAATAAGGTCGACCAACAATTTTTCACGTTTGCTGGTCAACAGGGAATTATGTAGTTCTTTACGGGCTGCCTCGGTCAATTGCGCGGGGTCGGCCTCCTGGCGATGGATCAGGGTCGCCACGATGAAACGATCGTCCACAACGAAAACCTCGGGCGCCACCGGCGCTTTCATGGTCAGGGCGAAAGCTGCCTTGGACAAGGTTTCGGAGTTGCCGATGCTCGGAATAAAATCACCATAGGAACGTGGGAAAAAGCCGGTTGCACCGACCTCAAGCTTCTCCTTGAGAGCCAGATCGGCAAGTTTCTTACCGGCCTTGAGTTCAACCAGAAGCTTCTCGGCTGCCTGTCGGGCCAGCCCGACGCTTTCCTGACGGCGATAGGCCCTCTCCACGTCGGCACGCACCTCTGCCAGTTCCGGAACCACGCTGGCATGACGCTCCGTGACGACAAAGGTAATGACACCCTGGTCACGCACCATGGGGCGGGCCAACTCCCCTTCCTTAAGGGCGAAAGCCGCCGCGGTAATCTCGTCATCGCTACCCAAACCGTTGATGGCATCGCCACGCGCGAAAAGGCCGGTCTCGTGAACCGCGAGTCCATTGGCCGATGCCACGGCGTCAATATTGCCATCCTGACGATGCGCACTGTAGGCTTCCATGGCCTTATCCAGCGCCGTCTGCCGGGCAAGTTCGCTGCGAAGGCTGCTACGCACTTCATCGCGAACATCGTCCAAAGGCTTGGTCTCGGCCTTGATGTAACCTTCGCATTTTATGATGTGATAGCCGAACGAAGTCTCGACGACATCGCTGAGCTGTCCGGGCTTGAGGCCAAACGCCACGTTTTCGAAATCAGGCAGCATGCTTCCACGAGCAAAGTACCCGAGCTCGCCACCCTTGATGGCGCTGCCGGCGTCATCCGAGTATTTACGTGCCAATTCGGCGAAATCTTTGCCAGACCTGGCCATCTCGAGGACCTTTTCAGCCAGGGCACGTTTTTTCTGGTGGCCTGCCTCATCAAGGGCCGGAGTAACACGAAACAGGATATGCGATGCCTTGACCTGCTCGGCCACCCAGAACCGGTCCTTGTGTTTTTCATAATATCCCTTAACAGCGGCTTCATCAAGGGGCACATCTTTTGCGAAAGAATCGGGCTCAAACCGGAGATAGCGAAGAGCCAGCTTCTCGGGTTGCCGGAATTCCTCACGATGGTCTTGATAATACGCCTGCAGCGCTTTATCGGTGACCACAACCTTGCTCTCGTAAGCGCCGGCGGCCAACTTCACGTAAGCCAGATCGATTTTTTCATTACGGTTGCGGAATTCCTGTTCGATATCCTGATCGGTAACATTGGCTTCCTGCTTGACAGCCTCGACCAGCTTGGTGATCTGCAGCTGTTCACGCATGTTGCGTTCGAAGACTTTCGAAGTGAGATGCTGATACTGAAGAACCTGCGCATAAAGATTCCGGTCGAACTGACCATCCTTCTGAAACGCAGGGATATCGGCTATCGCCTGACGCAATTCGTCTTTACTGACCTCGAGATCGCGGTGGTCGGCTTCCTGAAGCAACAAAACCCGGGTGAGAAGCTGATCGTAAGCCTGATTGTTCAACTGCAGCTGCTTTTCGATTTCCGGCGGCAAACTTCGGCCGAAACGCTGCTCCATATCCTGGCGCAGGTTCTGGTAGGCCATCTGGAAATCCTGATAACTGATGCTATCCCCGTTCACATGCGCGACTGAATTGTCCGCGCCCCCCGGGCCACCACTGCCCTTACCCCAGACCAGAAAAATGGTTCCTATGAAAGCGGCTATGATCGTCCAGAAGACTATTTTGACAAGCACTGACCGCTGCTTTTTCCGAATCAGGTCCAGCATATTGGTGAGCTCCTTTACATGAAGGTTTTAGATGGGCAAAAATAAAGGCAAATGTTAGTCAATCGGCCCCGGAATTGCAACTGATTTCTCCTTTTGTCTCTTGAAATAGCATTGGCTTTTTGCTAGTGTGAAGCTCATTTACAGGCATTTGCCAGGCCGCCCCCATCCAGGGGGTGGGCGAAAGGAGAACCACGCAATCATGTTCAACCTTATTGATTCCATTTTCGGCTTGTTTTCAAACGATCTGGCGATTGACCTGGGCACGGCCAACACCCTGGTCTACCTCAAAGGCAAGGGTATCGTTGTCAGCGAACCCTCCGTGGTGGCGGTGCAAAAGGACAGCATGGGACAAAAGAAAGTCCTTGCCGTTGGCATGGAAGCCAAAAAAATGCTTGGCCGCACGCCCGGGAGCATCGTTGCCATTCGCCCCATGAAAGACGGGGTTATCGCGGACTTTGATATCACCGAAGAAATGCTTCGTTATTTTATCCGCAAAGTGCATAACCGCAAGACCCTGGTAAGACCGCGCATCGTTATCTGCGTACCTTCCGGCATCACCCAGGTTGAAAAGCGTGCCGTCAAGGAATCGGCCGAGTCGGCCGGGGCCCGCGAGGTTTATCTCATTGAGGAACCGATGGCGGCAGCTATCGGTGCCGGCCTGCCCATCACCGAAGCCTCGGGCAACATGATCGTCGACATCGGCGGTGGCACCACCGAGGTAGCGGTTATCTCTCTGGCCGGAGTGGTATATGCCAAGAGCGTCAGGGTCGGCGGCGACAAACTGGACGAAGCCATCGTGCAGCATCTCAAACGCAAGTACAACCTGCTTATCGGCGAACGCACCGCCGAGCAAATTAAAATCGAAATCGGCAGCGCCTATCCAGATGACGAACTTCGCACCATGGAAGTCAAAGGGCGTGACCTGGTTTCCGGTATTCCCAAAACCCTGGAGATCGACTCCAATGAAATCCGCGAGGCCTTGACCGAAACGGTCAATGCCATCGTGGAAGCGGTACGAATAGCCCTGGAACGCACACCGCCCGAACTGGCGGCGGATATCGTCGACAAGGGGATCGTTCTCGCCGGTGGGGGCGCCTATCTGCGTAATCTTGACGCGCTGCTGCGTGATGAGACGGGCTTGCCCGTCGTTATCGCGGAAGATCCGCTTTCCTGCGTGGCCCTCGGGTCCGGAAAGGTTCTGGATGAGTTGGACCTGTTGCGCCGTGTAACCGTCACCTCCTGACACATCCGGGCAACATAGCATTTTCCGCAAAAGAGGGCCCTGCGCCCTCTTTTGCATTACGCAACAGGGTATCGCATGCTGGAGTTGATCCAAAAATACCGCACCCCGCTCCTGGTCGTCTGTTTAATCATGACCGCCCTGCTGATCTATTCTTCACGTCTGCGCAAACAGCCCGAAACAACCCTGTTTGAAAAAGCTATTCTGCAACTGGCCAGTCCGTTGCAACGTGGCTTTGACTCCTCAACCGACACCATGAGCAATTTGTGGCAACACTACCTGTGGCTCGTCGACACCAGCCGGGAAAATGACCGTTTGTTTAGCGAAAACCGTCGGTTGCTCAACAAGCTCGATCGGCTCAGCGAGATCCAACTGGAAAACAAACGGCTCAGCACCCTTCTGGCGCTGCGCGAAGAGATGGACATTCCAACCCTGCCGGCCCGCGTCATAGCCGAAGATGCCACCAGCCTGTTTCAGACCGTTATCATCGACAGGGGGCTGGAAGATGGGCTGCATGAGGGATTGCCGGTTATTGTCCCGGAAGGGGTGGTCGGCCGCATTATCCGCTGTTCGGGCCGGCAGTCGCGAGTGCTGCTCGCCACCGATGCATCCTCTGCCATGGCCGTACTGGTGCAGCGAAGCCGGGCCAGGGGAGTTTGCCGGGGGCGCGGCCAGACACTGACTCTTGATTTTGCGCTGTCCAAGGAAGATATCGCTAAGGGCGACCGTATTATCACCTCCGGTAACGGCGGAATTTTTCCAAAAGGGCTAACCGTTGGCAACGTCAGCCTTATCCAGACAAACGAACTTGATCTTTTCCAGAGCGTGGTCGTAACCCCCGCCGTTAATTTTTCCCGACTGGAAGAAGTTCTGGTACTGTTGGGGAACAATCCATGAGGGCGCTGTTCGTTTACCTTAGTCTCGGGTTGATGTTTGCGGTAACAGAAACACTGGTGCCTTCCGCCATGTTCGTCAAACCCAACCTGCTGTTGCTGCTGGTTTTGACTCTTGGCCTTCGGGAAAAAGTGATTTTGGGCGGTCCGCTATCCTGGCTATTGGGAGGCTTGCAGGATGCCCTGTCCGGCGCAAGCCTGGGATTGTTCGGATTGGTCTACCTGATCCTGTATCTGACCGTCAGGAGCATTGCCGGACCTCTTAACAGCGAAAGCCCGATATTGTTGCTGTTTCTGGTTTTTTCCAGCACGTTGTTGCAGGGGCTGATATTGATTTTCACCCTGGGATTCCTTGCCGAACACGGTACGTATTGGCGCCAGGTCCTTACCGTCATACCCGGACAATTGCTCGTAAACCTGCTCGCGGGATTGCTTTTTCTCCAATGCTCATCCATGTTGAGCCGCTATCGCCGGCACCGGTAGGAGGGCGAATCTCTTGAACCACGAGTTCCATACCGATTGGCCGTCCCCCTACACCCGCAAACGCTTTGCACTGGCTTCGGTAGCAGCAGCCATCATCTTCCTCCTTCTTTTACTGCGCCTTTGGCAGTTGCAGATTATCAGCGACGATCACTATCGAACGCTTTCGGAGAAAAACCGTACGCGCTACATCCCCATCTCGGCGCAACGAGGACGTATCTTTGATCGCGAAGGCAATCTTCTGGCCGACAACCGACCGGCCTTTGATGTCGCTGTCCTGCGTCAGGAAGTGGACAACCCGGAGGTGTTACTGGAGAGACTGTCCGGATTGCTCTCCATAGACCGTGAAGAATTGCTGAAACGCTGGAATACAGGTAAACGCCTCCCCCAATATCGTCCGATCCCCCTGGCATGGGACGTTGATCGCGACACACTGGAAAAGATATTAGAAAATGTCGTTGATCTTCCCGGCGTTCTCATGGAAACCCGACCGGTGCGCTCTTTCCCCCTGGGATCACTTGCACCACACCTGCTTGGCTACCTCGGGGAAATCACCGACAGAGATCTCGCTTTGCCGGAATTCAAGGAATACAGACCGGGGGATGTAGTCGGAAAAGCCGGGCTTGAAAGAAAGATGGAAGCTGTATTATGCGGCGTCGACGGAGAGCGCAGAGTCGAGGTCGATGTCAAGGGCAAAACCATGCGCATTCTCAAGACCCAGGATCCGCAACCGGGCAACAATCTGGTCTTGACCCTCCAGGCATCCTTGCAGCAGGTGGCTGAAAATGCCTTCGACGGCCAGGCCGGAGCAGCCGTAGTGCTGGATGTCCACACTGGCGAAATCCTGGCCATAACCAGTCAGCCCACATTCGACCCTTCTCAGTTCGCCCGGGGGTTGACCACCAAGGAATGGCGGGACCTGCAAGAAAACCCCCTCAATCCACTACAGAACCGTGCCATCAGCGGTCAATATCCACCCGGGTCGATCTTCAAGATCGTCACCGCTATGGCAGCCCTTAAGGCGGGAGTCGCCACCCCGAATACCAGTGTGGTCTGTGAAGGATCCGTTAAACTCGGCAGCCACACCTTCCGTTGCTGGAAACGTGGTGGTCATGGAACCACGAATTTGCACAAAGCCCTGAAGGAAAGTTGCGACGTCTGGTTCTACAAAGTTGCCCAGGATGTCGGCATTGACCGGATTGCCGCCATGGCTCGGGAACTCGGACTGGGCAGCGCTCTCGGTTTGCCCATGGACATGGAAAAGGATGGATTGATCCCCGACCGTGCCTGGAAAAAAAAGCGCTACGGCACCAGCTGGTATCGCGGTGAAACTCTCAATGCAGCCATTGGACAGGGCTACATCCTGACCACCCCATTGCAGCTGGCTACCATGACGGCAGCCGT
>DIKU01000118.1:3787-4183 GCA_002424645.1 Pelobacter sp. UBA5610 | reverse complement strand
AAAACCGAACCTGAAATTCTCCATCAGGCCACCCTGCCTGCCCCCTATCTGGCGGCTGTTCGCAAAGGACTGGAAGCGGTTGTCAACGAACCGGGGGGAACAGCTTGGGGAAGTCGCATTGAACAGCTGCCGTTTGCCGGAAAAACCGGCACGGCTCAGGTAGTCAAACTACGCGAGCAGGTCAAGGATGAAAACCTTATCCCTTATCGGTTTCGCGATCATGCCCTGTTTTCGGCCTATGCTCCCGCTACCAATCCCAAAATCGCCGTTGCAGTGGTGGTGGAACACGGCAGTCACGGTAGCAGCGCAGCAGCCCCTATCGCCAAAGCCATCATCGCCCACTATTTCGGGCTGGATACGCCACCGGTTGTGCAGCCGCCCACTGCCGAGCCTTCC
>DIKU01000118.1:0-3727 GCA_002424645.1 Pelobacter sp. UBA5610 | reverse complement strand
GCCCGTTGTGCAGCAACATGTCACCAGCGAGTAATTATCATGTTTGACCGCCGTCTTCTCACACATTTTGACTGGAGTCTGGTCCTGCTGGTTCTGATGATAGCCGGACTCGGCATTCTCAACCTGGTCAGCGTCACATCGTCCTGGGTATCGCCTGCCGCGCCGTTTTCTCTCAAACAGATCTCCTGGCTCGGAGGCGGCGTGGTTATTGTCACGATTATCTGTGCCATCGACTACCGACGCCTTGAACACCTGGCCTTTTTTCTCTACATTGCAAACCTTGTGCTATTGCTGCTGGTGCTGCTCATCGGCCGCACATCAATGGGAGCCACACGTTGGCTGGATCTTAAATTTTTCAATCTGCAACCCAGCGAATTGATGAAAATCGTTATCATTATTACGCTGGCGTTCTTTTTCAGCCGTCGCGACCAGCCTTTGGGATATTCGTTCCGTGAGTTATGGGCACCCTTTATCCTTCTATCCCTGCCGGCTCTGTTGATCATGAAACAGCCGGACCTCGGGACCGCTATGATTGTTCTGATGATCGGCTCATCCATGGCACTGTTTGCGGGCATTCGCCCTGCCACCCTGGCAGGACTCGGGTTGCTGGCTGGCGGCGCTGCCACGGGGGGATGGTTTTTGCTACACGACTATCAGAAACAACGCATCCTGACCTTTCTCAATCCGGAAAGTGACCCTCTTGGCTCAGGCTACCATATCATTCAATCCAAAATAGCCGTCGGCAGTGGTGGTTTCTGGGGCAAGGGTTTTATGCAAGGCACCCAGTCACAACTCTCCTTTCTCCCCGAACGTCACACCGACTTTGCATTCTCCGTGTTTGCCGAAGAATGGGGTTTTGCAGGGTGTCTGGTGTTGTTGACATTATGCCTGCTGCTTGTGATTTATGGGCTTAATATTGCGCGTCATGCATCGACGCGTTTTGGCATGTTTCTGGCTTTTGGTGTCAGCGCCATGCTGTTCTTTCACATTGTTATCAACCTGGGCATGGTTATCGGGCTTTTGCCGGTCGTCGGAGTCCCCCTTCCGCTGTTTTCCTACGGAGGTACCAGTATGATTACGACCATGACCGGCATCGGGTTGTTGCTCAACATCAGCATGCGACGCTTCAAGTTCTGACCAAAAACCGTTGACGGATAGTGCGGAGACCGCTAATCTGGCCATGCTGAAAATGTCAACCGATGCTATCCATGAGGAATAAACCATGAGTTCCACGCAACTGACCACCGAATCCTTTACGGCATGGGCGGAATCCGATCCGGAACTGGCCTGCGCCCTGGCGGCCGCCCAGGACCTTCCGTCCATGACCGACATTGTCTGCGATTTTCTGATCGCCACGGAAGATCCGGATTGGAGCGCCAAAAGCATTGCCCAGGTTATTTCCAGAGACCCCGTAGTCGCCGCCAGCGTCTTAAAAGTAGCCAACAGCTCCTACTACAGTTTCCAGCGTCAGATCAGCAATCTGGAAGGCGCGGTATCCATGCTGGGACTGGCTACCATTAAAAGCCTGGTATTGGCAGCCGGTGTCAAGAGCATGAACAAACGATTCGGCCTGATCGAAAAGCTCCTGTTGGAAGACGCCATCGGTTGCGCACTCTGCTCCCGGGAAATCGCCCGAAAAACCCGCTGTTTTGACCCTGAGGAAGCTTTCCTCGGAGGCCTGCTGCGACATATCGGAAAAATCGCCATGAACAATCTGGACAGTGAAAAATATTCGCAATTGGTCCAGGGCGTTTACAACGGTGAAGGGCATCTCGCTGTGCTGGAGCACAAGTACTTCCCTTACAGTCATGCCGCCATTGGAGCCGCCATGTTGCACCAATGGAATATTGCTCCCCACCTGGTAGCCAGCACTCTTTACCACAACGACCCGCCCTCTTCCGAAAAGGTTGGAGAACGGGCCAGCACCCTCGCCGCTCTGGTCAATCTCGGAGGGACTTTCTGCATGCGACTCGGTTTCGGCAGAAGAGCTCCCCAGGAAGACATCAACATTGCGGAAAACCCCTGCGCTGCAACTCTTGGCCTGGAAGATGACCAAATCGACGATATTCTGCAAGACATTCCCGAAGCCTTCGCACAGGCCTGCGAATCGTTCATGGGCAACGGCTGAGTCAACCGGAGCTTTTCTTTCTAATAGCATTTCACAGCAAGGGCAGCGGGATAACCGGTGCCCTTTTTTGCCTCTGCGAAAAGGAGCCGCAAGCAGATCCGACCTGCGACATATTATGTCTCAACCATGGCACACACTGGGAACACCACTAAAAGAGAGGTGCCCCATGTTCGAATTACTGCTGCTGATCGGATTTTTATATGCCGGATTTTTCCCACCGGTTCCCGAGCCCGCCAACCGTAAACGGTATCGTAATACCGTCGATTCAAGCCAGCACACCCCTGACCAAAGACCTCGCAGATCCAGGTTGGCGTTTAAAAAACTTGCACGAAAAATAAACAATTGCTAATCTCGCTGACAATTCCATGGACTGGTGGCGGGCAAACCGTCCCAACCGATGCCTCCAGCCGCACAACACAAGCGAGATGCTTATCCGGACATGATTAACCTGCCCCTTTTGACAGTGGCGTATCTGGCTGGATTACTGCTGGCCCAGGTGATCCCTCCCCCGACATGGCATCTGCTGGTGCCGGTTGCGCTGGCGACCGCCTGGTTGCTTATGCGAAACGCCAGAGGAGCGACCTGTTTGCTCGGATGTCTGATATTGGCCTTCGGCTATTCGAACTACCATCTGCAGAGCAGTCCCCCGGACACAACATCCCTTTTGCAATCCCTTTCCGTAAAAACGCCGCATACCTTCTATGTTCGTGTTTTGCAGGTGCGATCCCGGCCCGATGGAGGCAAACAACTCGATCTATGGATTCACCATGTTTTACAGAATCACTGTCCCGTGGCCGTATCGGGCGGCATGCGTTTGCAGATAGAAAAATCACAGCGCGGATTTATTCGGGGCGAAGAACTGGCGGTGCGTACCCGCCTGCGCATTCCAAGGCGGTTCGGCACCCCCGGCGAATTCAACTACCCACGCCACCTGTCTGCCAACGGCCTGCAATTTACGGGTTTTTTGCCGGATGACAACGGCATTGCGGTACTGCAACACACCACCCCCTCCCCTCTGGCCGGCCTTCGCACCCGTATCGGAAAACTCATCGCTTACTCTGTGCCGGACAAGGATCAGGAAGCTTTGGTGCGCGCTCTGGTCATCGGCGACAAGGATATGTTGAATGAAAACCAGCGTTCGCGGCTTGCCGGCATGGGACTCTCTCACCTGTTTTCGATTTCAGGCTTCCACTTTGGCCTGGTTGCCGCATTCGGATATCTGGCCCTGCTGGCTATCATGCGCCACAGTGAAAAACTCCTTCTGGCCATACCACCGCGCCGCTTGGCGCCTGTTTTGCTGCTACCGGCATTATGGTGCTACCTGCAACTGACCGGACAGGCATTGCCAGCCATGCGCGCCTGGCTGGCCGCCGCAGCGGTGGCTGGCCTGCTTTGGGTGCGGCGCTGTTGCCACCCTGTGCATGCGGCCCTGGCTGTTGCCCTCGCCATCCTTGTAGCGACCCCCATGAGCCTTTTCACGCCATCGTTCCAACTGTCTTTCGCCGGGGTATTCGGCATCCTTGTTCTTGTTCCGCGTTGGAGCAAACATGTGCCGGCCATGCCTGGCATATGCTACAGAATCACGCAATTTTCCCTGGT
>DIKU01000053.1:8204-9530 GCA_002424645.1 Pelobacter sp. UBA5610 | reverse complement strand
GCGATATCGTTGGCCCAGGTAATGTTCAAGTCCCTGTCGACCATGTGGATCGGATCGCCAATGCTCTGCAGCATGGCTTTAAGAGTCCCTTCGCTTTGACGCAAGGCTTGCAGCGTCTTTCTGTAGCGAATGACGATAAGGCCGAGGGTGCCGGAAAGACAGATGAAGATACCGGCAACGGTTAGCACTATCAATGTTTGCACATTGTATCGGGATGGTACGGAAGTTACCTCATTACCGGTGCCGGTGGCAGAGGCCTGATGATGGTGAGTTATGCGAAATGCCCGCGTGGCATTGCCGATGGCGTGAAAATGGGATGGAACGGTTGTTCCTGTGTCGTTTCGAACGGAAAGATCTTGCCAAAAAAAATAGTTGGCCAGCGCCGGCTTGCGGAGAATATCGGTGTTGTTCAGCTGCAGGTAGACACCCATGCTCCCGGCGGCACAAGGTCCTGCCCATACCAGGCTCCAGGTTAAAATAGCAAGCCTGGTTAGCTGGATAAGCTGGTTAAAAAAGAGGATGTTTTTTTTTATCATAAGTTTATGCTAGTTCACATTTGTTAATATGCAACAGCCTTTTCTTTATTGCCGTCCATATTTTGTGAAGGGATGTTTCTTGAAAGCCTTCGGGGGTCTGGGGTGCAGGCATGACGCATCCCTTTTTTACAATGTTAAGCTCTATTAGGCTATTGCAGGCGTTTTGGAACAGCAGCTATCGGCGCTTTGGTTTTCCGCATGCAACCCTTATTCGGTGGCCGAAGTTAGGAGCATGATTCTTGGACAGGTTGTCAAAGCGATCAAGGGTTGTGTGCCATGTCAATTCATATTGAAAATGGGGGATGATGATCAAAAAACGGGTAGCCTTGCTGTTCTTGGTTATGTTGATTTTCATCGGTTTGGGCGCATGGATTGTTGCGAAAAACCTCGGATCGTGATGGTGCGTTGGTGCTTCACGGCAAGGTCGATATCCGCAAGGTGGATCGGGCGTTTCGGGTCGGTGGGTGGGTTGCTGAACTCCTTTTTGAAGAAGCGACCTTGTAAAGTCTGGGCAAGTTGGCTCACCTCGATGAGATCCCTTATCGCGACGAAGTAAGTCTCGCGCTGGCACGCCAGAGCCAGGCTGCGGCACAGCTGCAGAAGATGAAAGCCGGCAGCCGACCACAGGAAATTGCCCAGGCTGAAGCGTTGGTTACGGAGCGGCAGGCTACCTTGCATAACTTGCAGTTGGAATATCGCCGCAGTAAAAATCTGGTTGCCAGCGACCCGGCTGTTTAAAAAAAAGGATGGAGTAGAGGGGCAGGTTCAAGCTGTAAGCTGGGAGCTGGGA
>DIKU01000053.1:7819-8124 GCA_002424645.1 Pelobacter sp. UBA5610 | reverse complement strand
AAGTGACCAACTAATTACCAATCACCAATAACTAATCACTGGTCACGGATTGCCACTCATCACTTTTCCGCAAGATACTTTGCCCGCAACGCTTTCTTGTCGGTCTTGCCGACGCTGGTTTTGTCGATGGCCTCGACGAACCGGATGCGGGTCAGGAGAGCATATTTGGAGAGGATGCCTTTGTCGACAAAGTCGCGCAGGTAGGCAAGCAGTTTCTTTTCCGAAACCCCTTTGGCCGGTTCCGGTTTGAGAACCGTCAGCGCCAGGGGCAGTTCGCCCCATTTGGCGTCCGCCAGGCCAATGAC
>DIKU01000053.1:0-7727 GCA_002424645.1 Pelobacter sp. UBA5610 | reverse complement strand
TAGCCGCGACTGTCGCGGCTGGCCATGTCGCCGGTATGCAGATATCCGCCCCGCCACAGATTTTCCGAATTTTTATGATCCTTCAAGTAGCTCTGGGTCAGCCACGGGGCCCTTACCACGATTTCTCCAACGCTGCGGCCGTCGTCCGGAACCTGTTGCATCTGTTCATCGACCAGTTGTATATCGACCAGCGGCAGAGGTCTGCCGGTTTTGCAGCGAATGTCGATTTGTTCTTCTCGGCTGAAATCCTTCATATCGGGTGACAGGTGCGCCAGCGTCAAAATCGGGCAGGTTTCCGACATGCCGTAACCGGTGAAAATATCGATGCCACGTTGCAGGGCCGCCAGGCAAAGGGCGCGCGGCAGGGCCGAGCCGCCGATAATGACCTTCCAATGGGATAGATCGACTCTTTCGGCCAGAGGATGGCTTAGCAGCATGTGCAGGATGGTCGGTACGCAATGGGAGAAGGTCACCCCTTCACTGTCAATGAGTTTGAGCAGCGCTTCGGGGGTGTATCGGCCGGGATAAACCTGTTTGACCCCCAACGCTGTCGCTACGTAAGGCAATCCCCAGGCATGCACATGAAACATCGGGGTCAGCGGCATGTACACATCGCCCTGATTCAGGTTGCCGTGTCCGGCGGTACCGAGGGCCGCCATGGCGGTGAGGGTGTGCAACACCAACTGCCGATGGCTGAAACTGACGCCTTTGGGCAGCCCGGTGGTGCCGGTGGTAAAGAAAGTCGTGGCGCGGGTATTCTCATCAAAGTCGGGGAAATCGCAATGGGGTGGGCAGGCCTGCAACATGTTTTCGTATTCGGCGATAAATTCGATGCCGGTGTCCGGTGCGGTATCACCCTCGTTGATAAGAACGAATTTTTTAACCGTATCAATGCGGCCCTTGATCGGCTCCAGCAATGGCAGGAAATCGCTGTGCACCATCAACACATCATCTTCGGCATGCTCGATGGTGTAGAGTAGCTGCTCGGGCGACAGGCGCACGTTGATGGTATGCAGTACGGCCCCGAGCATCGGCACGGCGAAAAAACATTCAAGGTAGCGGTGGCTGTCGTAATCCATGACCGCTACCGTGTCGCCGGCCTTGACGCCCAATGCTTTGAGCGCATTGGCTAACCGGGCGATGCGGTCTTGAAGTTCGGGATAGGAGAGTTGCAGAAGATCACGGTAGACGATGCAGTTGCCGGAGTTCACCGCAGCCGAATGTTTCAGCAGGTGCTTGATCAGCAGCGAAGAACTGTAGGCCGACTCGGTGCGATCGATCAGGTGGTCGTGCATAACAGATTCACCTTTTGCCGAGAGATTGACAGGAGTACAGGGGCGTCGACGGGATTTTTCAGGCCAGACGCCCGTCCTCCATGTGAATAATGGTGCTGTACTGGCGTTGGGCCGGGTCAGGCGCGTGCGTTGCCTGGATGATGGTCATACCCTGTTCGACCAGGGTTGGCATCAACCGATCAAAGGCCTCGATGCTGGCGCGGTCCATGTTGGAAGTCGGTTCGTCCAGTAACAACAAACGAGGTTGCAGTACCAGGGCTCTGGCTATGGCAACGCGCTGCTGTTCACCGCCGGAAAGTTCGCGGGCGTTGCGTCGGCCAAAACCGGAAAGGCCGACCAACTCCAGAGTCGAGTGTGTCAGTCGGTGCTGTTCCTTGCTGTCAATTCCGCGAATCTTGAGACCGTAGGCCACGTTGTGGCGCACAGAGCGGCTGAGCAGATAAGGCGATTGATGCACCAGGGTGATATTCTGCCGCAGGCGTTGCAGGGTGTTTTTTTTCCAGAGCACCTGCTCGCCGTCAAAGAGAATTTGTCCTTTGGTTGGTTTAAGCAACAACGCTGCAATTTGCAGCAGGGTACTTTTACCGCAACCGTTGGGTCCAACCAGGGAGTAGATGTGTTGCGCTGAGAAGTCGAGTTTTTCAAGCTGCAAGGCTAAGTGCTTATTATAACGCATTTCGATAGAACGCAGCGATAGGATAGGCGTCACGGCTTACCTCTGTTGCAAAAAGTTCAGGAACATGTTGATCAGCAGAGCGACCGCCATCAGGAATAACCCGAGGGCCAGGCCGAAGGCGAATTCCCCTTTACTTGTTTCCAGGGCGATGGCGGTGGTCATGGTACGCGTATAACCGCGGATGTTGCCACCGAGCATCATGGCCACGCCGACTTCGGCGATAATCCGGCCGAATCCGGCAATAATCGCAGCCATGACCCCGAAACGGATTTCCTGCAACAGCAGTATCGCGCCGCGGGTGGTGCTGGCGCCGAGGGTCAGGGCGGTGGGCATGATGCGACTGTCCGAGGCGCTCAGCGCGGCGAGGGTATAGTTGGCGATGATCGGGGTGGCCAGGATGATCTGGCCGATAATCATCGCCGAAGGCGTGAACAACAACCCGAATTGTCCCAACGGGCCCATCCGGCTCAAAAAACCGTACACTACCAGGCCGACCACTACTGTCGGCAGGGCCATGAGGGTGTTGAGGAGTGTGATGACCACCCGCCGGCCGGGAAAACGCCCGATGCCGATAGCCAGTCCCGCAGGCACGCCGGCTATCGTAGCAAAGACGATGGCGATGGCGGATACGTACAGGGACGTCCACACAGTGTTGTAGACCTCCGGATCGAGCGACAGGATCAAATCCAGTGCGGTTTTTAACGAATCGAATAAAAATCCCACAGCAATACTCCGGTTGTTTTATGACTGTTTCTGTCGGCTACAATGGAAGCCCTTTTGAATTTTCGGCTTTTGTTTGCGGAGGTATCCATCTCATGCGATAGCCTGCCTGTGCAAAAATTCGAATGGGGGCAGAGTATATAACGTTTTTATGTGCTTTGAAAAGGCACAATATAGCGGCAATGGGTATACGTAAACACGGTCTCCAGCATTTAGCCCGTCTTGCTGGGAAGCAGCTTTCAACCTCGGGTTCAAGGGGTATACTTTGGTCATCCAATAGAATGGCGGGAGTGTTCACCCGAAACTTTGCGGGAGGTGCAAGCATGCTCGGAGCCCTGACTGGCGACATTATCGGATCACGGTTTGAGTGGAACAATATTAAAACCAAAGACTTCAATCTGTTTGAAGCGGATTCACGATTTACCGATGATACCGTTCTGACCGTGGCCCAGGCTGACAGTCTGCTCAGTGGAGAACCATTTGTCCAAAAACTAAAAGAGTACTTCTGGCTCTATCCGCATGCCGGATATGGCGGTCGTTTTTACCGGTGGGCCGGTAGCTCATCTTCAGAACCGTATAACTCTTTCGGCAACGGATCGGCTATGCGCGTCAGCCCCGTTGGCTGGTATTTCAACGATCTGTCGACAGTCTTGAGCGAGGCGCGCCACAGCGCATCCGTGACCCACAGCCATCCCGAAGGGATCAAGGGTGCACAGGCAGCGGCTGCAGCTATTTTCCTGGCCCGCAGCGGGGAGCACAAAGCCGATATCCGTGAATTCATCGCCATGCGGTTCGGCTACGATTTTTCCCGGAGTCTGGACGAAATTCGACCGAACTATAGTTTTGATGTCTCCTGTCAGGGGTCTGTGCCCCAGGCATTGCAGGCTTTTTTTGAATCGGAAGGATTTGAAGACGCCATTCGCAATGCTATTTCCATAGGCGGCGACAGCGATACCATTGCTTGCATAACCGGCGGAGTTGCCGAAGCCTTTTATGGCGAGGTGCCCGATGCGATAGCACAGGAGGTGTTTATGCGGCTCGATGAAAAACTGGCGGGTATAACGCGGAACTTTCTTCGTATGGTCGGGCGACTGTGAAGATTAAATCCGCGGGAGTGGAAAAGAGTTCGGATGTTTTCAAGATGAAGACGCGTTTCGGTGCAAGATAAAGTACAACGACAGCAGGATATCCAGGACGCACAAAAAAGGTCGCCACTTCTGTGGCGACCTTCATGGTCTCTTTGTTTAATCCAAAGGGTTCGTGTTTTGAACCCACCTGTCATCGCGAGGAGATTCGTACCCAGCATCCCGGCTATGGGAGACGCACCTGTCGTGGTGCGATGTGGAGGTTCTGGATGCTGCTCAGGCAGGCTGCGAGTCGGCTTTTTGCTTCAGGGTTTTTTCCAAGGTTTCCAGGCGGTCGAAGCCCCACTGTCCGGCAAGATAGCGATAGGTTGCTTCGGAAAGGCTCGATCCTGATTGGTGCAGGCCTATCATATCGCTGTGGAGGAGTTGCAAGGTCTTTTCCGAGTACGTTTCAAGTTCGCCGCGCAGGTAGGTTTCAAAAGACGTCAACCCGGGAGCGTCTTCTTGTTTGCTCAAGGGACGTCCACCCCGCATCAGGTATGGGAAGCTGGCAATGAACTGTTTTTGCCCCGCCAGGGCCAGATCAACAATGGCGTCGATCAGCGGACTGACGTTTTCACAAGGCAGCAAATTATCCATGCGGGCATATTTGATGGCCAGCAGGTTGCGGTTCGCAGCCTTGGCCCGTTGCAGGTCGATGAGGTAGCTTTCCAGGGCCGGGGCGGACCAGGCAGCAAACTGGGCTCTCCGGTGCAGCTTGAAACTATCGGGGTCCTCCTGGCAACTGTAACGGTGGGTGGTTGGCACGGACAGGAACATGGGCAACTCCAGTTCCAGGATTTGTTCAGTGACGAGATTTCGGGTTTCCATGGGCATCCCTCCAGGTCGTTAATCGCATACCGTAAAGTGTTTTCGTAGATTGGGGTCTTGGATTCCTGCCTGCACCTGCGGGCCATGATCGAGCAGGAAACTGCTGTGTGAGTCGCTGAGTCCCTGCCGGTGCAGTTCTTCGATGATCAGACCACAGAGTTTTTCGATGAGGGCCACCTTTTCATCTCCGTCGGCTGTGCTCAGCAACGTTGTGATATTCGTATAAATGACCGGACCGAGAATCGGCAGATCCTTCGTTGCCCGGTGCAGCCATTTATAAAAGGGCGGATAGCGACGGTTCAGCAAAAAGGCCATGGACATGAGGCCCTGACAGAATTGCACTTCGGCATAGAGGCTGGCGAAAGGCTCATCACGCTTGAGGCTGCGGGCAAAATTATATTGCCCGGTCTGGGCCATGGTCATGCAGCGTGAGGCGATTTTTTTACGACGGATATCCTCGGGATAATAATCGAGCAGGTGCCGACGCCAGTCTGAGAAGTGATTTGCGGGATCGTAAAACACAAGGCCGTTGGTGCAGACGCCGAGGTTTTGGTCCGGTAGCGGAAGCCACTCCTGTAATCCCCTTGGGGGATGGTCAAGCCCGGTATATCGCTGATAAAAACCCCGGATGCTCATGACGCCCATGCGTCCGTCCTCTCCGGGACTTGTTTGTCGTGGTCCGAATCCGGCAAAAGAGGGAGGTAGGCTGCGGTATGCCGCGTCCAGTTTGACTCCGTAAGTCGCATAATCTTCCTGCTGCAACCATAGGCAAAACCCCGGTCCCCAGTCGTGGTCGCGTGAAAGGGTGTCATCGAATCCGTAACATTCCGATCCTGGTCCCACCAGGCCTGCCGCGACTCTGTCGGCAATGTCCATGAAGGATTCCTTGATCATGGGTAGCCCGTGGGTGAAAAAATATTCTTTGGCCAGTTGCATTCCCTGCATCACGCGTCCTTTGCTGACCCTTTGAGTAGTTCGATGTTT
The DNA here is from genome assembly GCA_002424645.1 of Pelobacter sp. UBA5610. Classification (GTDB taxonomy): domain Bacteria; phylum Desulfobacterota; class Desulfuromonadia; order Desulfuromonadales; family Syntrophotaleaceae; genus Syntrophotalea. The sequence goes on along the minus strand of DIKU01000053.1, from coordinate 2,097 downwards.
TTAACGGTATGGCGGGTTTTTACGGGATTCTCGGTCTGCTCGTAAAGCGCTCTGGCCAGTTCAAAATGGGTCAGCGCTGCGTTTATGTCGCTGTTCATGGCATGGATATAGCCGATGTTTGCATGCTGGTCGGCCACCTTGTCGAGGGCGTCGGCCTTGAGAAAGATAGCCATGGCGCGTTGATAATACTCCAGGGCCTGGGCATATTCGTGTTTATCCCGGCAGACGGAACCCAGGTTGCCCAACTGTTCGGCTACCTTCTGCGGTTGGGCGCAAAGATCAAACCCGTGCATGGCGGCCTTAAAGGCCGCGATTGCTTCGTCATAACGTTGCATGCGTGTTAGCAGCAGCCCCATATTGTTGTGGGTGGAAGCCATCCCGGCCGTATTGCCTGCGCCGGAAAAGATGTCATGCACGCTTTGGTAGGTTGCCAGGGCTTTGTCCGGTTGCCCGGAGGCGCAGTAGATGTCGGCTACGATCATCCGTTGCGTCGCCTCACTGGCGATATCTCCGATTTCTGCGTAGAGCTTGGCTGATTCTGCAAAAGCTTCCAATGCTGCGTCGTAAGAAGCGGTTTTCAGGTGCTTTAGGCCGTCTTGGGCTAAGACATGGGCTCTGTCCGCAGTCGGTTTGATTGCCATGGGATCTCCTGTTTGGCGCTTCTACACATCGCAACCATGGATATTTAGTGATTTGAGCCTGGGCGAAGTCTCCACCTATAATGCCGTAGACGTCATGCGATCTCAATATAAAACGAACATAGTGTGTAAAGAAACGAACATAAGGGATCATGTTCGGTGGGAGGAGATGACCGGGGTGGATGAAACAATTTGCGCAACGGCGCCTTTTTATAATAAATTGAAGCGTTGAATTGTTCCGGCATCTTCGACATTAAAATAATGTTGGTGTAAGCAATGTCTGTTCTTTCGGTTTTATTTGATAGAGAGGGTTCATGGACCAGTTGGTTTCTTGCTATGAAAATCTTTTGGATAACCTTTTTGAAGGTCTTTATTTTGTCGATGCGACACGCACCATTATTCGTTGGAACAAGGCCGCGGAGAACTTGACGGGGTTCACTTCCGCAGAGATGCTCGGCAAGCATTGTTCGGATAATCTGCTGAACCACGTTGATCAAAATGGTCGCCAGCTTTGCCTCAGCCATTGCCCCCTGGTTAAGGTTATGGAAGAGGGGGTTCCTTTGCAGCAGGACGTTTTTCTCCACCATAAGAGTGGCCATCGGTTGCCGGTCAGAGTACGGATCAATCCATTATGTGATAGTCAAGGCAAAGTGGTGGGAGCCGCTGAGTTGTTTTCTGACTTGAGTGAAGCTTCCGGTGTCATGAAGCAGATGGAAGATTTGAAGCGACAGGCTTTGACGGACAGTCTGACCGGTTTGCCAAACCGGGCTTGTCTCGAAGGGGAGTTGGAGCGTTGTCTGGATGAATACAAGCGTTACGGTTGGAATGTCGGTCTGTTGTTTCTGGATGTCGATCATTTCAAAGCCGTCAACGATACTTATGGGCATGATCGTGGGGATGACGTCCTGCGCCTTGTGGCCACGACCCTCGCGCAGAATTGTCGCGCATCTGACATTGTCGGCCGGTGGGGAGGGGAAGAATTCGTCGGGCTGGTGCGCAATGCCAACCCAAAGAATTTACTGCAAATTTCCGAGCGAAACAGGATGCTGGTCGAGCAGTCTTTTATCCTTGTCGATGGGCGTCCTCTAAACGTAACCATTTCCCTCGGAGCTGTGCTGGCTCGGCCTGGAGAGTCGGCGGATAGTCTTGTCCGACGTGCTGATCAGCTTATGTTTGAAAGTAAAAACAAGGGGCGAAATTGTGTCTCATCCGATGTTTGATATTGTCTGCTTGTTTTGAGGGCCGCTGGAAGGCGGCCCTGATCGCGTTCCTGGAGGGACAGTCTCTTTTGCCTCGTGCTATCAAGGTGTAACTGTTTGAAGTTCGGTTGGTGTCTTTTTTGTTTTAGTTTCTTACCACTCCTTTCTGTGCGCACCCTGCCTTTTTTTTCGTATGACCTCCTTTCAAGCCAAGTAACAACCTTGCACTGACAGATTCCGTCGTTTGACACTCTACTTTC
>DIKU01000108.1:604-10192 GCA_002424645.1 Pelobacter sp. UBA5610 | reverse complement strand
CAGTTGTCTTTGTAAGGTGCTTTGAAATCGCTGAGGGAGTGGTCGGCCTGGCTCTTGACAGCCCGGATGCCGGGCCGGCATTATCGTAATATGATAGGCATTCGCGAAAAAATAGCATGTACGGCCGCATCCCCACCGGTTGTCGGGCGTTTTGCGCCCAGTCCGACGGGAGCACTGCATTTCGGGTCATTGGTGACCGCAGTGGGCAGTTATTGTCTGGCCAAAAGTGCCGGCGGCTTGTGGCTGGTGCGCATGGAAGACCTGGACGGCCCGCGGGTGGTTGCCGGTGCGGCAACGGCGATCCTGTCCACCCTGGAGGCGTTGGGCCTGCACTGGGACGGCGAGGTGCTCTACCAGAGCCAGCGCACAGCCAACTATGAGGCTGCCCTGGAACGTCTGCGCCAGGCGGGGCATGTTTTCCCCTGCGCCTGTTCGCGCAAGGAAGTGCTGGCCAGCGCGCCGCACCGGGGTGAAGAAGGGCCGATCTATGCCGGGAACTGCCGCAACGGCTTGCCTCCCGATCGCGAAGCGCGCGCCTGGCGCATGCGTGTGCCGCATCAGACAGTCGCGTTCCGTGACTGCCTGGGAGGGCATCATCAACAGTGTCTGGCCAGCGAAGTCGGCGATTTTGTGCTGCGCCGGGCCGATGGTTTGTTTGCTTATCAGTTGGCAGTGGTGGTCGACGATGCCGAATGCGGTGTCAATCAGGTTGTGCGCGGCGCTGACCTGCTCAGCAGCACTCCCCGGCAGATCTATCTGCATCATTGCCTTGGATATGCGGTACCCTGCTATGCACACCTGCCCCTTGTCATGGCCGCCAACGGCGAAAAGGTCAGCAAACGCCACGGAACGGTTGCCCTGGATGGTTCCAATGGCGGCAAGTTGATATGGCAGGCCTTGCGGTTTTTGGGGCAGATGGCGCCGGAAGCGTTACAAACTGCCTCGGCCGTTGAAGTGCTGGAGTGGGGGGTGGCGCATTTCGACGCAACGCAGGTACCGAAGGACGGTGCTGGATGTCAGGGTCACGTGACGAGTGTCGAGTGACGAGTGATCGAAGGCCGAAACCCTTGCAGGTTTCGGCCTTCGAGTTGATTCAAAAACTTACCAATCCGACGGTAGATCAAAGGGTACGGTAAGGCCCGTGCGCAGGCTCCAGTCCTCGCTTTTGCTGACATAGCCGATGGAGCCGCCCAGGTCCCAGGTAAACGGTCCCACTTGTGTCTGTACGCCGGCCCGCAGCGCGCCGCGATTATTCACCGAATCATCCCCTTCCATTCCTTCGATAGAGATCAGAGCGTCCATGGTGTCCTGCAGTACAGGGATTCGTACCCCGACACCGTATCTCCATACGTCATCCTGGCCGTCGTTGCCGGGGCGCGGATCCCCAAGGATTGCCACTCCGGCATTCACGTACAGCGAAAACAGGGGATAGTTGCGGGTAAACAGGGCGTCGATAAAGATGTCGGCTTCATCGGTACCGAAATCATCTTCGTTGTCGGCATTGGGCAACTTGGTGGCAAGCCGCAGGGCGATGGCCGGCAGTCGCAGCGATTCTTGCCACAGGCGAACCTTGAGGCCGAGGGTGACGTCACCGCTGCCCCATTTGTCGCCCTGGCCATTTTCACGCAAATGCAGATAGCTGTATTGCAACTGGGCCTCCACCCGTTCAGCAAGACCCAGGTTGAGAGTCAGGGACGGCACTTCCATGACGCGGCGGTCACGGTCCTCGCTCTGGAACTGGTTGCGCATGTCGTCTGCATAAGAAAAGCCGATGCGGAACTCGGCCTGATTTTTTTGCAGGAGTTGGCCATCCTGCAGGCCGGTCGGTTCAAGGCTGCCGGCCAGGGTGGGGCTGGCGATCAGTAGCAGGGTGGCGGCGGTGAAAAATATCTTGCGGATTGCAGTGTATGGTGCGTTCATGGAGAAATCCCTCCTGGGAAAAATAAAAAAGTCCGGCACAACATCAATGTCGAGGAATTTAACCCCTCCGATCTTGGCTGTCAACCGTCCAATGGGAGGATTTTATTGATGGACATGGTGGCGAAGGCATGCGTGGGCAGTCGACCGCGGGGTGGTCGACTGCCCACAGCATGAGGTTTCGGCTCCGGCGCAGGTCGCTTTTCGGCGACGGATGGGTTACGCAGGGAGGGGAGTGAAGATCGGCACTGAAAATTTCCGGGGAATGTGTTAATGTCGACAAACGTGTGTTCAAACTATTCCAAGGAGAACAGAGTCTATGCGTCGAGTTCTATGGGCGGTGTTGGTGTTTTTTATGGCGGGAGTGTCCTCCGGTTGTGCCGGTGGGATTTACAACGTTCCCAAGGAACAATATCAGTCGATAGTCAAGACCTTGGGGGTCCTGCCGTTGATGGTCGATAGCGGGTCGGAAATTCGCCATCCCGAAAGCGGGCAGATAATCGATTTGCTGCGTCGGAACAATGTGGGCAAAGAGGCGGTTCTGATTGAATTGTTGCGGGAGAAGAAGGCCTACTTTGATGTGCGCGAGGTCGCCGGAGAGCCTTCGGAGTTGCTGCGCCAGGTGGCCATATCGCGCAAGGCTGCGGGAGATGAGGCCGGTGGCTATTTTTATCGTTTTCGCCCCGCCGCCGTGGCGGAGTTGACCCAGGCTTCCGCGACCGATGCGCTGCTGGTCATCATATTTAACGGCGCGCCGCGACAGGAACGGCGTTGGGATCGCACCAAGATGAGTTACCTGGATGCCAAGTACGATAGCATCCTGGTTTCGGCGGCGGTGGTTCGGCCTTCGGGGGAGATCGTGTGGGAATATCGTAGTCCGGTCGGCGGGCCTTTCCTGAATCTGCAATATCCCGATTTCGATGAGGCTTACTACAATAAAACCGACCAGATTTACGCCAAATACATAACGGTTCCGGGTATTGAGCGTACTTTAAACGAATCGGATAAAAGTTGGTTCGGCAAGAGCCCGGTTCCGGTGCCGGTCCCTTACAACGAGTTATTTAAGGAGTTGGCTTCCGGGCTTAAGCCCGGGTTTATGAACCCTTTTGCCAAATAGGCCCACTCGCAGGCCGCAGGGAAAAGTCAGGATATGCTTAACAGGGGGGCAGGGACTGGAAGAACTCGGTTCTCTGCCTTCCTTGCGTAAAAAGGTAATTAATCCATTGACAGGCAGCATTAAACAAGGTAGATAGTATAGATATTCATCGTTCGATACTTCAGAACAGAAATCCCATGGCAAGATACCTTTCGGAACATCATCCTGTAATCAATAGAGCCTTTGTATAATTGAATAAGTTTCCACTCGTCTGCCGCGGCAGTGTTTCTCCGCGTGCTGCATCCATAATAAGGAAAACCGTTCTACCCTTTCTGTAACCATTCCAATAGCTGTAACATCACGACGGTCCCCGTGACCTTAACGACAGGCGAGGGTGGCAGGTGGCGTGCCCCGCAAAAGCCGGCAGGTATGACAACCTAAGATGGGCTTGTCATGATCGGCGTGCGGTTGAGGAGAAAAAATGAATTTAAAAGAACTCAAAGAGAAAAAGATTACCGAGCTGGCGGCCATCGCCAAGGAACTTAGGATCGAGGGTGCTGCGGGCATGCGCAAGCAGGATCTGATTTTCTCCATCCTTAATGGAACCGCCGAGAAAAACGGCGCCATCTTCGGCGAAGGTGTGTTGGAAATCCTGCCGGACGGATTCGGTTTCCTGCGGGCTCCAGACGCCAACTATCTGCCCGGGCCTGATGATATATACGTTTCGCCGTCGCAAATTCGCCGTTTCAATCTGCGCACCGGCGATACGGTCTCCGGGCAGATTCGTCCCCCCAAGGAAGGCGAGCGTTATTTTGCCCTGCTCAAGGTTGCCGAGGTTAACTTCGAGAACCCTGCCGTCGCTCGGGACAAGACCCTGTTCGACAATCTGACGCCCCTCTATCCCGAAGAACGCATCGTTCTCGAGGCCGCACCGGATAACCTGTCCATGCGCGTCATGGATCTGGTGGCCCCCATCGGCAAGGGACAGCGTGGACTGATCGTCGCCCCGCCGCGTACCGGCAAGACCGTGTTGTTGCAGAACATCGCCAACTCTATCGCTGCCAACCATCCGGAAGTGTATCTCATCGTTCTTCTCATTGACGAGCGCCCCGAGGAAGTTACCGACATGCAGCGGTCCGTCAAGGGCGAGGTTATTTCTTCGACCTTTGATGAACCGGCTACCCGGCACGTGCAGGTTGCCGAGATGGTCATCGAAAAGGCTCGCCGATTGGTGGAGCACAAGCGTGATGTCGTGATTCTGCTCGACTCCATCACCCGTTTGGCGCGGGCTTACAATACCGTGGTGCCCCCAAGCGGAAAAATCCTCTCCGGTGGCGTCGATTCCAACGCTTTGCACAAGCCCAAGCGTTTCTTCGGTGCGGCCCGTAACATCGAGGAGGGTGGCAGTCTGACCATTATCGCCACTGCTCTGGTTGATACCGGCAGCAAGATGGACGAGGTTATTTTCGAGGAATTCAAAGGTACCGGCAACATGGAAGCGATTCTTGACCGGCGCCTGGTTGACAAGCGGACCTTCCCGGCCATCGATGTCAACAAGTCCGGCACCCGTCGCGAAGACCTGCTCATTGACCAGACACAGTTGCAGCGGTTGTGGCTGCTGCGCAAGGTTCTTTCTTCCATGAATGTGGTTGACAGCATGGAGTTCCTGCTGGAGAAACTGGGCTCTACCAAGAGTAACGACGAGTTTTTCGATACCATGAATCGCTGATGCCTTCCGGTGTCGGGAAGCCGGAAGCATATATAGGTGCTTCAGGGTGTTCCGTGCGGGATGCATCGAAACGTTGTTGTAGAAAGAATGTATGTTTTGTCCTGCGGGGTACGGGTGGTCAAGCGCAGAAAAGGCTTGCGATCTGTTGCCTTAAATGTTAAAAGGTACGCTTTGCCTTGCGGTGTTCCCGCTTTATGTTTCGGCCCTGTACCAAGCCAGGGCAAAGAGGAGAAAAGTCATGAAAGAAGGAATCCATCCTAAATACGAGGCGGTCGAGATCAAGTGCCATTGCGGTAATGTCTTGAACACCAACTCGACCAAGTGTCGCGATATGCAGATCGATGTATGCTCGGAATGTCATCCGTTCTTCACCGGCAAGCAGAAGGTTCTTGATACCGCCGGTCGTATCGATCGTTTCCGCAAAAAGTACGCTAAAAACGACAAGTAATTGCCGGAGACGGCCCTCCGGGGCCGTTTCTTTTTTTCTTTACAGGCAGAAGCGACACGGCGCGTTTCTGCCCTGTTGCATTTGGACTACCCGCTATCCGTAATACGTTGGGGCGCTGCATGCGATCGGCGGGGCGGAGCGGGACACGGTTCGGGGAAGCCATGCTTGTAAAACTTTTGACCCATACTCCCGAACCCGAGCGGTTGGTGGCTGCCGCCGCCCGGTTATGCTATTCGGCTTCTTCCGTTGAGCAACTGTTGCAACAGGACAGTGAACGCCGGGAGATGCTGCTCGCCAAAATCTTGTCTGTCGGCCATCTGTCCACACTGGAACATGTCTCATTCTCTTTCGGCATTGAAGGGATCAGTCGCGCCTGTTCCCATCAGCTGGTGCGTCACCGCCTGGCGTCCTATTCTCAGCAAAGCCAGCGTTACGTTTCTCATAAAGAGCGCTTTGGCGCCGTAACGCCACCTTCCATCGCTGCGAACCCCGAGCTTAATGCCCGCTTTGAGGCGGCACTGGAACAGATGCATCTGGTTTACGGTGAGCTCATGGAGGCCGGGATACCGGCTGAAGATGCCCGGTTTGTACTGCCCAATGCGGCCGAAACCAAATTGGTCATGACCATGAATGCCCGTGAACTGTTGCATTTTTTCGCTTTGCGCTGTTGCCGTCGCGCGCAGTGGGAAATACGCGCCCTGGCGAAGGAGATGCTGCGGCAGGTGCGTCTTGTCTCGCCTCGGCTGTTTGCCGTGGGGGGGCCGGGTTGTCTGCACGGGGCCTGTCCCGAGGGTACCATGACCTGCGGCCGGGTCGATGAAGTTCGTAAAGAGTTTGCCGATCTGTAGGGTCTGTCCGATAATCGTCTGGTGAGAGTGACCGAAAGCCAATGATGTTCAACAAGCTAGAAGAGGTAGAAGACCGGTTCCGTGAGGTCGAAGGGTTGTTGTCAGACCCCAGCGTGGTGACGCAACAGAAGCGTTTTCTGGATCTGTCACGCGAACACGCCGAGTTGGCCACGGTGGTCGAGGTGTATCGCGAATACAAGCGTGTCAATGAAGATCTCGATGGCAACCGTGAATTGCTGCAGGATGGCGATCCGGAAATGCGGGATCTGGCACGTATCGAGCTGCCCGAGCTTGAGGCGCGTCGCGACGAGTTGGCGAAACAGCTTAAACTTTTGCTGCTGCCTAAAGACCCCAACGACGAAAAGAATGTCATCCTCGAAATCCGCGCCGGGACCGGAGGTGACGAGGCTGCTTTGTTTGCCGCCGATCTGTTCCGCATGTACAGCCGTTTTGCAGAGGGACAGAGGTGGACGGTTGAGACCATGAGTGTTTCGGAGTCCGAAGCCGGTGGACTCAAGGAAGTCATTGCCATGATCAGCGGCAAGCGGGTCTATTCGCAGCTCAAATACGAAAGCGGTACCCACCGGGTTCAGCGCGTGCCTGCCACGGAGACCCAGGGACGTATCCATACCTCAGCCTGCACCGTTGCCGTGTTGCCCGAAGCCGAAGATGTCGATGTCGAAGTGGATCCGGGGGATTTGCGTATCGATGTCTACCGCGCCTCCGGTGCCGGTGGTCAGCATGTTAATAAAACCGAGTCGGCGGTGCGTATCACCCATCTGCCGACCGGCGTCGTGGTCTCTTGCCAGGATGAAAAATCCCAGCACAAAAACAAGGCCAAGGCTATGAAAGTTCTCAAGTCCCGCATCCTGGACCAGATGGTTGCCGATCAGCAGGCGCAAATGGCTGCCGATCGCAAAAGTCAGGTCGGAAGCGGCGACCGCAGTCAGCGTATCCGTACCTATAATTTCCCCCAGGGGCGCTGCACCGATCATCGCATCGGTCTTACTCTCTATCGGTTGGAAAGCATCATGCAGGGCAGTCTCTCTGAGCTTATTGAACCTCTCACCATGCATTTTCAAAGTGAGTCGTTGGCGGCCCAGGAGGCTTGATTGGCACAAACCTGGACGGTGCTTAAAATCCTGCAGTGGACGACGGACTATTTTCACGACAAGGGGATCGAAAGCCCCCGGCGCGATGCCGAATTGCTCCTCGGGGCCAGCCTTGGGCTGGATCGGGTCGGGCTCTACCTGCATTTTGATCGCCCACTGGAAGAGTCGGAACTCAGCGCCTATCGCGCTTTGGTTGTGAGACGTGCCAAGCGTGAGCCGTTGCAATACATTCTGGGCGAGACGGAATTCTGGTCTTTGCCCTTCTGCGTATCGCCGGCGGTCCTTATTCCGCGCCCGGATACGGAAGTTCTGGTGGAGGAATCGCTGCGGCTGGCTGGTGGTCACCGCATTCTGGATGTAGGCACCGGCAGCGGCGCTATCGCTGTGGCCCTCGCTCATGAACTTGCCGATGCGCAGGTGGTGGCTCTGGATATTTCCCCCGACGCGCTGGCGGTAGCGGAGCGCAATGCCCGGCGCAACAGTGTCGAGGATCGGATTACCTTCCTTCAGGGTGACCTGGCTCATTTGCCCGCGGGGCCTTTTGACCTGATTGTGTCCAATCCGCCTTATATACCGGCCGCCGATGTGGAAGGGCTGATGCCGGAGGTTCGCGAGTTTGAGCCACGCCAGGCCCTTGTCGGCGGTTCCGATGGTCTGGATCCTTATCGGGCGCTGGCCAGGCAGGCCAGCTTCTGCCTGGTTCCGGGTGGCTGGTTGCTGGTAGAGGTAGGCATCTATCAAGCGTCGGATGTGCAGCGATTGTTCGCCGATGCGGGGTTGAAGGAAGTGTTTTGCCGCGATGATTATGGCGGCGTGCCGCGGGTCGTCGGAGCACGAACCGGGGTTGTTGACCGGGCTGTTTGATGGTGGAACGAAAAGCGCGCCCCTCGTTACGTTTTCTGCGTAGGGCAGTTTATGTGCCGGGGTAGCGATTTCGACGAAGAATTACCCTTTCCTATAAAAATTAGGTGGTAGCAGTTTGGAAAAGATAGTCATTCACGGCGGCAAGCGCCTCAAGGGCGAGGTTAAAATCAGCGGTGCCAAAAATTCAGCGTTGCCATTGCTGTTTGCTACCCTGCTGGCCCCCGGCCAGCATTACCTGGAAAACGTTCCGGCGCTGCGCGATATAGCGACCGCTGAAAAACTTCTGACTATTCTGGGTGCCGACGTCACGCGCCAGGATGATACTTTTACGATCGACGGCAGCCGTATTCAGAGTGTTGAGGCTCCCTACGATCTGGTACGCACCATGCGCGCCTCCGTTCTGGTGCTTGGGCCCCTGTTGGCGCGGCTCGGACATGCCCGGGTCAGCTTGCCCGGCGGTTGCGCTATCGGCGCCCGGCCCATAAACCTGCATCTCAAGGGTCTGGAGGCCATGGGTGCCAGTATCGATCTCGACCATGGGTATGTCGAAGCCAGGGCCAAGCGTCTGCACGGTGCCAATATCTATCTTGATGTTCCCACTGTCGGCGGAACCGAAAATCTGCTGATGGCGGCATCTCTGGCACGCGGTACCACGGTGCTTGAAAATGCAGCCTGTGAGCCGGAAATCGTCGATCTTGCGGCGGCCCTGACCTGCATGGGGGCCCGTATCGAAGGCGCAGGAAGCGACCGCATCATCATTGAAGGGGTCGATGAACTGCAGCCGCTGCGTTACTCGGTTATGCCGGATCGCATCGAAGCCGGCACGTTCATGGTGGCTGCTGCCATGACCCGTGGCGATATACGGTTGCTCGGTGCCCGCCAGGCCGACCTCGAGGCTTTGATCAGCAAATTGCAGGAGGCCGGCGTTCAGATCACTGTCGAGGATCATGCTTTGCGTGTTCAGGGTCCGCGGCGGATCGCTCCGGTTAACATCAAAACCCAGCCCCATCCGGGTTTCCCAACCGATATGCAAGCCCAGTTCATGGCTTTGATGAGCATTGCCGATGGTACCAGCGTGATTACCGAGAGCGTGTTCGAAAACCGTTTCATGCATGTGTGTGAATTGCAGCGTCTTGGCGCCGATATCACCATCGAAGGCAAATCGGCCACGGTGCGGGGGATTAAAGAGTTCCTTGGCGCTCCGGTTATGGCCACCGATCTGCGCGCCAGCGCCTGTCTGGTGCTGGCCGGTCTGGCAGCTGAAAATACCACGGAGATATCGCGTATTTATCATCTCGATCGGGGTTACGAGCGTATCGAGGAAAAGTTCCGCATGCTTGGTGCGCGTATTGAACGGGTTGAGGCCTGATTTGTTCTTGGTCCCTGGTCATTGGTCATTCGTAAACGGCCAAGCCTACACGCCGAAAAACCGATGGCAAATGACAATTGACAAATGACAAAGGACTACAATTTATGAGTGACTACATAACATTTGCCCTGCCCAAGGGCCGTATCATGCAGGACTCCATGGAGTTGTTTGCCAAAATTGGCATTACCTGCCCGGAGATGAACGG
>DIKU01000108.1:224-505 GCA_002424645.1 Pelobacter sp. UBA5610 | reverse complement strand
GGTAAAGACACCTTGCTGGAGCAGGGCAAGGACCTTTATGAACCGCTTGATCTGAAATTCGGTTATTGCCGCATGGTCGTGGCCGAACCCGGCGCATTGCTGCGTGATGAGGATCCGGCCAGCTGGTCCAATATTCGCGTGGCTACCAAATATCCCAACATCACCGAGCGCTATTTTGCCGAGCGTGGCGTTCAGGTCGAGCTGATTAAACTTTACGGTTCCATTGAGCTGGCTCCCCTGGTCGGTTTGGCCGAGCGCATTGTCGATCTGGTATCGACCGG
>DIKU01000108.1:0-166 GCA_002424645.1 Pelobacter sp. UBA5610 | reverse complement strand
GCCAGTCTCAAGACCAAGCATCAGCGCATTACCCGAATTATTCAGGACCTGGAACGGGTATTGTCCGAGGATGCTGCGAAAGACTGAGGAGTAAGATAATGATGCGATTGCTGTCCTTTGACGATCCCTGCTTCGAAGAGGCCCTTGGCGCTATCGTTATGCGTGG
>DIKU01000157.1:6743-7636 GCA_002424645.1 Pelobacter sp. UBA5610 | reverse complement strand
CGGCCGTGATTTGTGAACTTGACGGCATTGGATAAAAGGTTGATCAGCACCTGCCGGAGTTTGCGCCGGTCAGCCAGCATGCAATGGGGTAATCCCTGCTCCAGGGTCATTTCGAACAGCAGCGCCTTCTTTTGGCACGAAAGTTTGAACATCGAGGCGATGTCAGCCATCATTTGACGGAAATCGAGTGGAGCGGTCTGGATAACGACATGCCCGGCTTCGATACGCGACATTTCCAGAATATCGTTGATAAGCTCCAGCAGGTGGTCGCCGCTTCGATTGATGGTCTGGATCTGCTCGCGATGACTGGGCTGCAGTTCCTTGTCCTGCTGCAACAGTTGGGAATAGCCGAGAATGGCATTCAGGGGGGTGCGGATCTCATGACTCATGTTGGCGAGAAACGTACTTTTGGCCCGGTTGGCCATGTCGGCTGCCTCGGCCAATTTCTCAGCTTTGGCCGTGGCTTCTTTCCATTGCTGATTGGCTTGTTGCAGGGCGTCTTCCGCTTCCTTTAGGCTGCGGATATCCATCATGCATTCGAGAAGTTTTTCACGTCCCTGAATGGTGATTTTCTTGACCGTTTTCAGGACCGGAATTTGGGTGCCGTCGGAACGCAGCAGCAGCTTCTCCGAACTGTTTACCTCCTGTTGCAGGTCGAGGATCGGGCAGTTGCTTTCATGGGCAGTGCACATGAACCGATGGCAGCGGTTACCGATGATATTGTCCTCGTCAAGACCGATCAGTTTGGTTGCCGCCGGATTGATGCTTTCGATAGAGCGGGTTTCCGCATCGATAATGATCAGGGCTACGGGGAGGCTTTCCATCAGGGTGCGCTGGATCTGGTCATTGTCCCGCAGCGTCTCCTCCATGTGTTTGCGTTCGCTGATATCATG
>DIKU01000157.1:0-6666 GCA_002424645.1 Pelobacter sp. UBA5610 | reverse complement strand
CCGTCGTAGTTTTCGCCTTGATTGACCGCCCGGAAAAACGCACAGGTTTCCTTGTCGCGATAGGCGTTGCCGCGATGGCTGTGAAACAAATCATGCGCCGTTTGGCCTAGCAGGGCCTGCTCGGAGTAGCCGAGAATTTTACAGGCCGCCGGGTTGATGCGTTCGATGATGCCCTGCCGGTTGGTGACGTAAACCCCTTCCGCCAAGGCGTCGTTCATGGTCTGCAGATTTCTTTGTTCTGTACTCAGGGCGATGGTCCAGCGCCGCAGGCGCAGAATGAGGATGCTCATCATGGCCGCCACGATGAGCATCGTGGTCAGATAGATGTAAAATTCGTGGGTGAAGGTGGCATAGATGGGATCCGGGGCATAGGACGTCAAGTATCCGGCGACTTCGCCGCGGGTATTCATGATCGGCAGCAATGAGACGATGTAATCCGTACCATTGACCGCAGCGTGGGAAGTCAGGGGCCGGCCTTGGAGCATGGCTGTTTGTACCTGAGGGTCAAGGCGCAGCTGGCGATTGATGGCCGTAGCGCCATCGGAAAGTTTCGGCGGACTGTCCGGGAGAATGGCGTTGGCGTCTTCGGATAAAAAATCGGGATGGAGATCCGCTTGGCTGTATAGCCATTGCTGTTCGGGGAAGATGTTTGGCAGAGTCTGGCCGCGACTGAGAAGAAAGGCATATTCGCGGCCGGGATCGAGTTCTGCCAGGGCGTCGCGAATGCCTTTGGCTGTAACGCAGGCGTCGATGCTGCCGAGGTGACGACCCCGAAAACTCAGTGGGTAAAGGTAGCGAAACCCGGAACGTACCTTGCCGGTTTCAAATCCGTGCGTTGGACGTTTCTGCGTATTGGTCAGGTGCGCGAGGTGTTGAAAGTCGCGGAGCGGATCGCCATAACGGTCGGGTTTATGGAAACGTAACAAACTGGTGCCATCGGCCAGGTAGAATTCCAGATGCAAGGGGATATCGTCCTGAATGTTCTGATACACGGGGAAAAATTGGCGATACAGCCTTCCCCGGGCCAGGTCACGCTGGGGGCCGTCGCTGGTCTGTGCGGCCGCGAGGAGTTCCAGTATTTCAGGGCGGTTGATGCAATTGGTGTAAATGTTTTCTATGGCCAGGTGGTACATCTGGATACTGGCCCGATAGGCCGTATCCAGGGTACTCTGATACTCGGAAAAGTGGCTGTTTCTTTTCTGTTGCATGGTTTTGTGCAAAAACAGACCAACCCCTACGGTTAGCAGGAGCACGACAATGATCGGCCCGAAGCACGCTACCAGGCGTTTTAACAGGCCCCCCATTTAAAAGTTACCGTGGTCGGGGATCTCCACGTCGCCAAGCAGTTCGCGGATGACATCGTAATCGCCGTCGTTGGCCGGTGCCGCACCGTAACGAATATTATCGCCCCAACCGGCGAGCATCTCCCGGTTTTTGCTGGGGGTGATGTCGATGAGTGCCTTCCGGATCAGTGATTGCAGCCCCGGCCTGAGAGTGACCTTGTTGGCCACCAGGGCAAATGAGGGCAGGGGAGCGGTTTCTGCCAGAATCGACAGACCCAGGTGTTCATACTTTTTGCCAATGGCCGTTTTCAGGCCGCCGATATCGTACTGGCCCTGCACCACCGCCAGGGCGACAGCGTCGTGCTTGCCCAGGTAACGGTAGTTGTTGCGTTCCAGGTTGCTGCCGTATCGGCGCAGGAGGCCATTTGCCGATAGATACCCGCAGGTAGAAAGAGGTTGTGTCAAGGCGACGTTTTTGTCGGCAAGTTTGGCAAGCGAGGGTGTCGAGTCGGCAAATGCGACCAGTGAGCAGGTGTAAGCCGTCTCGCCGGAGGCCTCCCTGAAATGGACCAGTGGTTCGGCCTGGGGATAGCGGCTGTGGAGTTCGACATAAGGCAGCGGGCCGAGGTACGCGAGATCGATTTTGCCGGCGCGGAATTTTTGCAGGATATCGGCATAACTGTCGGCATAGACATATTCAATGGTAATGCCGAGGCGTTTCTGTAAAAAATCGGTCATGGGGCGGAACTGTTTTACCACGGTCTCGCGGTTTTCCATCGGCAGCGGCGCAAACCGCACGGTTTCCCCCGCAAGAGTTGTTCCGGAAAAACACAAGATGGCCAAGCTCAGTAGCCACGCTACTCGATGCATTTTGTCGCCTCCTGAACGGCATGCCTGTTCGGCTTTGAATCCGGCCGTCTTCTTGTAACGGTTATACGTATCCGGCTGTCAGTGGACACAAAAACGCCCGTTTCCGGTGTGCCGAAGACGGGCGTCTGGCTGTGTAAAACCCACAAAAGTCGCTCTCTTCGGTAGCTCGGCTGTCCCAAAAGGACCCGCGGCTTTGCGTCGTTGGATTGCTCCAATTTTGCCTTTTACGGAGAAACTGTACATCGTATACTTAATTAGAACCCAAGAGATGTCAATATTCTTTTTTTGAAAGTCGAACGATGCCGAAGGGGGGTTGTCGCCTGCGACATTTGGGAGTAAAATAACTCCCTTTTTCCCATCAACGAGGTTTTCTCATGGAAGATAAAATGGTGCTGGTCACGATGACCGGACCGGACCGGGCCGGGATCATCGCTGCCGTGGCCGGTTGTATCGCCGAAGCAGGGGCGCGCATCCGCGATATAGAACAGAGCGTGGCGCATACCATGGTTTCACTGTCGGTGCTCATCGACCTGCCCGATGGCATGCACGACCAGAAGCCGTTGCTCAAAGAATTGTTGTTTCGTGCCAAGGAGTTAGGGCTGGATCTCGACTTCGAGCCGGTCGATCCTGAATCCTATCGTTTGCACCAGACCGGATGCATGTACGTGCTGACCATGCTCGGCTCCGAGGTCAACGCCGAAGTCTTGACCCGTATCGGTTCTACGCTGGCCGCATCCCAGGTCAATATCCAGCGCATCAACAAGCTCACCCGGGGACAGTTGCGTTGTGTCGAATTCGTCATCAACGTTCCCGACGGACTTGATGTCAAGGACCTGACCCGTCAGTTGCTCAACGCCGGAGTTGGTCTGGGCATCGATATCGCCTTGCAGAAGGAAAACCTGCATCGCCGCGCCAAACGCCTGGTGGTGCTCGATATGGATTCGACCCTGATTCAGGTTGAGGTGATCGATGAACTGGCACGGTTGGCCGGTATCGGAGCGCAGGTGGCGGACATCACGCACCGTGCCATGAACGGTGAACTTGACTTTAAACAGGCTTTACGCGAGAGGGTGGCGCTGCTCAAAGGGCTGTCGAGCGATGCCCTGGAAGAAGTCTACAGCAGTTTGCCGTTCACCCCCGGAGCCAAGAACCTGGTACGCGTCCTGCGGCAACTCGGTTTCAAGACGGCGGTTATCTCCGGCGGTTTCAGCTTCTTTACCGATCGCCTTAAAAACGAACTCGGCCTCGACTACGCCTACGCCAACGATCTGGCCATTGAAAATGGTCAGGTCACCGGAGAGGTGCGCGGGTCTATCGTGGATGGACAGCGCAAGGCCGAACTTTTGGAGGAGATCGCCCATCGCGAAGGGATCGCCCTGAGCCAGGTCATCGCCATCGGTGACGGCGCCAACGACTTGCCCATGATCGGCAAAGCCGGCCTGGGTATCGCTTTTAACGCCAAGGCGCGGGTGCGGGAGCAGGCCGAGTATCGCATCAATCAGCCGAGCCTCGATTCGATCCTGTATCTGCTCGGTATCGCCGAATGGGAAATGGCGGAGTTGGAAGGGTGAAGCTTCCCTCGCCGCTGATCGAGGGAAAACTGGTGCGCCGCTACAAGCGTTTTCTGGCCGATGTGGAACTGGCCGACGGTTCGCTGGTCACGGCGCATACGCCCAATACCGGCAGCATGCTGCAGTGTGCCGTGCCGGGACACCGGGTGCTTATTTCGCGCAGCGACAACCCCAAGCGCAAGCTGGCCTACACCCTGGAACTCATTGAAGTTGCCGGGTTCTGGGTTGACACCCATACCCACCGCACCAACCGGGTGGCCGAGGAGGCTCTGCGTGGCGGCGCGATCGCCGAGTTCACGAACTGGCAGGTCACACCGGAGCACGCTTACGGTGACAGCCGCATCGATTTTCTGTTGCAGCAGGAGCAACGCCAGGCTCTGGTTGAGGTCAAGAACGTCACCTTGCTGTGCGATGCGCAATGCGCCTGTTTTCCCGATGCGGTGACCACCCGTGGCCAGAAGCATCTGCGTACCTTGATGGATGCCCGGCGCAGTGGATTACGCGCGGCGGTGCTGTTCGTCGTACAGCGCGGCGAGGCGACAGCCTTCCGGCCGGCGGACTCGATCGATCCCGAATATGGCCGTTTGCTGCGTCAGGCTGTATCCGAGGGGGTCGAAGCGCTGGCCTATCGTACCTGCGTCTCGCCGACGGAAAACTTCATCGATCGTCGTTTGCCGGTACTGCTCGATTGAGGTTTGAACGCGTCGGTAGTCAAACTTTTACCGCAAAGCACGCAAAGACTGCCGAGAAAATCAAATCTTTTGATGCGATACTTAATCGGTGACTCCGTGTTTTCTGCGTATTTATATGTTGATATACCTTATCTTTTATGAGGCTCTTCAGCTCCGGGCACGCTCAGTGTAAGAGATGGGCATTTTGACTCTTGCTTGTTTTCCCCCGTGAGATCAGGATTTAAATTCTCTGGAAAACGATCTCACGCCCGTTCGCTATGCTCACTTAAGACGCAAAGTCGCAAAGAAAAGCTAAGTCTAGAGATGCTTATTGCGTCTCTTTGCGTCTTTGCGGCTTTGCGTGAGACATAGGGGTTTGGAATTCAAAAATCCTCATCACACCCGTTTGTTGCGGTTAATCAAGACACAGGATCACAGAGAAAGCCGGTAAACAAAGAAGTTTTTACTTTTTTCAGCACTCAGCCTTCAGCAATGTTAAGGAGCCCCGCCATGCGCGCGGTCGGCCTGATCACCGAATACAATCCCTTCCACAATGGTCACCTGCACCATCTGCGGGCCAGCCGCGAAACGTCCGGCGCCGAAGTCGCGGTGGCGGTCATGAGCGGGCACTTTCTGCAACGCGGTGAACCGGCGCTGCTCGATAAATGGCGGCGCGCCGAAATGGCCCTGCGTTGCGGAGTCGATGTGGTCATCGAGTTGCCGTTTCCGTTTGCCTGCGCCAGTGCGCCCCATTTCGCGCGCGGCGCGGTGCAGTGTCTCGAGGCCCTCGGTGTCGACAGTCTTTGTTTCGGCAGCGAATCGGGCGACCTGGGGGCTTTGCAAGGCTGCGCCCGTTTGCTGGAAGAACGCGGGGAGCTGGTGGCCGAACGAACCGCGACCCTGTTGCGCCAGGGGATGCATTATGCCGCTGCCCGCAGTCAGGTTTGTGCGGAACTGTCCGATTGCGACGCCTCCACTTTGCCTTTGCATCAACCCAACAATATCCTCGGCATCGAGTATCTGCGTGCACTTCGGTCTACCGACAGCGCCATGCAACCTTTCACCATTTCGCGTCTGGGCGCCGGTTATCATGATGTGGTGGTGGCTCCCGGCAACATCGCAAGCGCCAGCGGTATTCGTAAACGATTGGCTGCGGGCGAACCGGTGGATGACCTGCTGCCGACTCCGGCTGCAGAGGTGATGGCGGGGGCCCGTGCCGGCCGGCTTTATCCCGATGAGGATCTGCTGCACCGGTTGCTGCTTGCGCAGATCTTTCGCGGCCGCGACTATCTGCAGACCCTCTACCAGGTCGAAAGCGGTATCGACGCTCGTTTGACCGATGCTGCCGCCACCAGCCGCGATTGGAAGGAATTGGTGGATGCGGTGAAGGTGCGCCAGTTTACGCGCACCCGCATCCAGCGTACATTGATGTATATCCTCAACGATGTCCGCGCTGACCTGATGGACGGCCTGCTGGCCTCCGGTCCTCTCTACCTGCGGTTGCTCGGCAGCAGCCCGCGTGGGCGCGCGTTCCTTGGCGCCGCCCGCAAACGCCGTCGCCTGCCCATGGTCACCAACCTGTCACGGATCTACTCCCAGCTTAAACGTACCTACGGCCCCCATTCTGAAGACTATCGCCTGGCCATGGCCATGCTTGAACTCGATCTGCGCGCCACCCGCAACTACTCCCTGCTAATGCCCGGTTGGTCCGGTGTCAGCCGTGATCGCGATTTTTTCGAAGCCCCCCTCGATATCGAGCCATCTATCTAGAAGTATCTTAGCTTACAGCCCAGTAGGATGTGCTGAAGCACGAAGCGCATCGATCCTGCTACGGAAGTCCAAGGTGGCAGGGTTGCGCCCCCGCCCGGCGGGCGGAGAAGATTCGCTGCGCTCAAACCTCCGCCTGTTTCGCCCGTCGCTTGCTCCATTCTGGCTGCGACACAGAGGGTATCAACCTCAAAGGCAATGCAAAAGCGTTTATCAAATCTAGCAGCGCCGGTGCAGGCCACGGCTGTGCTGCGAGCTATGCGCCTCAACTCTGCTGACAAATGCACCCTACGAAGACATGTCGCTTGTCTTTTTGCGCCATGGTGCGTCGTGGCAAGCCCTGTCGCGACAGACATAACGGCGAAGCCAGGCCATTTCTTTGGATACTTTCTTTGGGGCCTTGCAAAGAAAGTATCCCGGCTGCCGGCCGGGACCGGCGGTGTTGAAGTTAAGGTTTCAAGATATTCAACCACCCAACTACAAACTCCAAGACCGCGGGGTTGC
>DIKU01000141.1:8599-10934 GCA_002424645.1 Pelobacter sp. UBA5610 | reverse complement strand
TAATTCTCGACGCGACCGGATGCGCTACGCAGTTGAGCCTTTTCCCGATCGATCTCGACAACTTTATCATTGAGATGAGCCGTTACCCGGTAACGCTCGTAAAAATCCCGCCCCTTCCAAAACACGTTGTCCGGAGGCTCACCGGCCAGCAGGTAGGGGATAACGCAAGGCGAGTAGGGAGCGTGAGGCTCGTCACTGAGCATCACGATTTCATCTTCAAAACCGCCCAGGCGCAATTGCTGCACGAATTCGGCTGCGGCCATGCCGGTACCGACGGTCACGATTTTCATGATTTTCCCATCCTGCGACGGGCAAAGGTCTTACGGCGCAGTTCCCGATGCAACGAAAACAGCGGCGGTTCCCCCCCCTCGCCGAGCAGATACACTTTCAGGCTGGAAACCGCCCGTTTTTCCCGCTGCGGTTCGCTCTCCTTAAACACCAGCGCGCTCGAATGGCAGGCCTGCACACAGGCCGGCGCCTCCCCCTGGGCCAGACGCTCATGACACAGATCGCACTTGTAGGCCACCTCACGGCCCGGCAGAGCGCGATGGGTGTGCTTGAAGGAGATGGCATCGAAGGGACAGACCATGGCGCACATGGCGCAGGCCTGGCATTTGGCCGGATTCTGCACCACCGCGCCGGTTTCCGGATCGCGGGCGATGGCCCCGGCAGGACAGGCCGTCAGACAGGCGGCCGGATCACAGTGCCGGCAGGAAACGGGAAAAGCCTCGTGTTCCACCCCCAGCACCCGCACGTTGACCTGGGTTTTGGCGTCACCGACCAGCCCGTAAAGACTGCCGCCCGGGTGATGCGCCACAGCGCAGGCCATTTCGCACGATTTGCAGGCCACGCATTTGCGATAATCGACAAAAATCTTTTTCATCCCTGTCCCCCCTCATTGCCTGCGTTGGCGGCAGCCAGCGCCTGGCGTTGCCGGTCAAAGGCCAGCATGTCGTCGGCCACGGCGTTCAGACCTGCCACATAGGCGCTATCCATACTGAGGATACGGGTCACATCCGGTTCCAACGCCTCGAAGCGCGGTTCCGCGGGCAGTGTATGAATAACGTCGAACAATTGGGTCGTGTCGGTGCCGGTCGCCTCGGCGAATCGCTGCAGCTTGTCCTTTGCCTCGTCGCGATAGCGATTGACGACCAGATGGATACGGGCGATACCGAGCTGACGGGCCAGTTCGGCGGCATGTTTGGCCACCGCCAAGGCATTGAACGACAGATCGCTGACCACCAGACACTGGGAAAACCCCTTGGACAAAGCGCGGCCGAAGTGTTCCACGCCGGCCTGGGTATCGAGCAGGATGGCTTCCTCGTCACGCAGCGCCAGGTAGTTCAGAACCGAGTCGAGCAGCACGTTCTCCGAGCAGAGACAACCGGCCGCCGCCTGTACCACGGTGCCCATGACCAGCAGACTGAGATTATCGTCAACACGCACCCCGAAACGACCGATCACGTCCTCGACATTGGGATTGAGGCGAAACAGGGCGCCGAAGGACTTACCGGGGCGCGCACCCGTCTTTTCCTCGATATAATCGGGGTTCTGGCTGAGCGGAACGATGGCGGACGCCTCGGCAACCGGCAAGCCGAGGGCGTAAGGCAGGTTCATCTGCGGGTCTTCGTCGGCCGCCAGAACCTTGATGCCCCGCTGTCCCAACAAGCGTGACAGGCAGCTGGTAAGGGTGGTTTTTCCGACGCCACCCTTGCCGGTGATAACGACGCGAAATCCTTTCATTTGTTGCATAGTATCTCCTCCTCTGTTTTGCTCCGAAACTCCGGAGGAAAACAAGGCTATTTCTGATTCGGAAACGAGGAATTTTTTGTCGTGGCAAGGAAATCAAGGCCTTGCGCGGAGGCGTACATCGGTACGCCGCACAAGCAAGCCCGAAGATTGACGCAGCCACGGCGGAAAATAACCGTTTCCGGACAGAAATCCCTTACAGACCCAAACCGGCGCGTTTCTCCATGATGATCGCCTCCATGCGGTCGGCGGTCGCCACCGGATCTTCCTCGACGAAGAAGTAACCGCCGAGCAGGTCCTTGGCCGAATCGGTGAGGATCTTGGTCACGACCGGCGAACCGAGTACCGGCGGTACCGGCCACAGATGCACCGGCACTCCGCTACCGATGAAGTACGCGCCGATGGCTACGGCTTTTTCGGTGGTCCACTCCGGTGCCGATCCAACAACCGGCAGCGCCGCGGTATCAACCCCCAGATGGTCGGCCAACGCGCCGGTCAACACCAGCATGCGCGAACAGTCGACGCAGGAGCCCATGTGCAATACCGGCGGGATGCCGAGCTGCTCGCAAACCGCTTTAAGACCCGG